>CANRKD010000022.1 GCA_947631105.1 uncultured Bacilli bacterium
AAATTTATAAATTTCGTGTGTTTTTATAGTGCCTATAATATCATAAAAAATTATTATTGACAAATCTTAGAATGTCAGTTTTAATATAAAAAAAGAAAGAGAAACTCTCTTTCATCTATTTAAACACTAATTAGTGTACTTTATTTTATGTTAAACACGAAAAAATGTGAAATGTACCTTTGTGTATTTGAATTTCAATTGTTCCTAAATTTTGAGTATTTAAAGTATCAATTTGTAAATCTTGCAATGTTTTTAAGGTTTGGGTCGACGGATGATGATATCTATTATTTCTACCTGCTGAAATAATAGCATACCTAGGCTTTATGTGTGCTAAAAAATTAGCATCAGAACTTGTTTTCGAACCATGATGTCCTACTTTTATAAAATCTACAGATAAATCATATTTTTGCATAAGATTTTTTTCAACCTCTTTAGTAGCATCTCCCATAAATAAAAATTTATAAGAGTCGATGGTAAAATAAGAAATTAAACTATTTGCGTTTTCTTCCCTATATTCTTTGGTAATTAAATTTTGATACTGAAAATAGAAAGAATGGTAATTCGTTACACGAGGTATCCGATTTATAATTTCTTTTTCATAAGAATTAATTTCCCCTTGATTAATCATCACAGAATTAAAATGCAAATGATTTAATAAATAACTAGCATAGCCCAAATGATCTAAATCTCCATGAGTCAAAATCAATAAATCTATATGACGAATACGTTTACTTTTTAAAAATAATAAAAGAGATTCTGCTAAATTGTACTCTCGATTACGACTTTTCCATGACTCTTTTTCATATTCAATTTTTCCTCCTGTATCGATTAAAATAACCTCTTTATTTCGAGGAGCTACTAAAAGAGACGCATCTCCTTGCCCTACATCAATAAAATAAACGGATGTATAAGTATTAAATAAATCTTTATGATAAACATAGAACAATTGAATAAAGAAAAAACAAATAAACACTTTACTTCGTAATTTTATAAATAACATTAAAAATAAATAATATATAAAACAATCTACATAAGATATTTTTCCAAAAATAATGGGAACAGCTATTGTATTTAAAAATTGACTAATCATTTCTAAAATCTTAATAAAAAATTGAAAAACAGGTATTAAACAGGAAAGAAAAAAAGTCAAAATAGAAAACGGAAAAATTAAAATACTAACAAATGGAACAAGAATTACATTATTAAATATTGTCATTAAATTTATTTCATAATTTGAATAAATGGTAATGGGAGCTCCAAATAAAAAAGTAATTAAACTAACTAAAAAAATTTGAAATAGTTTATTTTTCCGATTTATAAAATCATTTGAAAATAATAGTGAAAAAGTAATCAAAAAAGTATAAATAAAGCCAATATCATAAATATAAAAAGGATTAAAAAATAAAAGTAAAGATGCCACTAAAAATAATATTTTGATTTTCGATATATTAAAAGAAAACTTATGATTGCAATCTAGCAAAAAAGAAAATAAAATGGCACGAATAAAAGAAACAGGAAAAGAAGCTAAAATTAGATAAAATAACAAAAAAAGATAAATAATTATTTTCCGTTTCTTTATTTTTTTTAATACTTTATTTAAAAATTCATAAATGAAAGATAAATGCATACCTGATAAAGCAAATAAATGACTCACTCCATTATTTTGAATAATATCCGAAAGCTCTTTATCCATTAAACTCTTATCCCCTAACAAAAAAGCTTCTAAATAAGGATTACTACCTAATTTTTTTATTCTATTTCTGACTTTATTTTTAAATCGCGAAAAAAAATCTATTTTATTATTTGTAAATTCTATTTTAGATATTAAAAAAGAAAAATAAATCTGTTTATGCTCTAAATATTTTTTATAATTAAAAGTATTCGGAATAGTATTTGGAAAAATTTCTTGTTTTTTACCATCTAAATGAAGTATTCTACCAATTTCTAATTTAGATTCTAAATCTTTTTTTTCTTTTTCACTAGATATATAATAAGTTGCAGTAAATGTCTCTCTTTCACTTAAATAAAAAGTAACTTTATCTCCATCAATTTTAAAAGATTGAATTTTTGCTATAATTTGATTTGTATCATCATAAAACAAGGAAGAGTATTTTTTTACTTTTAATTCCAGAAACAAAAACAAAACTAACAAAATAAATAAGAAAAGATAAAAAAGATTAGATTGTAATATAATCTTTAATTTTTTCAAAAATAGAATCTCCTATACCACTAACATTTTTTAAATCTTCAATGGTTACAAATTTTTGATTAGTTCGATATTCTATAATTTTTTCAGCAGTTTTCTCTCCTACCCCAGATAAAGTCATTAATTCTTCTTTACTTGCTGTATTAATCGAAATTTTACCGGTTGTTTTATCTGCTGATGAATCTATTTGTTTTGTTTCTTCATACACTAGATTTTCAGATTCAGTTATTGCATAATCATTGGTCGTTGCTTTTGTTGAACAAGTAGTTTGATTTTTTAAATCTTTAGAAGAAGAAATAATAAGCATACTTTCATCAACTAATTTTTTACTTAAATTAATATTTTCTGTTGTCCCACCTTTTTTAATTCCTCCAGCTTTATTTATTAAATCATTTACAATTGTACCTGAATCCATTTCATAAACTCCCGGATTTTTAACATATCCTTTTATATCAACAAATATTGTTGTCTTTTCTTTTTCTTCTTCTGGTTCCGTATAAATAACAGATTCATTTTCATTACAAACCGGACACTTTTCATCAAAAAAGAAAATATAAACACAACTTACAACATTCGTTAATACTAGAAAGCCAATTATACCTAATAATATAAGCGGATTTTTTAAATAATTCATTTCATCACCTCCTACAATATATTTACAATCAAAATTTAAAGTTTCCTTTTTAGAAAATAAAAAAATCTCCTCAAGAGATCTTTAATACTTTAAAATGATTACAACTTTGCCATTTCTCGTTTAAATTTCATATTTTTATTTTCTACTGCCACTCTTTGAACAACAAACAACATGATAATTAAATTAATAGTATAACTACCACCATAAGTCAAAAAAGGAATAGGAACTCCTGTTAGAGGTATAAGTGCTAAAACTCCCATTAAATTAACGATTAAATGAAGAAGTATCATGGCAAAAGTTCCATAACATAATATCATATTTCGAACATTTCCCTGGGCTTCTTTACCAATCTTTAAAATACGATATAAAATATAACAATAACCAATTAAAACAACTACCCCTACTATCGCTCCTAACTCTTCTACAAGAATCGGAAAAATAAAATCGGTATGCGCCTCAGGTAAATACAAATATTTTTGGGTAGAATTTCCTAAACCAACTCCAAAAAGTCCTCCGTTATGAATAGCAATAAAACCATTACAGACTTGATATCCAGTATCTTCACTATAACGAGAACACGGATTTTTAAATTGCAATCGGCTTAATTGGCGAGAATTTAAAATATCAGCACCACTATATACTAGACCAATAGCTAACAAAACAAGCGAAATACCTAATACTTTAACTAATTTTAATTGATTATGTTTATCCAGTGGAACAATTAAAAATATTAAAAAGGCTATTCCTCCAATAATCAAAGCCCCACCTAAATCGGGTTGCATGGCAACTAAAACAAAAATAATACCCGCTACAGCTAAAGGAATTAAATTATAATATAAATTTGTTTTTTTTCTTTTTAAACTTCTTTGATAAAAAATAGCCATATAAATAACCAATATGGATTTTGCAAACTCGGCTGGTTGCAAATTAAAAAGACCTATTTTATACCAACTTTGAGCATTGTTAGATATAATTCCATAAAAGAACAAGCCAACTAATGAAGCTAGCGTACCAACAAGCAAAATTGGTGTAAAATATTTATATTTTGATGTTGGAAAACGTAATATAAAATTAAAGCCGATAAAAAAAGAAACCCCTAAAAAAATAAATTGTCGTATAAAAAAATGTGAAGAAGACACATCATAACGAAGTACTGCAGACACAGAAGAAGCACTTAAAATAAGGACTAAACCCAATATAGAGTATAAAAACATCATTATTAACAAAGGGATATCCATTTTTAAAAGAAGCTTCCTCATATTATTCACCTAATATAATAATACCATAAAAAACACAAATAAATCTAAAGAAAAATAAATAAATGTAAAATGAATTTTTTAGGTATTTTAAAGTAGCATTTTTTTTAGACTTTAATAAACTATAATAGATACATAAAGGAGGTATAATATATGTATTATTACGGAAACAATGGCTACTATAACGCAGGTTATGGTGGCGGATACAATGCCACTCCTTGTTGTGGAAATACCGGATATGCTGGATACACTTCAGGTTATGGTATAGGCGGAGCTATATGGATTGTCCTATTCATTCTTTTGATCATCATTATTGGCGCAGGATGGAATTGGGGCAATAATAATTATAACAATTAGGAAGTTTTATCTTCCTTTTTTTATATTTTGTGATACAATATTTGTCGAAAGAAAGGGATTTTATGCAATTGCCTGAATTAACAATTTTAGATGAAAAAGATAAACGCTTACATTTAATTAGTAAAGATGCTATATTTCCATTAGATGAAACCGATAAAAAACGAATTCAGGATATGTTAGACTATTTAAAAATTAGTCAAATTGAAGACTTACGTGAAAAATATAATTTACGTGCTGGGATGGGACTTGCTTATATTCAACTAGGAATTGCTAAAAGAATTTTTGTGATTGTTGATGAAGTAGATGATGGAAAATTCGAAAATTATATTGTAATAAATCCGAAAATCATTAGTAATAGTGAAGAATTGATTTATGTAGGTGAAGGTGAAGGATGTTTAAGTATAAATCGTGAAACCGTTGGAATTGTTCCCAGATATGCTCGAATAACTGTAGAAGCATATGATATTAATGGAAATCCTTATACAATTCGCGTTCGTGAAGAATTAGCTATTGCCTTTCAACACGAAATTGATCATTTAAATGGAATCCTATTTACCGATAAAATAGATCCAAAAAATCCTTTTAAAAATCAAGCAAACATGCGAGAAATATAAAAAACTGCTTTTTTTAATTAGCAGTTTTCTTTTTTTAATTTTAATAATTTTCCACAAGATTGTTTTCCTTCAAAACATTTGCCTATTGTATCACATGTTGCACCTAATAAACTAGAAAATATTGGAGCATCCTCTAATCTATTTAACTCTTCATGCATCATATTAGCCATTTCTTTAGTTTCCCATTGTGCTCGATTGCACTCTCTCAATTTAAAAATATGTTCCATTGATTTTCCGTTTAGATTAGTGATTACATTGACCATATTTCCAGATAAAGTAAAATAGATTAAATCCTCTTCTCTTATACCAAGATCTTTAAAATAGTTATACATTGCTATATTTTTCGTAAATATTTCCTTATAAAACTCTAAACATATTTCATTGGTTCTTATTGTTGGTGGAATTTTATATTGAGATAAATCAACTACTGGAGCAAAATCTGGAATTAGAATATCTTGCGTACGATGCCTTGTTAAATGAGTAAGTATCGCAAAAGACACAGGAATCTGATATTGAAAATTTACTTGAGTTAATTCTAATTGATCGCCTTCAAAAACAATTTTTTTCATTAATTCTTTTTTAAAATTAGGATTTTTTTGTACTCCTTGCTGTAAAATTTGTAAAGCCATCTCTCGAGTAGTTTGATATCGACGCATAATAGCAGAAACCAAAATAATTTCATCTACACCCTTAGAATAATTTAACAATCTCACTTTATCTAAAATCGAATAAGATGGAATAGACAAATCTTTTAATAGTTCATGGACTTCATCATTTTCTTTTTGTCGTTCTTTTTCCACCTTTTTTAAAATATAAGGACAATTATCTTTTGCAATAGCTAATAACCTTTCGCCAAATTCACGAATTTCTTGTATTTGACTTAAGTGAGTTTTAGTATATTTTATAATCATTTCCATTAAAGTATGTGCATCTACTCCCATAAATATATTAGAATGATAAGAATATGGTAAAATAAAACGTGCGTCTTCTATTGGTATACCTAAAGAAACAAGCTTTGCATAATGATCAAATAAAGAATTCATATAATTTTGATATTTTTGTTTTATTTCTTGATTATTTTTTAATATATTGCCATGACTATCATGAAAATCAGGCGTATAAAATCCCACTTTGGAAAAATCAACTAATCTTCTAGATTTTATGGTAAAACTAGAAAATCGCTCAGCAATTATCGTTTGCTCTATTATAGGACTTACATCTTTTATAGCAAAAAATAAATAATCATGATCGGTAATAGAATCATGTCCAAGATTAATTACTCTTTGTACAAATTTTATATTTTCTTCTAAGGAATTTTCTGCTGTTACATTTAAAATTTCAAAAACATCCCCTGCAAATCTTGAAATACGCCCAGCAGATGCTATTTTTTCAACCCTTCCAAATTGCTCTAAACCTTTTATATAATTTATAATTTCTTCTACATTATCAATTTGCTTATCATTTAAAAATTTTTGTAATTTGTTATAATCTAATGCTCCAATCAATTGAATATCCATTGCAAAACCTCCCTATATTTAACATAATAATAAAACAATAAAGAAAATTTTGTCAATCTTTATCTTTTTTTTACACGTTCATAAATTAGAGAATTAGCTCGATAAATTTGTTCTTCTTTTAACGCAGCTAATAAATTAAAGGGATTTTCATTTTTACATGGTATAACTATTTTTGAAAATAATTGTATAAGATCTTTTGAAATACCAATCTGTTCTAAATAATTTAAATACTCATAAAACTCTTCTAAAGATAAACGATGTACATTTCCGCCATATAAATAATTTAATATCGAAATAATATAACAATACAAATCCGTTTCTTCACTTGCTATAAAATCCCCTTCCACATTAAAATATTCATAATCATTTGTTTCATATTTTTGAGGTACATAAGAACACAAAGATAAATCCGTTAAAAATTTCGCTGGAAAAGGACGATTTGCTCCAATTTTACAACTGTCTAAATCTACAACATTTAAAGATTTATCCTCTTCATTCACTATAAAGTTTCCTGGATGTAAGTCATTTAAATAAAAATCTTTCACTATAGTATGATTTCTCATTTCTTTGATATTTTCTAAAATTTCACCAATTTTTTGAAAATAAAATATTTTATCTGACACATTCTTTTTCTTATCCTGTAAAAATTCTTCAAAATTAACCCCTATACTTTTATTCATGACAAAACCAATAATATTATTTCGGTAAGAAACAAAACCATCAGGAATATTCAAACAAGTCGGAAAACATTCACGCCATGTATCTAACATTTCTATAGTATATAATTTATTAGCAAAACTAGCTCCATGCATATTATAAAGTACTTTTAAAATTTTTTCTTTACGTTTCTCTGTAAAAACATAAATTTTACCTTCTGTGTTTAATATTTGATTAGCTAGTTTATATTCTTTTAATTGCTCATATTTTTTTTTAGATATTGAAAAGGTATGCATAAAAAATCCCCCTTTATTGGAGGATAAAATATCATATTTTCTATACATTTTCAAGTTTTACACTAACAATTTTACTGACACCAGATTCTTGCATTGTAATTCCATATAAATTATCAGCATATTCCATTGTCCGTTTTTTATGAGTAATTAAAATAAATTGACTACTTTCTTTCTTCTCTTGTAAATATTGACCAAAAGCATCAACATTCACTTCATCTAAAGCCGCTTCTACTTCGTCTAAAATACAGAAAGGAACGGTTTTAACATTTAATATAGAAAACAACAAAGCAATAGCAGTTAAAGTTTTCTCTCCACCACTTAAAAGGCCAATAGATTTTAATTTTTTACCAGGTGGTTCTGCAATAATTTCTACTCCAGTTTCTAAAATGTTATCTGGATCTGTTAATTTTAACATTCCATTACCACCCTTAAATAACTTTCTAAAAACCGATTTAAATTCTTCGTTTATTTTATAAAAAGTCGAATTAAATTTATCAATCATGATCTCATCCATTTGATGAATAACTGTAGTTAAATTTGAACTAGCTTCTTCCAAGTCGTTTTTTTGATTTGTTAAAAATTCATATCGTGTATTTACTCTTTCGAATTCTTCGATAGCAAAAACATTTACCTCTCCTAAAAGAGCAATATTATTTTTTAAATCCTTCACTTGCTTCCTAGCCTCTTCAATATCCATTTCTAGAACATAAGTAATCTTTGCTTTTTCATATGTTAAATTATAAGATTCATTTAAAGTTTGTAATAAATTATCTAGTTGGATATCCAATTTTCCTAATTGAATTTCCTTATTTTTCAATTCATTTTGAAGCTTATTATAACTAGAATTTTTTTCTTTATAAATATGTTCTAATTCCTCAATTTGACTCACTAGGGCACTTTTTTCACTTTTAACTGCATTTAAATTTGTTTCGATAATTGTTTTTGAAGTCTCAGCCTCGTTGACTTCATTCATAAGTGCCATTAATTTTTCATCAACATCCCCATTTTTTAAAGAGACTATCCCTTCTAATTCTTTATTCAATTCTAATTGTTTACGTTTTTTTAAATCAATATTATTGGTTTTTTCATTTATTTTTTCTTGAATTTGAATTTTATTACGATGAATAATTTCTTCTTTCTCTCGAAGGATATTTTCCTCTTGATCAAAACCTTCAATATCGCTTTTCATTTTTTTTAATTGTTCTTCTAACAATGCTATTTTTGTTCTTACCTCTTCCAATATAGATTTATCATTTAAAACACTATTATTCTTAAAGCTTCCACCAGTTAATGAACCTCCAGTATGCATAATTTCACCATCTAAAGTTACAATACGATATTTAAATTCTAGTAATTTACCAATCCGATTCATATCTTCAATAGAATTTACGATTAAAACATTACCTAATTGATTTTTAATTACATTTTCAAATTTTGAATCAAATGAAACTAAATCACTAGCAATTCCTATATATCCTTCTTGACATTCTAACTGTTTTATGATGTCTTTAGAAATATGTTTTTCTTTAATAATATTTAAAGGAAAAAAAGTAGCTCGTCCAAATTTCTTTTCTTTTAAATAATGAATACACTCTTTAGCAATATTTTCATTTTCTACCACCAAAAAATTAGAACTTGCCCCAAGAGCTACATCAATACTAGTTAAATATTCATTTGGAATTTCCAATAATTTTCCAATAGTTCCATAAACTCCTTTTAATCGATCGTTATTTAATATACATTTAACAGAATTAGGTAATTTTGAATCATTTTGAATAGAAATTTCTAAAGACTCCTCTTTACTTTTTAATGAATACAATTCCTGAACATTTTTTTGATAATTTGTATTCAAATGAGCATACTTCACTTTATTAAGACTTTGTTGTTCATTTACATCTTGTAATTCATGATCCAATTTTCTTAACTGTTCATTTAAAGATTCTAATTCATTTTTCAAAACAGCAATTGATTGATCTAAAGATAAAATATCTTCTTTTAAACTTATAATATCTTTATCAGCATTTAGAACCTTTCCTTCATATTTCTTTCTTTCCGCATACATTACTTTTTCATTTTGCAAATTAACAAAATGACTAGTAACACTTAAAAGTTTGGCATTTAATTCACTAATCGATTCATCCAATTTTATATTTTTCAATTTTAAATTTTCTATGTTAACCATTTCATCTGAAGAAGTAGTATCTAATTTTAATAATTCTTCATTTAATGAAAGAATATCTTTTTCTAAACCATCATATTTTTCTTTTAAAAAATGAATATCATAAGTAATAGATGAAATCTCAATTTGTTCTAACTGTTTTTTTAAATCTAAATATTTCTGAGCATTCTCACTTTGCTCTTTTAAAGGGTTAAGTGTTGTTTTTAGTTCTTGAATAATTAATTCGATTTTAGATATATTTTCTTGTGTTTTCTCTAATTTACGTAGACTTTCTTCTTTTCTTTTTTTATATTTTAATACTTCTGCTGCTTCTTCAAAAATAATACGTCTTTCCGTAGGTTTGCTATTTACAACCGACTCTATTTTTCCTTGACTAATTATATTAAATGAATCAGTACCTGCACCGCTATCAATAAACAAATCTGTAATATCTTTTAGACGAACACGAGAATTATTAATAAAATATTCCCCTTCACCATTTTTATAAAGAATTCTTTTAATTTCTATTTCTGAATATTCGCTATTCAAATAATGATCACTATTATCAAATGTTAAAGACACTTCTGCTCGATTCGCACCATTTCGTGAAGTTGATCCTGCAAAAATAATATCACTCATAGAATTCGTTCCGCGCAAAGATTTTACCGATTGTTCTCCTAATACCCAGCGAACAGCATCCACTATGTTAGATTTTCCACTTCCATTCGGTCCAACTACACAAGTAATATTATTTTCTAATAATAATTGAATATGGTCTGCAAATGATTTAAAGCCATTTGCTTTAATACTCTTTAAATACATTAGTTTCACCTTTTCTAGCTGATTTATGATAAGCATCTTTTGCAGCATTTTGTTCTGCTTCTTTTTTACTCTTACCTACACCTTTTCCATAAACCATATGATCAATTCGTACTTCTACAGTAAATTTTTTTTCATGAGCTGGTCCGCTTTCTTTTACTAAAACATATTCTAAACTTTGCTTATCTGTTTGTACCATTTCTTGTAACAAAGACTTATAATCATGAATAAATTGGATATTTTTTTCAATATAAGGCAAAATCAGTTTTAAAACAAAATCTTTTACCACTAAGAATCCACATTCTAGATAAATAACAGCTAATAAACTTTCAAAAACATCTGCTATAATTGTTTGATTAAGATTTTTTTCTTGTCCATGACCAACACGAATATATTTTTCTAAATTCAAATCTTTTGCATAATGAAACAAGGCTTCCTCACAAACATAGCTAGCCCTAATTTTACTCATACTTCCTTCATTGTAATTAGTATTTAAAAAGAAATATTCACTTGTTATTAATTCTAAGACGGCATCTCCTAAAAATTCTAAACGTTCATAATTCTTCGAATCATGCTCATTAGAATACGAACTATGTGTTAAAGCCGTTAATAAAAGTTCATTATTTGAAATCTCTATTCCATACTCTTTTAATTTTGTATTCATACAGAACTTCCTTTCAATGTTTCTTGACAATTATACCATATTCCCAACTTTATTCGCAACTGAACAATAAATTCTCATTTTACAAGTATTTAAAAGTGTAGTACAATGAGATTGGTGTAAACATGAAAAAATTATTTATTTTTTTAATTAGATGTTACCAAACTATCCCTTTTTCTTCTCATAAATTATGTCGATTCACCCCAACATGTAGTGAATATATGATTGAATCCATTGAAGAATTTGGTATTAAAAAAGGAATAATATTAGGAATAAAAAGGATTAGTAGATGTCATCCATTTGGTAAATATGGTTATGACCCTATTCCTAAAAAGGAGAACAAAAAATGAAATATCTAAAAAAAATATTTTTATTATTAATACTTTTATCATTTACAACAGCATGCGATAACAAAACCCCTGAAGGATTACAAATTTTAACAACAATTTACCCAATTACTTTTATAACTAATGAAATATATGACCAAGGAAAAGTGACAAGTATTTATCCAGAAGGTGCAGATGTAGACAATTATAATTTAACAGATAAACAAATTAATGAGTATAGCAAAAATAATATTTTCATATACAATGGTTTATCTAATGAATTACAAACCGCTAAAAATTTAATTAACAAAAATAAAAAATTAAAAATAATTGATGTTGCTTATGGATTAAAATACCATAATGGCATAGAAGAACTATGGTTATCCCCTAACTATTATTTAATGTTGGCTACCACCATAAAATCCAATCTACAAGATTTTACAAATAGTAATTATGTCAATGATGATATAGAAACCAAATACAAAACGTTAGCAGAAACATTATCTATTATGGATGCTGATTTAAGAAATATTGCTTCAAATGCCAAAGCTATTAACAAAGACACAATTATAGCCTCAAGTAATATGTTCAAGTATTTAAATAATTATGGATTTAATGTAATCTCTCTTGAAGATGAAACATTAACAAAATCTGATTTAAATGAAATAAAAAATAAATTTAAAGATGGAACTTATACAACTATTTTTATGAAAGATACAGAGGGAAAAAATGATTTGATTTCTACATTAGAAAAAGATTATAATGCCAATGTTGTCACTGTAAATACTATGACTTCTTTATCAACAGAAAATAAAGATACCACTGAAAATTACATAACGATTATGAACAATTATATGGAAGAATTAAAAAATGCAACGTTAGGAGAATAAACTTCTCTTTTTTTACAAGTTTTTTCTTTGGCCTAATATTCAATAGTTTATAACAAGTATTATTTTATTTCAATTTAGTAGTTGACGCGCGCTTTATTCTATTATAAAATATAGAAGTAGCGTTTTGGAGCAGTACTCAAGAGGCTGAAGAGGTGCCCCTGCTAAGGGTATAGGTCGGGAAACTGGCGCGAGAGTTCAAATCTCTCCTGCTCCGCCATAAAAAAAATAAAACTTTGAAATACCAAAGTTTTTTTTATTTTCTTTTTAGAGCGAAATTATTTAAAACCTTTTTCTTTAATTTATAGGACATCATAATAAATAATAATGAAGCTAAAAATAATGGAACAATGGTTAAACAATCTATAAGCTGTAAATGATTCCAATCCAATATAGTTAATCCAACAGAAAAAATCAAACACAATATACCAGTAACATTTAATCTTCTTAGTCGAAAAAACATTGTTTTTCCTGTTTCTGTCCTTTTATATTTTTCTATTAATTTTCTTCTTTCTACTGCATTCATTCTCTCATATTTTGTTTTCATTATACTTTTTCCCTCATTTTTGATTATACTATAAATAAAGTATACCACATTTTTAATATTTATGTTATAATGAACTAGTAATAAATGTCTCCTTAGCTCAGTTGGTAGAGCAACTGACTCTTAATCAGTGGGTCTAGGGTTCGAATCCCTAAGGGGACACCAAAATTGATTCAAACTCGAAAGATTCGAGTATAAAAAAGACGACTTGTCAAAAAGCCGTTTTTATATTATATTGAATATGTCAAGGATGACTTGCATAAAATAAAAAAGGAATACCTAATTTTGCAGAGTTAGGTACTATTCCAAAAATTTTAGGTTAGTACCGACTTATACAGTTGGTACTATTTTTATTAATATGATTAAAATCACAATAATAAGAAGTATTATGATAGTACAAAGATATTTCTCTTTTCTCATAATTCCCCTCCTTCCACTTTTAAAAAGTAAAAGGAGAATAGTACGTATTCCTAAAGAAAATGGCCAAATGCTAATGAATTATTTATATGATACCGATGAATCTTAGCGTACAGGATACTATCCCATTTATAATTTTCGTGTTACATTTGAAAATCTAAAACAATATAATCCAGAATTAATTTCATTTATTGGTATGCATAGCATCATTTTTAGTACTGATAATACCAACAAAGATTCTATTCTTGTTTATGAAAAGAAGAAGTGATAAACTAACATCAGGTGATAAAAATGGAAAAAATGCCTCCAATTGCTAAAATCTATGAAGCTTATACATGCATAATCGATCAACGTATACAACTACAAAAAAATAAAGCATTAGTTACTTCTTCAGATCAAAAGAAAAAATACACCGTACAATGGAAAGATAATATTTATTCTTCCAATGATTCAGCTACATTTTGGCAAAGTTATCCTGGCTACCCAATTATTGCTGTATTAATGTTGCAAAATAAATTAAATTGTCCAAAAGAAATTCTTCCCTTTTTTAAAAAAATTAATTGGCATAAATTAAATGTGAAGTATAAAAGAAATTATGATAAAGCTATAGAAGAAGTATTAAATCACATTTCCTATGATAAAAATAAAATTATAACTATTACTCAAAATATTTATCAAGAACTTCAAAATTTAAATATTCAAATCAAAAGAAAGATCTAAATAAACAATTTTTTACTAATCTTGCATAGAATATGTAAAAAACACTTGCAATAAGCATAAAAATAGTATAAAATGAAATAGTCATTAAGGCAAAATGGGCCTGTAGCTCAGCTGGTTAGAGCGCACGCCTGATAAGCGTGAGGTCGGAGGTTCAAGTCCCCCCAGGCCC
>CANRKD010000023.1 GCA_947631105.1 uncultured Bacilli bacterium
GGAATTAGCTCAGCTGGCTAGAGCACCACGTTTGCACCGTGGGGGTCAAGGGTTCGAATCCCTTATTCTCCACCATTTATGTTATTAGTACACACACCTATAAAGATGTGTGTTTTTTCATAAAATTGATTTTATTAGGGGGTTTTATGAGTAATAAAAATAAATATAGTTATAAAGGAATGTCTTTATTAGATTTGTGTAAAAGTAATCCTGAACTTAATTATAATACAATACGGACATATATATATCGTCAAACACAAAAAAATCCTAATCAAACGGTTGAACAAATCATTGATCAATATATGAATAAACTTCATAAAGGAATTTATAGATACTATTATATTGGTATTCCTTTAAAACAGTATTGTATAGAAAATCATTTGAGTTACACTAATATTTTAGCGTATATCCAATATCATAAAAATGATGAACAATTTGTTGGATTAAATGATGATGAATTTATTGAACTTATTATGGGGCAGTATGAGCCTTTTGAACCAAAATATGTTTATAATGATCTTTTATTAACAGATTATTGTAAGCAAAAGAATATTCCTTATACTAGTGTTGTTTCTTTTGTAAACCGAAAACTTGCTTCAGGAGTAGAAAAAACAATTGATGATTTAGTAAAAGAAGGAATAGAGAACATTCATCGGTATGGAGTTATTTATTATTATCAAGGGATGCTTTTAGTAGATTATTGTAAAACAAATAATATTAATTATAGTACTATTCGTGGAACTATTTTAAAAAGAAAAATGAATAGTCCTAAACCTTTACAAGAAATTGTCAATGAATGTGTAGCAGATTATAAAAAATTAACTATCAAATATTTATATGATGGAATGACTTTACGTCAATACTGTATTCATGAGGGAATAAATTATAAAACTGTTATTAATAAATACTTAAATGAATATCAAAATTGTTCGAATATTGATGAAGCTTTAAAAGAAATAGTAAGTACATATTTAAATCATCCTCCTAAAAGTACCAAATACTATTTTGGAGATAAGCCTTTAGCAAGTTTTTGTAGAGAAAAGAATTATTCTTATGATAATATTTTACGAAGACTTTATCGCTTGAAAACGCATTTGAATATCGAAGAACACCAAATTATAGAAACAGTTGTTCAAAAATACGAATATGATTTACAAATTCATCAGATTAGTGAAGTTTTTAGAAGATTAGAAATGGAAGAGATATCAAATTTAGAAGATCAAAAAGAACTTTGTAATTTTTTAAAAGTTGATTTTTCTAATGTTAACGATTTAATAGATATGGCTTTTTCTTTTTCACAAGCGATTTCTTTGATATGGTATTTTTCGGATAAGGAAACTTATCAAGATTATAAAATAATTTCTGATAAAAAATTAGCTTATCTTTTTTCATTAGTAAAAAATTTAAAAGAAAATCCTAATATAGATAATATTTCATTATATGATTTAATTGGAATTTATAAGTGTAAATTGTATGATACCAGAAATGAAATTATTATTAAGCAAAAAAAATATCTCATGCATACCATTTATTCTTTATGTCATACTTATGAGATTAATTTGAATCAAGATAATTTAGCTGATTTTGAAAGTGAGCTTAATTTATCGTTAATTGCCATAATTGACCGAATTTGTTTAAATACAGCTGGCCAAATGATTAAGTATATGGATTTGTCTATAAAAGGATATTTTAGAACATTTTTAAAACAATATAAACAAGAAAATTATATCTTGTCATTAGATAAATCATATGGCAGTGATAATTCCAACAATCAAAAAACTAGATTAGATATTATTGCCGATACGAATAAACCTTATGAAGAGATAGATACTAATTCTTTTAGTTCTAATATGATGGAAGCTTTAAAGTCATTACCTTTAGAAGATTTATCATTTATTTTGTTAAAGTATCAAGAAAATTATAGTGATGAAGAGTTAGCAGATTATTTTCATTTATCAAATTATGAGGTATGTCAAAAAGAAAGAGAGATATTTTCTAAATTACGAAATAATGACTATATTAGAGCCTTAAAAAAATAAAATAATTGGTTTATATGTGTTATAATAAAATTGTTATAATGGAGTGGTTTTATGACAACTTTAGATGAATTTAAAATATTAGTTGGTGGTTATTTTGGGGTCCAAGAAATGGATTCTTATCTTTTAAAAGAATATGTTTTGCGAGATATTGAAGTATATATTAAAAATTTTGTAGCAGAGCAAAATCTTGATGTTTCTAAGTTACAAATAGAAGTAGATAAAATTAGTCAGGAGCTAGATTTGAAAAGAAAACTACAAGATAGTTTACTTACTTTACATAAAATTAATGGTCCTTTTGAATTGGAACATATGATTAAATTACGTTTACAAGAAATAAAGAAAGAAAGTGTGATTGGTTAATGGAAAGAAAAATAAAAATAAATGGTATTTATAAACATTTTAAGGGAAATTATTATTTAGTTATAGATATTGCTAATCATTCCGAAACAAAAGAAAAATATATTGTTTATAGAAGATTATATGGTGATGGGAGTCTATGAATTAGACCAATAGATATGTTTTTAAGTGAAGTAGATCACGAAAAATATCCAAATATCAAACAAAAATATAGATTTGAATTACAAAAAATTGAAAGTGTTGTAAAATAAATTTTAGGAGAATGATTAATGAGAGATTTAAAAATTAAAGGTGTATATAGACATTACAAAGGAGATCTATATATAGTTGAAGATATTATTTATCATAGTGAAACAAATGAAAAAATGGTAGCATATAGAGCTCTATATGGAGATAATATATTATGGTGTCGACCTTATGATATGTTTATGGATGAAGTTAATAAAAATGGTCAAAAGTATCGATTTGATTTGCAAGAAATAAAAAGTGTTGCAGAACATAAAGAAAATTAGCATACAAAACTTGTATGTTTTTTTATTTGTTTTATAATAAATATTGAGGTAATTACTATGATTTTGAATGTAAGTGGCAGAACGGACATTGTTGCTTTTTATACACCTTGGTTTATGAATCGATATCATGCGGGATTTGTGGATGTTCGAAATCCCTTTTATCCGAAAAAAGTAAGTCGTATTTATTTTAAAGATGTAGAACTAATTGTTTTTTGTACAAAAAATCCTTTACCCATTCTTCCTTATTTAAATGAAATAACACAACCAATTGTTTTTCATGTTACCTTAACTCCTTATAAAAAAGATATTGAACCGAATGTTATTGATAAAAATAAAATTATCGATTGTATCAAAAAGATATCGAAGATAGTAGGGTTAGATAATATATATGTTAGATATGATCCTATCCTTATAAATGAAACTTATACTTTAGAGTACCACATTAAAGCTTTTGAAAAAATGTGTTATTTACTTGATGGTTATATTAAGCATATTATAATATCTTTTGTTGATTTATATAAAAATGTTTTAAATAATGCTTCAATCTTAAATTTAAAAACTTTAACTTTAAGTGATTACGAATATTTAGCTAGATATTTTGGGAAAATTGCTAAAGAGCATAGTATCTTAGTTCAAACTTGTTACGAAAATATTGATTTATCTAAGTATGGTATTGGTAATGAACCTTGTATGTCAAAAGAATATGCTTATAAGTTAACGGGTAAAAAATACAAAAAATGGCAAGCGAGAAAATGCAATTGCGTTGAAATGGTTGATATCGGTTGTTATAATTCGTGTAATCATTTATGTAAGTATTGCTATGCCAATTATAACGAAAAACAAGTTCAAAAAAATATAAACTTGCATAATCAAAAATCCTCTTTATTAATTGGTGAATTAAAAAAAGATGATGAAATTATAGTTCGTACTAATAAATAAAATTGCTATTGTGTTTTGCTTTGGAAATTTTTGGTTTTTAATTTTTCTTTTATTTCTCAAAATTATATTTTTAAAGACTATTACAACATAATTATTTTAATAATTTGTTTAAAAAATAATATTTGTTGCTTTTCTAAATAAATTTTTTGGGAAATAGTATCTATTTTTAAAATTTTAGAGGTAATTTTTAAAAGATCACCGGCTTGAAAATATTCAATAGTCACTTTAATTTTTTCATAAAATGCTTCAATTAATTTTTCTTCATTTTTTTGTATTTGTTCTTGAGATAAATTGGGCTTGGTTATTTTATTTTTATCTTTAACTAATTGCTCTATTAATTTTTGTTCTTCTACAATACTATTAAAAGGCATCCATTTAATTACCCCTCGATCATTATTCATGGTGACCACCTATTTTTTGATTTCTAATTCTTATAGTTGAATCGGAAAGCAAACTCGAAGCTTTCAAAATACTATTTTTACCAAATTGCGATTTTATTTCATCAATAGTTTTTGAAACATTCTCAATTTTTTGAATATCTTGATATTCTTGAAAGAGATTTAACTGCATACCAATTTTTTTACTTAGTTTTCCACAACTTATGGTAATTTTTCGAATGGGTAAATTTTCATAAAAACGTTCAAAAAGTAAAAAACATGTTTTTTTAATAATTTCTTCATTATCGGTTGCTATTTCTAATTTAGTTGTATGATAAAAACCGGCATTTATAGTTTTGGAATAACCAATTCCAAGTCCGACACAAGAAGTTTCGACATTTTTTTCTCGCAAGCGACTAGCAACTACTTCGACCATTTCTTCAATAATTAATTTAGCATTTTCAAAAAAATAATCTTTAAATAAAACTTGGCTATGGCTGATTGATTTATCTTTTTTAATTTTTTGAAAATCAGAAATTTGAGATGTATCAATGCCGTTTGCATGATTCCAAAGTTCTAAACCCATAATGCCAAATTTATCTTTTAATTTATTTGAATCATATAATGCTAAATCTTTTATTGAATAAATTCCTAAAGCATTTAATTTTTTTTCCATACGAGAACCAATTCCCCACATCTTACTTAAAGGTGAGATCCTCCAAAGTTTAGTTTTGATATCATTCATTGTCCATTTAGCGATACAATTTTTTTGGTGTTTAGCATCAATATCCATTGCCACTTTAGCAAGAAGCATATTTGGACCAATTCCACAA
Organism: uncultured Bacilli bacterium; assembly: GCA_947631105.1. Taxonomy (GTDB): domain Bacteria; phylum Bacillota_I; class Bacilli_A; order RF39; family UBA660; genus MGBC108787. The sequence continues at coordinate 5,058 of CANRKD010000023.1, forward strand.
GTCGCGGTAAGACCTGTTTTTTGATAAATAGTTTTTAAAATATCTAAAGCAATTTCTTCAGCAGTTTTTTTATAAAAATTCAAATAATCAGTTAGATTCAAGAAACATTCATCGATAGAGTAGATATGTAAATCTTCTTTTGCAACAAAATCTAAGTAAATGCTAACTACATCTCGTGATTTCTCCATATAGAGCTTCATCCTCGGATTTACAACGAGATATTTAATATTTTTAGGAATTTCATAAATTCTTGTTCTTCCTTTTATACCTTTATTTTTTAGATAGGGTGAAACTGCAAGAGTGATAGCACCTTGACCTTGATTTTTATTTGCGACAACCAAAGGAGTAGTGAAAGGATTTAAATTTCTTTCTACACATTCGACTGATGCAAAAAAACTTTTTAAATCGATACATAGATAATAATGTTCTTTCATAATATCATCTCCGAACAAATGTCTGTATTTATTATAACAAATATAACAAAAGATGCAATTGGTAAGATTTGTTAAAATTTTAGATATATTTTTGTTAATCAAAAAAGTTATCAAATAAAACTAAAAATGTTATACTAAAGTAAATTAGGTGATTTTATATGAGAGGAAAAAGTGCAGGTTTTTTATGGTCTATAATCCATGCAATAGGTGATACTATAGAAGAAAAAGTTTTGATTAAATACAATGAGTCAAAATATCTTTTTTGGATGAGTTTAACAACAGGAATAGTTGCCACATTATTTTGTTTTCTCGGGTCTATTGAGATGTCTTTAATTTCTTTTTTTGTCCTAATCGCTTATTCTTTAGCAATGAGTGGTGGAGATTTTTGTTATGCTAAAGCTATTCAAACTTTACCGATAGGACTTGCTAATTTAATTGATTCGGGAAGTTTATTTTTAATCTTAATATGTGATATTATTTTAGGATATATTCAACCAAAATTTATTTTTCTTCTTTTATTTGCCATTTTTTTTGTGGCTATATATGTTTTTTCGTATGAAACTAATAAGATGAAAAATGAAATTACAAATAAAAAAATTGATTTAAAAAATATTTTTGTAATGATTACGGCGACTATTTTTTATGCATCGGAACCTTATTTTATTAAACTTGCTAGTAGTAAAGGAGCTAATGAGTTAGGAATAAATTTAATTTATAATTTAGTGGCTATTCCGGTTTTTTATATTTTATACTTAAAAGAAAAGAAACAAATTCCATCATATTCTCAAAAAGAAAAAAAGGAGTTTTATACTTTGACTCTTTTAGCAGGAACGATTTATGCATTTACTGGACTTTTAAATATGCTAGCATATCATGCTGATACGCCGATATTAATTGCTTTAATTATGAAATTGCAATTATTCTTTGTTGTCATTTTATCAGTTATAAGAAAAACGGATAAAATGAATATGAAAAAAATTATTTCTTTATTGGTAGGAGTTGTATGTATTTTGATTATGTCTTTTATTAGTTCATAATTTACAAATATTTTGTTTTTGATATACTAAAGATATGAAAGAGATAAGTTTAAAAAGAGATAAATGGGATCAGAAAAGTTATCAAAATTATATAGATTATTTAAAAAGTTTAAAAAATGATAGTTATAAACAATTTCATTCTAAATTAGTGACTACTCAATATGAAATTTTAGGGATTAATTTACCTATACAGCGCAAAATTGCCAAAGAAATTAGTAGGGGAAACATTACTTCTTTTTTAGATGTAGCTAAAGCTACTTATTATGAAGAAGTATTAATACAAGGCTTAGTATTAGCTAATCTAAAAGAAAAAGATATATTTAAAAAATATCTAGAACCGTATGTTTTGCTTGTGGATAACTGGGCGATTAATGATTCTTTTTGTAATAGTTTGAAAATTATAAATTATGATAAGGAGTATTGGTTTAATTATTTTACTACTTATTTAAAAGAAAATAATGAATTTAAAAGGCGGATTGCTCTAGTAGTTTTTTTAAATTTTTATGTTGAAAAAATTTATTTACAAGTCATATTTAAATTAATAGATGAAATAGATAGTGATGCTTATTATGTAAATATGGCGGAGGCTTGGTTACTGTGTGAATGTTTTATTAAATATCGTAGTGAAACTTTAAATTATTTATTAAAAAGTAAGGTAAATGCATTTACTTTTAATAAAACAATTAGTAAAATAAAGGATAGTTATCGGGTAAGTCAGGAAGATAAAAATTACTTATCCAGTTTAAAAAGGAGCTAAAAATGAAAAAATTAAAAATTTTTATTTTAATCTGTATGTTACTTGGAATGTCTGGTTGTAAAGAAAATTTGGGTGATATCGAAACCATAGAAAATATTTCTTATGCTGAGACGGATAAAAAAACTAATAATGTGTTAATTGAGTTAGAAGACGACAGTCGAATATTAATAGAATTATATCCGGATATTGCTCCTAAGACAGTGGCAAATTTTAAATCTCTAGTTGCTAAAGATTTTTATGATGATGTTATTTTTCATAGAGTTATTAATAATTTTATGATTCAAACAGGAGATGCTACCAGTTTAGGAAGAAGTGCCAAAACTATTCAAGGTGAATTTAGTCAAAATGGCTTTACTAATAATTTATCTCATGAACGAGGAGTTGTATCTATGGCAAGAGCTAATGATATGAATTCAGCAAGTAGTCAATTTTTCATTGTTCAAGCTGATTCTACTTATTTGGATGGTGCCTATGCAGCGTTTGGTAAAGTGCTAGCTGGAATGGATGTTGTAGATAAAATTGCTAAAGTAGCTACAGATAGTAATGATAAACCTTTAAAAGATATTAAAATAGATAGTATTGATTTTGTGAAAGTAGTTGATAACCATGAATAGAGAAGATTTAGCCAATTTAATATTTCCTGATATTACGAAAACTATAGAAGATTATGAAAAAGAATATCCAAAAAGAAATTTAGAAGAGGGAGCAATGGTTACTCGTTTTGCTCCAAGTCCTACAGGTTTTATGCATATAGGTCATATGCTAGCAGCAGTTATTGATTATTGTCTTGCAAAGAAAAAAAATGGCGTATTTTATTTACGAAATGAAGACACTGATCAATCACGAGAAGTTGAAGGAGCAGTAGAATATATTCGTAGTGTTCTTGCTCATTATGACTTAAATCCTGATGAATATGAATATCGTGATATAAATGAAATAAAAGGAAATTATGGTCCTTATATTCAAAGTGAAAGAAAAGAAATTTATCAAGCTTTTATTAAACATTTAATTTTAGAAGGAAAAGCGTATCCTTGTTTTTTAACTCAAGAAGAAATGGATTCGATAAGAGAAAGTCAAGCGAAAGATAAAAGGCGTATCGGTATTTATGGAAGATATGCTAAATATAGAAATTTGCCAGTTGAAGAAGCCATTAAAAAAATTAAAAATGGGGAAAAATATACTATTCGTTTAAAAAGTAATGGTGAGTTTAGTCGTAAATTTAAATTTAATGATTTAGCTAATGGAGAAATGGAATTTCCAGAAAATGATATTGATATTCCAATTATGAAATCATCTAATGGGTTACCAACTTATCATTTTGCTCATTTAGTAGATGATCATTTAATGCATACTACTCATGTTGTTCGAGGTCAAGAATGGATTTCTTCTATTCCTGTGCATTATGAATTGTTTAAAACATTTAATTTTAAGATGCCAAAATATATTCATATTCCTTTAATTTTAAAAAAAGATGGAGATCATGTCAGGAAGATTTCCAAAAGACTTGATCCCGAAGCTAAAATGAGTTTTTATGAAGAAAAAGGTTATCCAACTTATGCTGTTATAGAGGCAATTATGACTATTGCTAATTCTAATTATGAAGCATGGAGAGAAGGACACCCTGATGCCCATTTTACCGAATTTGAATTTTCTCCTAAAAAAATGAGTTCAAGTGGAGCACTGTTTGATTTAGATAAATTAAATAATATTTCTAAAAATTATCTTAGTCATTTAACAAAAGAAGAAGTTTATAAAGGAGTACTTGCTTGGAGTGAAAAATATGATCAAGAGTTTGCTAATATTTTAAAAAAATATCCGGATTATTCTATGCAAATTTATAATATTGAAAGGGAACAAAAAAAGCCAAGAAAAGATTATATTTATTATAGTGAAATTAAGAGTAAAACTTGGTATATGTATGATGAATATTTTAAAGATGTAACATATAACTTTCTAGATTATAACATGCAAGATGTTAAACTTATTTTAAATACTTATATTGATCAATACTATCATGAAGAAGATTCTCAAGACGAGTGGTTTAATCGAATTAAAGAAATGTGTGATATTCTTGGATATGCTAGTAATATGAAAGATTATAAAGAAAATTCAAACAATTATAAAGGCAGTATCGTTGATGTTACTAATATTATAAGAATTGCTTTAACAACTTTTTCTAATACCCCAAATCTTTATGATTTAATGCAAATTTTAGGAAAAGAACGAGTAGTTGAACGTTTACAAAATGTTTAAAAAATAAAGATTATTGATCAATTGAATCAATAATCTTTTTATATGTTAAATTATGTTTACAAAAAGTTTATTTTTTTAAAGTTAGGCATAGTTGCTCTAATTCTTCTAAAGTCATATTCGCTTCATAAATTTTTTGTTGAAGATTGCAATCATAAATTTGATGTTCTTCTAATTCAGGTATCATTTCCTCAGGATATTCTTTGTAATCATCTAAATTAACTTTTAATAAAAATTCGGTTGTGAGTTTTGCTAATTCTTCTAAACTTTTTTGTTTAAGTTTTTCGTTATTTTGTTCTGTATAAATAGTAGATTTTCCATCTAAATCTATAAAATGCGTTTGCAAATTAAAGGGGTTTACTATGATATGGGAATGTCCTTTTGTAATTGTATGTCCATCTGGCAAAGATATTAAAACATCTGTATAAGGGCTATTCGATAAATCGCAATGATAAATATTATTTTTCAATAGTTCTGCTTCGCATTTTAATATATTTAAATATATTTTTTTCCGATATTTAAGTGGTAAACCAATTAATTTATGAATTTGTATTCCATGAATCTTTTTTAACATACATCCTGCAAAATAGCCATTTAAATAGACTGATCCAATGGGTAAATGGGTATATTTAATATCCTTTTGACGTTCAATAATTTTTTTTAATGCAATTTCGGAATGAAGAAGTAATGATGTTTCAGGGGTGTCAGAAACATAATATTTAAGAACTCCGGTATAAAAAGAATTTTTCCAATTTGTTTTATCGTTTTTTTGATATATTTTCATATCTTCTTCTAAGTTATGATGATGTGAAGTAATATTAAAAACGGCTTGATGAAATAATTTAATTAATATATCTTTTTTATATTTATAAACTTTTCCATCTGTACCTTGACCTATTGGTTTTAATGTTAATAAATCTGTTGTTTTTAAATATAATGTATTTTCTTTTAACATGAAATTTCCCCCTTATTTGTCATAAATATAGCATAAATACATAAAATTTACAAATTAGTATCAAATTTACTATCTTTTTTTGATTTTTTTCGTTATAATAGCCCTTAGAAAAAAGGTGGGTGATTCAAATGAAACAAGGGAAAAAGAAAAAAAATGCTAAAAAACGTAAGAAAAAAATTCAAGCTAATAAGAAGAATATAAAAAAGAAAGTTTCTGTAAAAAATAGGCAAAAGAAAAATACTTCAAAGAAGAAAAAAAGTAATGTTAAAAATAAACAAAATGTATCAAATTTACCAAAAGTAAAAAAATCTACTTCCTTTGAAAAAGAATCTACTCCAATTGAAAAAAAATCTGTTGCTAAAAAATTTATTCAAATAGATTTTTCAGTTCTTTTAAAATTTTTATCTCATTTAAAGGAGAAAATTATAAATTTATGGAAAAAGATTCCCTTTCAATCTATTCAAAAAAAATATCGAAAATTAATTTTAAAAATCAAATCATTTTGGAAAAAAATTTCCAAAATTAATTTTAGAAAAAAGATACACCTACATTCATCTCCTAAAAAGAAAGCTATCATTAAAAAAGAACAAAAAATATCATTAAGAACCAAAAGAGCATTTATTTTAGTTTCGATTTTTTGTTTAATTTTTGCTCTTATTTTAATGTTTCCTTTTGGAGTTTCAAATTATAAATCAGAAGCTTCAGGAAAAATATTGGATGTTCCAAAATTCTCTATTTTAAGCGAAGAGTGTTGTATGTATAATGCTACTTTTAAAAGTATTCGTAGTTATTCTTCTTTAAAATTAGAATTAGCAAATATAATGAAACAATATCAACAAATTAGTTGTGATGGTAAAAAATATTACTATAATTCTGAAGATGATTTTACTATAACAGAATATGGTTTAAAAAAAGGACTTCTTTTTAATACTTTTTATATCACTTATAATAAAGGTAATGTTTGTGAAGTAGATTCAGTATTAAAAAGAATTGAATTATTACCAGATAATTATTCTTTAGATGATGCGAAGAAAGATGGTTGCTATGTAATAGATAATCATCAAGAATTTAATGTTTCTAGTTATAATCAGTTTATTGAAAATAAAAATTTAGGAAAAGAAAGTACGTTAAGAATTGTAACTACTTCGGAAGCAGGGGACGTTATTATTACCGATTTACAGTATTTAAGTGATGGAAAATATAAAGTTACTTATGATGGAACTCGTGATAGTACAAATCAAGAAGCAGATAATGTTATGGTGGCTTATATATATGAACATATTGGGGTTTATAAAAATAAATTATATGCTTATAATGGGAAAAATATAACAGATAGTATGCTAAATACGAATAATGCCTATTATTTATTTGATGTAGCAGAATAATGTTAGAGATAAGAAGTAATTTAATAAAAAGTGAGGTACAAAATATGAATGATTTAAAAAAGAAAGTAGTTATTGTTACAGGAGGAACTAAAGGAATTGGTTTTGAAACGGTTCGAGCATTTTGTGAACAAGGTTCTCAAGTGATTTTATTTGGCTCGAGAAAAGAAACAGTTGAAAGAGCGATTAAAAATTTGGCTAATGAAGGAAAAAAAGTTGTAGGGTACTATCCTAACTTAAATAATTATGAAGAGATTGAACAATTGATAAAAAAAATTTATGAACAATATGGCCATATTGATATTTTAATTAATAATGCAGGAATTTCAGCAAATAAAAAAATAGAAGATACAACAATAGAAGAATATGAAAATATAATGAATTTAAATATTAATGCTATGTTTTTTATAAGTAAAGCTGTCGTACCTTATATGAAACAGCAAAAAAGTGGTGTAATTTTAAATACCTCATCTATGGTGAGCATTTATGGGCAACCATCTGGTATTGGGTATCCGACAAGTAAATTTGCTGTTAATGGGTTTACGAAGTCATTAGCAAGAGAATTAGCTTCTTTTAATATTCGAGTAAATGCTGTTGCACCAGGAATTATAAAAACAGATATGGTGGCTGCTCTTTCTGATAAAATTATCAAACCTTTGATTCAAACCATTCCTTTGGGAAGAATAGGAGAGCCAAGAGATATTGCTAATGCGTTTTTGTTTTTAGCAAGTGACATGGCAAGTTATATTAGTGGAATAGTATTGCAAGTAGATGGTCTTGCTAAAGTTTAAATTATTATATTGAAAAGGAAAGGTGTTATATGAAATTTGATGTGCCATCTAATATAATTAATAAATTATTTGAGCAAGGCTTTGAAAATCAAATTTTGGATATTGTTATGGCTTGTGAGAATGAGGAAAATACTGAAGTAAGTGATATTCCGATATCTCCAATTCAGTTGAAAGCTAATCCGCAAAAAGTTATTATTTTGCCAAAAGTTTATGAAGTCTATCTTCAATTTGTTAAACGTATTAAGAATGAAAATACTGCACAAGAAATTCCTTTTTTCTTATTAGGTAATACAAAAGAAATAAATCATGAAATGTATGTTGTTATTGAAGATATTGTCTATGATATAGAAAAAGCTTTATCTTGTGAACGAGTACAAATAGATGAGTCAATGCTGAGGAGTTTATTATTAAATAATCAATATACGATTTTATCGATCGGTCATACGCATGGAAATATTGAAGAAAATAAAAAAAATACTACTTTAGCACGAACTTTGCCAATTGATTTGAAAGAAAAATATGAATTGCGAGATACCGGTTTAAATATTTCCATTGCTGATATTTGGCAACATGAAGTGGTAAAAGATTTTGCTAAATTTTCTGGTAAAGAAATTATGCAAACGATAATTATGTATAATGGAGATATTATTATGATTAGTGCAGAGAATATGACAAAAATAAATGATATACAATGTATTTTACAAGATGGAAAACATATTCCTATTTCTTCTGGATCTATGCAAGATATTCAAAATACGCCCAAACGGTAACTTTAAATTAAAATTATAGTGAAAAAAATTTAAAGTATTGTAAAAAATGAATCCCTATGGTAAGATAATAATGATTTTTTGATTATTATTTTATGGCCTATTAGTCAAGGGGTTTAAGACGCCACTCTCTCAAGGTGGAATCACGGGTTCGAATCCCGTATGGGCTACCAGAATGATAAAAACTTGGAATTTCTGAGTTATTTAAAAAAGCAACTTGTAAAAAAGTTGTTTTTATGTTATATTGAATATGTCAAAGAAATTTTCATAAAATAAAAAAGGAACATTCAATATGCTAGTGTTGAGTGTTGCCAAAAGATTGGGT
>CANRKD010000024.1 GCA_947631105.1 uncultured Bacilli bacterium
GACGGGATAACCGCTGAAAGCATCTAAGCGGGAAGCCTCCTCCAAGATGAATTTTCCCATTCTTCGTGAAGTAAGATCCGTTGAAGACTACAACGTTGATAGGCTAGAGGTGGAAGCGTAGTGATACGTTGAGCTGACTAGTACTAATAGATCGAGGATTTAACTTATTTATTTAATTGTATTGAGTACATTATCTTGTTTTTAAAGGACAAAATCCTTTATAGGTGACGATAGCTCAGTGGGTACACCTCTTCCCATCCCGAACAGAGAAGTTAAGCACTGAAACGCCGACAATAGTGTAAGCGAAGATAGGAAGTTGCCTGTTTTTTTTTGCCTTAAAATAGAGAATAAAATATTTTTTAATAATTTTTAAAATATATTTTTGTAAAATAAAAGTACTTTATGAGTGCATATTTTTTTGTAATAGTGTCCAAATTTGTCTATTTTTTTCAGCATGCAAACAAAAAGTTGACAAATTGTTGAAAATGATTTTGCATTCTTTTTATTGGTGTGTTATACTAAGGGCAAGGTGGGGATAAAATGCCAAAAAAAGATTTTGAATATGATATGAATTTTGTTGGAGATTCAATGAGGAATACAAGTAGAAATATTGATGATGTTTTGTCTAAATTACATACGCGTTTAGAAAATAGCTCAAATGAAGAAGAAAAAAGTTTCTTATTGGATATTATGAATGATTTAGTTCATACTGCATCAAAGAATGAAGCGGCTCAAGAAATTCTGTATGAAAATATTGGATTAAGTAATTTTGTTGGTCAAATTAAAAGACAAACACAAGTGAGAAGAAATTCATTTCAACAAGATATTATAAATTCAACACATAAAGCAAATAAATCAAAAAATCAACAAGAGCTAGAAGAACTATTCAATAAGATTTAGAAAGTCAATTTCAAAGATAAAAAAATTTGTAAAAACAAATTTTTTATTTTAATTTATAGGGAAAAAATATGGGAAATATTAAAACATATTTAGAAGCAAAAGGAAATGTTCTTTTTTCTAAAAATCATTTCAATGAAGTAGATAATTTAATTTTTTCAGAACTAGTTTATGTGGATTTTAATAATATTTGTATCAACAAAAAAATAAGACTGCAAAAAGCCATTGATTGTTATTTAAATCAAGAGAACAATATCAATAAAATAACTTTGTTAGAAGACCCTATGGACTTTCTAAAATATTTAAAAAATACCAATCGTTTTAAAAATTTAAAATTATTTAATTATGTAAATAATTTATCAAAAGATAAAGAAGAACAATTTTCTGCAATAAGTATTAGAATAAATAGAAATACTATTTTTGTAGCGTTTAAAGGTACAGATGATACTCTTTTAGGATGGAAAGAAGATTTTAATTTATCTTATTTATCTGCAACTCCCTCTCAATTGGATGCCGTTAATTATGTAAATAAAATTAAAAGGAAATATAAAAATATTATAATAGGTGGACATTCTAAGGGTGGGAATTTAGCAGTATATGCAGCATTAAATTGTCAAAATAAAATAAAGAAGCGAATAAAAAAAGTATTTAATAACGATGGTCCAGGATTTTTAGAAGAGATAAATTTAATGGAAGGCAATCAATCGATTTTAAATAAAATTGTAAATATCGTGCCAGAATCATCTATCATCGGCATGTTATTAACTCATGTAGGAGAATATAAAATCATAAAAAGTATAAATAATGGAATATGGCAACATGAACCTTTATCTTGGCAAGTAGAAGATGATCATTTTGAAACTATAGAAACAATAGATGATTTTAGTAAAAAAATGAATAAAACTTTATCAGAATGGTTGAAAAAAATTGACAAGGAACAACGCAAAATTTTTGTAAATACTTTATTTGAGTTCTTAGATAAAAATAATATTAAAACAATTATGGATCTTTCTAATTTAAAATTAAAAGATATTCCACATTTAGTTAAAGTCTTTCATTCTATGGATTCATACAATAAAGAAATTTTAGTAAATTTAATAAAAGAATTAATTATGGAAGCTAAGAAGAATTTAGATGCCAAAACAATATTAGAAACAATTTCACAAATTAAAAAAACTCATACTGTCAAATAGTAGGTTTAAAATTGAATTAGTAGATTTTTATCTGCTATAATGAATATAGGTGATAATTATGAATTACAAATTCACATCAAGAAATGAACTGGATACATTAGAATTAGCTCAAAATATTGAAAGTGAAAAATTTCCCAATATGGTTATATGTTTAGAAGGGGAATTAGGTAGTGGAAAAACTGTATTTGTAAAAGGTTTTGCCAACGCTATGGGCATTAAAGAAAATGTTACCTCTCCAACTTTTAATATTGTAAAAGAGTATTTGAATGGAGAGTTACCTTTATATCATATGGATGTTTATCGATTAGAAGACAATTATGATACCATAGGATTTGAAGATTATTTTAATAAAGAAGGAGTCTCAATAGTAGAATGGGCGGATTTAATTAAAGAATATTTACCAGAAGAACGTTTAGTAATTAAATTTAAAGTTATAGATGAAAATACAAGACTTCTTATATTCGAACCGTTTGGAAAAATATATGAAGATTTATGTGAGAGTGTGCTATAATAAAAGTCAATATTATAGTTTTTTTATGACAGATTCGAAAGGAAAGAAAAAATGTATTCATTATTTATAGATACTCATAGTAATAAAACTATTATTATAGTTTTTAAAAATAAAGAAATTTTAAAGAAAAAAGAAGTAATAACAAATTATAATCAAAGTAATATAACAATGCCCACAATTGTTGAAATAATAAATGAACTGGCTTTAAAAATTAAAGATATAAATCAAATTATAGTTGTAAATGGACCAGGATCATTTACTGGAGTACGTATTGGTGTAACGATTGCTAAAACTTTAGCATTTACTTTGAATATACCGATTAAAGTGGTATCTAGTTTACTGATAAAGGCGCTTTCATTTGAACATGAAACTATCAATATTGTGGAAAAAGAGAAAAACGGAGCATTTATTGGCTTATTTGATAAAAACAATAAATTAATAAATCCATACTATTACTTATCTACACAGGAATATGAAAAAATAGAGGATAAAGAAAAATACATGGATAGAGTTGAAATGAATTATAATAAAATAGTTGAATATGTTGAGACAATTGAACCAACAATTCCTCATGCTGTAAATCCTTTATACATTAAAATGATTGGAGTACAAAAGTGATTCGACATTTTAATAAAAATGATTTTTCCAGAATATATGATTTAGGTAATAAAATTTTTCCTAAATTTCAAAAAACAAATAATTTGAAAGAAATTTTAGAAGATTCTTACACCAAAATCTTAGTTTATGAACAAGATAAATATATAATTGGTTTTTTAATGTACATTGAATTAAAAAATACAGTAGATATTTTAGATATTATTGTTGATGAAAAATATAGAAATAAAAAAATTGCTAGTTGTCTATTAGATTATATGATGAGTGATTTACAAGATACTGTTCAATTAATTACTCTAGAAGTTCGTAAAAGCAATCAGGCAGCTATTCATTTATATGAAAAATTTGGTTTTGAAATTATCAATATTCGTAAAGATTATTATGAAAATGAAGATGCTTATTTAATGGGAAGGAGTATAGAAAGATGAAAGATATATACATATTAGCAGTAGAAACATCTTGCGATGAAACAAGTATGGCAATTATAAAAAATGGTCATGAAATAGATTCATTTACTGTATTGACTCAAATGGATACTCATGCAGAATATGGCGGAGTTGTACCAGAAATTGCTTCACGTATGCACACAGAAAATATCACTATGGTTTTAGAAGAAACGTTAAAAAAGAGTAGTATTAAAATAGAAGAAATAGATGCTATTGCCGTAACATATGCTCCAGGATTATTAGGGAGCTTATTAGTGGGAATTGAATTTGCGAAAACATTAGCTTATGTTTATGAAAAACCTTTAATTGCTGTAAATCATACAGTAGGGCATATTTATGCAAATAATTTAAATAATCATCTTCAATTTCCGTTATTGGCTTTAGTAGTTAGTGGTGGACATACGGATTTAATTCAAATGGATGGTGATTATCAATTTAAAATATTAGGGTCTACACTAGATGATGCTATTGGAGAATGTTATGATAAAATAGCACGAGTATTAGGCTTAAAATATCCAGGAGGGCCTAATATTGATCGATTAGCCAAACAAGGGAAACCTACCTATGCATTTCCTAAACCAGTAAATGACAATACATATAACTTTAGTTTTAGTGGTTTAAAAAGTCACATTATTAATTTTGTTCATAATGAAAAACAAAGAGGTAATCCAATTTGTAAAGAAGATTTGGCTTGTAGTTTTCAAGAAGTGGCCATTGATGAATTAAAAAGAAAAGTAAGATTGGCTTTAAAAAATACAAAAATTAAAGAATTGATTATTGCTGGTGGGGTATCGGCAAATAAATATTTAAGAGAGGAAATAAAAACATTAGCTAATGAGTTCAATGTGAATTTAAGTATACCTGAAATAAAATATTGTACTGATAATGCTGCTATGATAGGAGCAGCTGCTTATCCATTATTTTTAAAAAAAGAATTTGCTGATTTTTCATTAAATGCTAAAAGTCAAGTAGAAATATCTATTTAAAAAGTTCATTTCTATATTTAAGAAATGAACTTTTTTAAATTGGTTAAGTTTTGGATTTTATTTCTTGTTATTTTTTTCGTGTTGAAATTTTTCCCATAATTGATCATTAGTATAAAATACATTATTTTTCTTACGCTTCTGTACGTAATCTGTAAATGAGCCAATCACTTTTGAAGGATTACCAGCCACAACACTATTAGGTGGTACATCGTTTGTGACAACGCTTCCAGCCCCAATTACTACATTAGGACCAATTTTAATGTTAGGAAGAATAACAGAATTGCATCCTATAAATACATTATCCATTATTTCAATGCATCCAGCATTATAAGAAAAATTATCTTTATTTAAATAGTTTAGACCTAAATGAAAGATATCATGAGTTACAAAAGTAACATTGCTGGTTACAATAACATTATCATGAAATTTGATAAGTTCCGGATCAGCAGGAATAATTCTTGGTTGAAAAAAGAAATTTTTTCCAACACTTTTAAAAATGTGGTGTTTAATAATGTAACGATTTCTTTTATCACTATTTAAAATAAGTGCAATTCGAATACGTTGCCACTGCTTTTTTTGATATTCTTTCATATATATCCCTCTTTAATTATAATAACAAATCTACTATTATTTTACAAATTAAAAACAGACTTATTCGTCTGTGTTTTCTATATTATTATCATTCTTATTATTTGATTTATTATTAGATGGAGAACCAGGAATAATTCCCGTAATATCATTGTCTGTAGATTCTTCTGAGTTATTATCATTATTTTGATTTGTAGTTGAATCTTCTTCATCCTCTTCTATAGAATTCGGTTCCTGATCGGTAGTTACATCATTTGTAGTAGAACATGCTTGATTAATATAAATAGTAAAATATGAAATGTTTTTAACTAAAGTACCAGCTGAAATACTTTGACCACCAATTAAACCAGGAGTGCCTGTTCCACAAGCCATAAATTCTTTTCCAATTTGAATTCCTTGTGCTTGTGCCCATTGTTCAGCATAAGAAACTGTACTACCAATAAAATTTGGTAGGGTAGCCAATTTAGCTCCGCCACTTATGCCTTTTCCAATAATATTTGAAGTATATTCTTCATTATAATCATAAGAGAAAGTTTTAATCATTTCTTCTTCTTTTAATCCTAAATTTACATTTAAAGCATTTACAATAGCTTTTAAACTATTTTCAGAATACCCTAAAGCTGAAATGTTCATTCCTCCGATTGAAACAGGCAAACTATAAACTTCTAAGTAAGTTTTTTGAATTGTAATAAAATCATCACCATTTAACTTATTTTTTAGCATATCTTTTAAAGCTTGATAAAAGGATAGAATTTTGTCTGTAGAAATATTCGTTGAAATATTTTTACCAATAGTTTTTAAAATATTTTCAAAATCAGAAAGACTAGAAATATTTAAAACTTTTTTAGCTAGAGCTTCTACAATTTGTTGTTGATGACGATTACGTGCTAAATCACTTTCTAAAAAACCATGACGATTACGAGCATAAGCTAATGCTTGTTCTCCATTTAAATGTTGCATTCCAGTATTCATACAAACTAATTTAGACATATCACGTAAAGAATTGCTTTCGCATAATTTTCCTGAGCCGTATTTAGAAATATAATAACTATAATCGGGAGCTTCTACCTCTACATCAATACCATCAACAGCATTTACTAAATCAATAACACCATTAAAATTAATTTTAGCATAATAATCAATTGTAATCCCTACTAAATTTTGAACGGTATTAACAACACATTCCGTACCATAGGCGGCAGCCGAATTAATTTTATTATAACGATTATTATTACAAGCAATTGGTACATAAGTGTCTCTCGGTATACTAAAAATAGTAGAAGTAAGAGTCTTAGGATTAAATGTGATAAGCATTAAAGTATCTCCATTAAAAGCCGCATTGGCATTTAAGCCGTCTTTTTCAGAATCAACTCCCATTAGTAAAATCGTAAACGGATCTGTTAATTTTTTATTGGTATTTGTAATTGTTTTAGTTTTTAATTTTTCGGAATATGTATATAAAACTTTTGTTTCATTGGCAATGTTGCTATAAGTTTCTTCTCCGCTAAATAGAATTACATAGTTACTGGATACAAAAATTCCATCAACTTCCTTGTTGTATAAAGCCTCTAACATTTCATAATAATCATCATAATAAACTATTTCTTGCTCTAAATGTTCCTTATTTTTTAAAGAATTAGCTAAAATATATCCTTCAATATCATCATTATTATTAATCATTCCTAATTTGCTATCTTTTGTAAGATTTGTATCTTTTAATGAAATTAAATTAGTAGTATATAATGTATATTCATCAGAGGATAACATATCTATATTATTATATATCTTATCAATTACGATTGTGGCTCCAACCATCATACCGATAAAAAGTAAATGAATTAAAGTAAAAAGAACAAATTTCTTATATTTTTTTACGATAAAAGAGGAAAGACCAAACAATAAGTAAAATAAAAACCATAAGAACAATAAAATAAGTATGGTAATACGTATAAAAGTTTCTACTCCAACGAATTTTAGTATACTACGTATGAAAAAAACATAGCAGACGATAAATAAAAGAGTAGCGATAATATAACTGATTAAAGCAACTTTATTAGAACGCTTTAATTTTTTTAATAATACTTTCATATCTTATCCTTTCACTATTTTATTATTATATAATAAACCGTTATATAATTACAATTCTCAATTACTTTACACAAGAATATTTACATATAATTAATATGTGATTTTTTCCTTTAAAAATGTGTCGAAAAATGCTATAATTTAAATAGCAATAATATGGGAGGTAGTTAAAATGAAAAAAAGAATGAGTTATTTTCTCTATACTATATTATTATTTATGTGTTTTACTAATGTACATGCTGCTTTGTATGGAGTAGTCAATACAGATGTATTAAGAGTCCGTTCAGGACCTGGAACAAATTATGACATTGTTGCTAACTTAACAATTGGTCAAACTAGTGATTTAGCTACGACAACACATTTTGCAGATGAAAGCGGTTGTAGTGGACAAGATTGGTACCAAATAACTTACAGCGGAAATAAAACAGGTTATGTTTGTAGTTTATACTTTGATGTTTATGAAAGAGGAGCTTCTAGTGATAATAAAACTGCAACTACAGCCTGTGAACAAGAATTAGCAAGTAAAGGATTTCCATCAAGTTATTGGAGTGGGTTGTGTGCATTAAAAAATAATCATCCTAATTGGAATTTTGAAAAAATAAATACAGATGTAGATTTTAATGCAGCAGTTAGTGCAGAATCAAGTTGTGGCAAAAATGTGATGAGTACTAGCAATTCAAATTATATTAATACCAACTGTTCGAGAACAGATTATAGCGGTTATAAAACAATTTCTAGTGGAGTCGTTGCTTATTATTTAGACCCAAGGAATTTCTTTAATGATACAAATATTTTTATGTTTGAAAGTCAATATTATAATAATAATATTAATGATGATAGCTATAGGGAGACAACTTCAAAAATATATAATGGAAATTTTATAATTACTCAAATTCCATCTTTACCAAATTATATTTTACAAGCAGGTAAATCTACAGGGATGAGTCCTGTTGCTATTACTAGTCGTATTTATCAAGAACTTGGGAATGGTAAGTTAACAAGTGGTCAATATAGTGGACAATTATATTCTGCGATAAGTGGAAATTATACCTCTCGTTATCCAGGAAAAGTTGCAACAGATGGTCATAGTTTAGACAATTATTATAATTTCTATAATATAAATGCCTTTGATAGTAGCGGAGATATTACTTATGATGCCTTAAAATATGCCTATTCTCAAAATTGGGGAGGAACAGGGAATTCTGATACTGATCGTCAAACAGCTATAACTGGCGGAGCAAATTGGATAAAAAATAGATATTTAGATGCTGGTCAAAAAACAGCATATTTACAAAAGTTTAATGTAAATCCAAATGTTAAGACTAGTCTATATATGAATCAGTATATGACGAATGTCGTAGCACCAAAAAGCGAATCATCAACAATTTATAAAGCATATTCGAATTTAAACATGTTAAATGCAGCTTTTACATTCTATATTCCAGTATTTGAAAATATGCCTAGTGTTACCAATTTACCAACGAGTAGTAATGATAAAAATTATAACGGAACAGGATCTATTGTTTCAAGCGATTCAGGTTCTAATAACAGTATAGCAAGCGATTCTAATGTTGCTTCTGTGAGTTCAATCATTGCTGGTGCTGGCTTATCCACATCTGGGAATTATATTACGAAAATAAATCCTGGTACGGATGTAGCAACCATAAAAGCTGCAGTAGAAAATATGGGCGGTAGTGTCACTATTCAAAATAATAGTGGAAAAACAGTAAATTCAGGAACAATTGGAACAGGATTCAAAATTATTTTTTCAGGGAATACAACATATACCGCAGTTATTTATGGAGATATCAGCGGAGATGGAAAAATTAATTCTTTAGATTTATTAAAAGCTCAAAAACATATTTTGAAAAGTTCAATCTTATCTGGATCAAATGTTACAGCAGCAGATGCTAGCAAAGATGGCAAAGTAAATTCTTTAGACTTATTAAAAATTCAAAAAGATATTTTAGGAAGTGCAAAAATAGCACAGTAGTAGAGGAGTAATTTATGAAAATAATAAAAAATTTACTATACACATTAGTGATTGCTTTAGTAATGGCTATCCCTTTAAAAGTTTATGCAGCGAGCTGTAATATAAAAGTAAGTAGTGGCTCAACTGCTGTTGTAGGAAGTACTATTACAGTAAAAGTTACATTAAGTTCTTCTAGTGCAATGGGAAGTTGGGAATATCTTTTAAATTATAATAGTAGTTATTTAAAATTAGTAAGTGGAAATACTTCTGTTGCTGACTATACGACTAGTGCAAATGGAACAAAAAATAAAACATATACTTTAAAATTTCAAGCATTAAAAAGTGGTGCAACGAGTATAAATATTGGTAGCTATTTAGTCTATGCTTTTGATGAAAGTCAAATGAATGTAAGTGTAAGTAATCAAACCATCAAAATTATTACACAAGAAGAATTAGAAGCAAGTTATAGTAAAGATAATAATTTAAAAAACTTGGAAGTAGAAGGATATACTTTGACTCCTGAGTTTAATAAAGATACTACGGAATATAAATTAACTGTTCCTTCTGATGTTACTAATATAAATATTATTGCTACAAAAAATGATGCTGAAGCTACAGTCAGTGGTGATGGAGAAAAAGAAGTAGTAGAAGGAACAAATGTATTTGATATTGTAGTTAAAGCCCAAAATGGTACAGAAAAGACATATAAATTAACAGTGGAAGTAGAAGATTTAAATCCTATTACAATAAAAATAGGTGGTAAAGATTATACAATTGTAAAAAGAGAAGATATTTTAACGAAACCTTCTTCATATGAAAAAACAACACTTAAAATAAATGATATAGAAGTGCCAGCTTTTGTCAGTGAAACAACAGGTTTTACTTTAGTAGGAGTTAAAGATGAAGATGGTAAAATTTCTTTAGCAATTTATGATGAAAAAAATAATACATATACGCTTTATAATGAATTTACTTCTAATAATTTAATTTTATATTTAACGAATTTTCCTGATGAATTAAAAGGGTATAAAAAAAATAATATTTCTATCAATGATGTAAATGTTGAAGTATATCAATATAAAGATGACAGTCGTTTTGTAATATGTTATGGAATGAATGTTGAAACAGGAAAATATGATTATTATTCATATGATACAAAAGAGAATACTTTCCAAATATGGAATGATGAAGAAATAAAAGATTTAAAAAAGAAAGAAAAAATTTATTTCTATATGTGTATATCTTTTGGTGCAGGATTAATAATTGCAATTTTATTAATAATTTATGTGCTTTCTAAAAAGAAAAAAAAGAATATAAAAAAAGAAGTAAAGAAAGATAAAAAGAAAACGATAATAAATGAAGATGACTTACTTTAGTAAGTCTTTTTTTATACAACAGTTAAAAAATACTATGCGCGAGCGTACTGTTTGTAGGAAGTGTCTCAGCAGAAATGAATCCAGAAATAAATCCATTTACATGGGTAAATATTCAAACAGATAGTAGTGCAAAAACAACACCAGATAAAAGCGAAACATATGAAACAGGAAAAACAACAAATAAAAGAAACACAACAATAACATACAACAATGTAGAATTAACATTAAATGGAAAAGGAAAAGCAATAGTAACAACAACAACAGGATTTCCAACAACATTTACAATAAAAGATGTTAATGATGTTACTACTTGTGCAGCAAGATATAGTTTAGATGGAGTAGATCAAGGAGAAATAGGAAGTTGTGCTTTTAAAACTAATGCTTTAACTATTAAAAGTTTAGCTCAACAAACATTAACAACAGATGTAACAGAGGAAGAAGCAAAAGCAGCGATAGCAAATGGAAGTGGATATATAACAAAAACATATACAGTAGAATATTCAGTATATAATAGCGATGCAGCTACTGGATATAAAGCAGGAAAAGGAAAAAATACAACAAGTCCAATAGCAACAGTAACAGAAGTAATAACAGTAAAAATAAATGTAAACAATTTAGTATTAAAACCAAATAAAGGAACAGAAGAAGTATGGAATGCAGAAAAAGCAAAAGAATATGCAGCACAACTAGCAGCAGAGAAAGAAGCACAAGGAACAGTAGAAGGTACAGTAAATAGTACAGAAACAAAAGAAACAGGAAGTCAAAAAGATGATGTACCAAAAACAGGAGAAGTATTCCCAATGGCACTAGTAGGAATAATGGCCCTAGGTACAGTAGCAGGAGGATACACAGTAAAAAGTGTAAGAGAATAGGATAAAATCCTATTTTTTTTTTATGAAATAAGAAAAAGGCAATTATCTTCATTTTTTTTATTATATAAGGTATAATAAATGATAGGAGTGAATAAAAATGTATGTAGTAAATGGACATAATGTTTTTATAATTGTTTTAGTAACTTTTTTATGTAGTATCATTACAACACCTATTATAAGGAGAATTTGACATTATTTAATTTAAGTTACGGAGTTTCTTATAATTAAATTTTGGGTTCAAGCCCCGCTGCTTGCGGCGGGATAAAAAATATGTTATAATAAAAAGTTGTGGTATAAAATGAATAAACAAATAAGCAAATCACATAATAAAACAATTTTGATTTATCATTTAGTTTGTACAGTAAAATATAGAAAATCTGTATTAACTGATGCAGTTTTACATACTATAGTAAAAGTTTGCCTTGAATTAGAAAAAAAATATGGTATATATTTTGTACAAATTGGGACGGATATAAATACTATTCATTATTTGATTCAAACATTGCCTAAATATTCTCCAACTCAAATAGTAACAATAATAAAAAGTGTTACAGCAAGAATGATTTTTAAAATCAATCCAGAGGTAAAAAAAGAATTATGGGGAGGGGAGTTTTGGAGTGATGGATATTGGATGGTTACTGTTGGCCAAAATCAGCCTGAATTAAGTATAAAAGAATACGTTCATGATAAAGGAAATGGTAATTATAAAATTATATATAAAAATGACAAATGAGTTGTAATTCTTGTCTATTTTTTTTTGTGCGCGAGCGTACTGTTTGTAGGAAGTGTCTCAGCAGCAGAAGCAGTACCAGAATTAAAAACAGTAACATGGGGAGCAGTAAATGCGACAGGTGCAACAACATCAGGATATGATCAATCAACAACATCAATAGGACAAAGAACATATACAATTAAGCTTTCTGATGCAACAGTAGCATTAGATGCACATGGATATGGAGAATTACAAACAACGGTTGCAGCACCAACAATTACATTAAAAAATGATACAGCTTTAGCAAAAAAATATATTACAGTAACATATGTATTAGATAATGGAGAGGAAACTTTAGCTACTTTATCTAGTTCAGCAGCTTATACAGCTGGAAGTACAATTACACTATCAGCTCCAACAAATCTTTTAGATGAATTACCAACAGAAATAACAGAAGCAATAGCAAAATCAGCAATAGCAAATGGAACTGGATATATAACAGACAGTCATAAAATTACATATAATATATATGCTTCAAAAACAAAAATTACATCAATAAATGAATTAAGTGATGAAACAAAAGAAGTTAGCAAAGTAGCAACAGCAAGTGAAACAATAAATATCCAAATAAATGCGAATAGCTTAACATTAACAAATGCTAAAGACGAAGAAGTATGGAATACAGAAAAAGCGAAAGAATATGCAGCACAACTAGCAGCAGAAAAAGAAGCACAAGGA
>CANRKD010000025.1 GCA_947631105.1 uncultured Bacilli bacterium
TAGAAGGAGTTTTTCTTTTCAATTCATCGCTAAAGCTCAACTGAACCCCCAGACTATCTGGGGGTTTTCCCATACAATAAAAAGATAACTTTCATTATCTTTAAGATATTACTAATTGACTTTTTAATCTTAAATTATCTGCTAAAGTTGCTATGAATTCTGAATTCGTTGGTTTACTTCGATCGTAATCTACGCTATGTCCAAATAATTCTTCCATTAATTCATAATCTCCTCTAGACCAGCTTACTTCAATAGCATGTCGTATAGCTCTCTCAACTCGACTAGCGGTTGTATCAAAACGCATGGCTATTTCTGGATAAATAAGTTTTGTTATTCCGCCAATCATATCTGGATTTTCAAACATCATATAAACGCTTTCGCGGATGTATTGATAACCTCTTATGTGTGAAGGAATTCCTAAAGCATGTAATAATTTGCTAATTTCTATTTCTACTTTATTGCTTTTTGTGGTTTTTTCCTCTTCTAAATTTACTATATCTAAAATTCTTTTTTCTAATGTTGATAAATCAAAAGGTTTTATCATGTAATAATCAACATCATAACGACTAACCATTTTAATTGTTGCTTCTTTCTTATAACTCGTTAAAATAATTACATTCTTTTTTATATTATTCTTTTGCATATTTTCTAAAATTTCTATACCGTCCATTTCTGGCATAATAATATCCATTAGAATTACGTCAAAAGAATTTTTGTTATTTAGAATATATTCTAACCCTTCTTTACCATTATCAATAGTTTTTACTACATTTATAACTGCGTGACTACTAAAATACTCCTTTGTTTTACTTATCATAGATTCATTATCATCTATTATAAGAACATTTATATTTGTTTTCATTTCTGTCTCCCTTTTTCATATTTTTACTACACGCAAATTTATTATAAAAAAATACAAGACAAAATACTAGAATTTATTTTGTCTTGTATTGTAAATAATCGTAAATTTTTGTCGATTTTTCAAATTTTATCCGCAATACATAAAATATTTTCTGGATTTATTGCACAATTTCCAATCAAATATCCATCTAATTTGTCAATTTTTAATAAATTATGAAAATTTTCTTTATTTATACTTCCGCCATATAAAAAAGGACAGTTGATATTATATTCATATTTGACAAATTTTTTTATTTCCTCACAAACATTTTCGATTTCTAAAGGATTTAATGTATTTTGACTATTTATTGCCCAACAAGGCTCATAGGCTAAAATAATATTTTCCATTTCTGCTCGATTTAATTTATTAAAAATTTCTTTTATTTGATTTTGCAATTGAAAAATATCAATTGATTTAATTTCTTTGCCGATACAAAAAACAATCCTTATTTTTTCTTTGGTGGCATTTTGAATTTTTAATATACAACTTTCTATACTTTCTTTTACTTCACAATGATTAATTAAAACATAAGAAACTTTTAAATGAGCTAATTGGGAAGCAAAAATTTCTCCTGTATAACTTCCTTCATTGTATATAGATATATTTTGAGCACCAATTTGATAATTTGTATCATAAAAAAAGCTTAAATATATACTAGATGGAAATAATACAAATTCAATATTTTTTTGATTTATAGATGCAATTGCTTTTTTATATTCTAATATTTCTTTTAAAGTTTTATTAGATTTTAAATTACACATCAAGTACTTCAATTTCCTTCTCCTCCATTATACTATCAATTCCTACTAAATGCCCATTAATTAAATATTCTAATGTAGCTCCTCCGCCACAAGAAAGATAAGTAAAATCATCTTTATAGCCAAAATATTTTACAGAGCTCACAGCATCTCCTCCACCTACTACAACAATTTTTTCATTTTCTTTTAAAATACGCAGTAGTTCTTTTGTACCATTAGAATATTTTATGTCTTCATAAACTCCCATTGTACCATTTAAAAATATAGTATTACTTTCTAAAATCGCTATTTTATATTTTTCTAATGTTTTTACTCCAATATCATATATCATATCATCAGGTTCAATTTCATTTATTTTTTTATACTTTGTATAACTTTCATCATAACTACTTCCTACAATTACATCTAATGGCAACATTATTTTTTCGCGATTATTTAATAAAATATTTTTTAAATTTTCAATTATATGACTATCGTTAGTAGCTAGAGAACTTCCTACATCGAAATTTAAAGCTTTTAAAAAACTATTGGCCAATCCTCCAGCTAATAATAAATGATCACATTTTTTTAACATTGCTTCTATTAATTCTAATTTATCTTCTACTTTGGCACCACCCATTATTACAGTAAAAGGTCGCTCAGGACTCATTAAAAATTTATTTAAAGCTGCAAGTTCTCTTTCTACAGAAAATCCAATACAACTCGGTAAAAATTTAGCAATTCCTACTGTTGATGCATGAGCACGATGACTCGATGCAAAAGCATCCATCACAAAAACTTCTCCTAAGGAAGCTAAAAAACTTGATATTTGAATATCACAATTACTTTCTAATTTATTCGGAACGTCTAAAAATCTTGTATTTTCTAATAAAAGAATATCTTTTGGCAACATGGTTTTTACATGCTCAGGTAAAATAGGGTCTAGGATATCTCGACTAAAATATACTTCTTGATTTAATAAAATTTTTAATTTTTCTACAACTGGTTCTAACGAATTTTTTATTTTATCTTCTTCTGTTTTTACTTTCCCTAGATGACTTAAAATTACAATTTTACAATCATTTTTTAATAAATATTTTAAAGTATCTAAACTATCAATTATTTTAGTATCATCTAAAATTTTCCCATCCCTTATTGGTACATTATAATCAAATCGTACTATAACTGTTTTTTCTTTTATATCCATAGATTCTAATCTTTTTTTCATATTATCACCATTATAGTTAGTATATCATAGACGAATTAAAAATACACCTTTTTAAAAGATGCATTTTATTCAAACATTTTTTTTGCAGTACGAAGCATTTGATTAGTATAACCAATTTCATTATCGTACCATGCAGCAATTTTTACAAATTGAGTATTTTCTACTTCTAGTATTTTTGTTAAAGAACCATCAACTAATGATCCACATTTTTTACCAATAATATCACTTGAAACTACAGGATCAAAAGTTACTTTTAATGTTTCATTTTGGGCTTCAATAAGAGCATTATTTATTTCTTCAGCAGTAGTATTTTCATTTAATTCTAGTACTAAATCTACCAATGATCCATCACTTACAGGAACACGATAAGCCAATCCATCAATTTTATTATTTAATTCCGGAATAACAGCCCCAATTGCTTTTAACACTCCTGTTGATGTTGGGATAATATTTGCCGCAGCAGCTCTTCCTCTTCTTTCTTTAATACCTTTTTTATGAGGAATATCTAAAGTTGCTTGATCATTGGTATAAGCATGTATTGTACTCATAAATCCTTTTTTTATGCCAAACTTATCATTTATTACTTTTAAAATAGGTGCCAAACAATTGGTAGTACAAGAGGCCCCACTTACTATTTTATCTTCATTTGTTAGCATAAAATCATTCACATTATAGACAATTGTTTTTACATTTCCTTTCGCAGGAGCAGATATTAAAACTTTTTTAGCACCAGCAATGATATGTTTATTGGCTCCTTCTTCACTTGTAAATAATCCTGTACACTCCAAAACCAAATCTACGTCTAATTCTTTCCATGGTAAATTTTCAGGATCTTTTTCTTTATATACTTTTATTCTTTTTTTATTATTAATAATTATTTCATCACCATCATAATCAATCATATCTTCATGAAAAGAACGGTGATTTGTATCATATTTTAAAAGATAGGCTAATTCTTCTGGGTCTGTTAAATCATTTATTGCAACAATATCAAAATCCGTTTTCGTAATCATTTCACGAAATGCAACCCTTCCTATTCTTCCAAATCCATTAATTGCTATTTTTATCATATATTTCTTCCTCTCTATCCTATAAATTCTCTTAAAATAGAATCTTTACTTATAAATTCGCTAGATATTGGTAAAAATCCCTGTATATAATTTATTAGTCTTCTCGCTTCTTCATAATAAGGAGAATCAAGACCTACTGAATAAAGTAAAGGCTCTACAAAAACTTTTAAAACCCCTACTTCAAATGCATAAGCTGTATTAATCACGGCATCTGCTTGATGAATATATGGAAATATATATTTTTCTTCCCCATCTCTTACTGTTTGCCATGAATTTATTGTTTCGGAAACATCAGTACCTCTTAAACGGTTATCACGCGTAATTCTTCTTAACAATCTTAAATCAACTGTAGATACATAATTATGTCGATCAATTGCTAATGGTATAAAAGGACTTAAATAAATTTTATATTTATATTTATTTTCAATATCTTTAGTTAATTCATCATTTAAACAATGCAACCCTTCTAATAATAAAATGCTTTTTTCATCCATCTTTACGGGTTGTGCAACTCTTGTTTTTTTTCTACTTATAAAATCATAAATAGGTAAATAAACTTCTTGTCCTTCAATTAACTGATTAATATCTTCATTAAAAACTTTTAAATCAAGAGCTTCTATTACTTCATAATTTTCAACTTTATCTTTTTTATAGTCCTCTTCATCTTTATAGTAATCATCCACTGAAATCGGGATAGGATGCAAACCAAGAGTTTCTAAATAACTTGATAAACGTTTTGTGGTAGTTGTTTTTCCAGAAGATGAAGGGCCAGATATTAAAACCATTTTTAAATCTGGCTGTTGGCTAATAATTTTCGCTACTTCAGAAATATGATCATTAAAGGTTAACTCACTTGCTTTAATAAAATTTTCTATTTTACTATTACTAATTAATTTATTTAAGTCTGATAAAAATGGCACTTGCATCATATTTAACCATTTTTCTCCTTCTTGGAATGTGGTAATTATATTATCATAATGTACATATTCCGGAACTGATCCATCAGTTCTAGTACTAGGATATACAATTACAATTTTATTTTTCCCTAAATATACTAAATCAAACTTATTTATTTTTTTTGTTTCACATGGCATATCAGTATAATAATAATTATAATGATTTTTTAATTTATATATATTCACAATATCCTTATTGGTATTGTGAATATTTATTGCTTTTTCTTCTTGATTATTTTTTCTAAAATATTTAATAGCATCTTTTTTTAAGATATTTAATTTTTCAATGGGCTCATTGTCTAAAATAATCTTAGACATTGCTTCTTTAATTTGACTAATATCTTCTTTTATAATATTTTTATTACCTTTTATTTGAGCCATTATTCCTTTAGGAACACTATGTAAAAAATGAATTTCTATTTCTGGAAATACTTCTTTAGCGGCCACTTCAAATATAAATTTTAAAGCCGCTTGATACATTCGATATCCATATGGGTCATTTATATCTATAAAGTCAATTGTACAATCATGATGAATTTCAGTATCCATCGATATTATTTCATTGTCTATTCTAGCACCTAAAATATCTGTTGAACACTCTTTTTGAAAATATTTAGCCACTTCATACACAGTGGTATTTACAGGAAATTGTTTCATCTTTCCATTATTAAATTTAATTTTTATTTCTTGCATTTTTCATACCCCTATATCTTTGCTCATTTTATCATAATTTCTATTATTTGTCATAATTTTTTCGTATAATTTTCGTTCTTTTTAATTAAGATAGTAGTAGGTGATTATTTTGAACATTATTCCAACTGTTGTTGAAAGAAGTAGTAATCAAGAATATGCCTATGATTTATATTCTAGACTTTTAAAAGATCGTATTGTTTTTTTAACCGGTGAAATTAATCAAACATCGGCTAATATTATCATTAGTGAACTTTTATATTTGGATTCATTATCTCATGATGATATTTCTCTTTATATCAATAGCCCTGGTGGTGAAGTTAGTAGTGGTTTTGCCATTTATGATACCATCCATTTCATAAAAAGTAACGTACGTACAATTGTAGTTGGTATGGCTGCAAGTATGGCTGCTTTTTTATTAGCTTGTGGAGATAAAAGAATGTCTCTTCCCAATGCAGAGATTATGATTCATCAACCTCTTGGTGGAATTCAAGGGCAGGCAACTGACATTAAAATAGTTGCGGATCATATTTTAAAAATGAAAAAAAAATTAATTAAAATTTTAGCAGAAAAAACAAAAAAAGATTCTAAAATATTAGAATCAGATATGGAACGTGATTTTTATATGGATGCTACTGAAGCTTTAGATTATGGTTTGATTGATGAAATCCTATAACTTTTTTTCACTTTTATATTTTTCAATTAATTTTTTCATTTTAATAAAATGATGATTAATTCCTGATTTGCCAATTTTATAATCCGTTTCTAAAGATATTATATTTGCTAATTCAGTATAAGAAGACTCTGGATATTTATAACGATACTCTAAAACTTCTTTGGTATGTTCATCTAATAAATCCATTAAATCATTTTGTTTTAAAAATTCAATATCTTCTAGTTGTTTCATACCAGTAGAAATACTTTTTTCTTGATTTGCTATTTCACAATTATTTAAACGATTCACCATGTTTTTATGATCACGATAAATACGAATATCTTCAAAATAAAATAAAGAATGAATAGCATTAAACATTTTAATAATATCACTAATTTCTTCAGCACTTTTTATATAAACCATATAACGGGTATTCCTTTTTAAAATTTTAGATTCAAATTTTAAACTTTTTAACATATTTTTTATAAATTCGGCATCTGTTTTTGTTGTAAATACAAATTCTAAATGATAACCACTTGTGCTGGGGTCATTTATGGATCCCGTTGATAAAAATGTCCCTTTTAAATAAGCAATTTTTTCATCATTTGCTTCAAAATAATTGGCATTTGCCTTTATTTTTTTTCCTTTATTATAGATATATAATGATTCTAAAATCTCTTTCATTTTTTCTTTTATTTCTAAAATATATATTTGTTTTATACGAAACCTTTTTTGATTTCTAATAATAATCTTAATATTGATACCAAAAACTTCTTTTAAATAAGAATAAATTCGTCGAGCAATTTTAGCATTTTCTAAAGTTAGTGTAATTTTATCTTTACTTATATTTGTATCGTATCTTATAATTGCAGAAAGTTCTGCTCTTTTTTCAATTAAATTACTATTATACTCTGTAATTTCTTCTTTCAATTTACTGGAAAAAGTCATCATCATTTTCCTTTCTCTTAATTTTTTTGCACTATTTAATTTCAAACATTATTATATCTTGTATTTAAAAGTTGTCAAAGAAAAAGAAGATGTTCATCTTCTTATCCATAATATGCTGTACGCGAACTAAATGAATATCCTTTTTGATTTGGGAATCCTGGAGGTGTAATAACATTTGCCTTATTGATACTTCCTGTATAGTAACCTTTTGCGACACCAAAATGAAGATGTGCACCTGTAGTACAGGTATCATATCCGCCATGTTCTGTACTTGTAGAATATCCTCCAACGAGTCCTAATACTGTGCCTTGTGTAACAATATCACCTACTTTAACATTGACTTTTAATAAGTGATAATAGTAAGTCGTATATTTTACTCCCCCAACAGTTACATTTACATAAAGCATATTTCCGCCACATCTATAGTGACTAACAAATCCAGAAACTGTACCTGCTGCTGCTGCATATACCGGCGTTCCTTCTGGATTTCCACCAATATCTAATGCATTATGATAACTTCCCCAACGAGTTCCAATTGTACTGGTTATTTTTCCTTTATTTAAAGGTTTTAACCATCCAGCATTATATGGTACATTAGTACAATCTGTTAACAATTCATTATCTCCCAAATAACTTTTAGAACTATTAGCACATAATTTAACATAAGAATCTACTTGGGATTGCATTGTTTTAATTTGCGTATCTATATCTAATGCAAATTTATCATAGGATTCTAGATCTCCGTGTAAATCTTTGATCTTTTCTTGGTATGTAGTAATTTTAGCAGATAAATCTTTTTGTTTTTGCTCTAAATCAACTTTTAATTGTTCATTTTCTTGAATTAAGTTTTCTAGATTATCTAATGTTTTTTGGCTTTGATCGGTAATTTGTTCAACAGCTGCCATACGCATCACCAATTCTGTCATATCAGCAGCTCCAGAAATGTATTCTAAATAAGCATTTTTACTTTTCATTTGTTGAATAAATTCTAATAATGTCTTCGTTTCTTCCGTTAAGGAATCTAATTTTTTATTTGAATCTTCAATATTTTGCTCTGCTGTTTCAATATCACTTTGAGCTTGAGTAATTTCAGCTTCAGCAGCCGTTATAGCATTTTCCTTAGCCTTTATTTGATCTTGTGTGTATTTTTGATTTGCATCATTTTCTTGCTTTTTCTTTTTTAAAGCTGCTAATTCATTTTTTAAATCTCCTAAAGTTTGTGGATCGCTAGCTGCTTTTACTTGCATAGGGCTTGCAACGTATACAAAAACAGTAGCAATTACCATTAAAATACTAAATAATTTTTTCATTTTATATTTTTAAATATTTCCTTACTGCCCTATAACTACCAAACATTCCAATAACAGCACCTATCGCTACCAAAATACAAGCAACATATAAAATAAAGTTAAATGGTTCTACTAATTGAATTAATTGGGAAAAAACATAACCATTAAAATGATCATATATAAGCACATAACCATAAATTGTTAAAATAATTGGAATTAAACTTCCTAAACACCCCAAAATAAATCCTTCAAATATAAATGGCAACTTAATCGTTGTATTACTAGCACCAACAAGTCGCATAATTTCAATTTCATTTCTTCTTGAGAAAATCGTTAATTTAATTGTATTGCTAATTAAGAAAGCTGTCACTAAAATTAAAGCAATAACAATAATAACCGTAATTTTTTCAATAACTTCAAAAGAAGCAATTAAATTTTCAGCCATTCCTTCTCCATAATCCGCACTTGAAACATATTCATTTTCTAATATTTTTTTAGAAGTCTCCTTTAAAAAATTGACATCTTTTACTTGAACAATAAAAGAATCAAGCAAAGGGTTTTCTTCTAAATATTCTAAAGTTGTATTTAAAGTTTCTGAAGAATTTTTCATTTCTAATTTCCATTCATCTTTACTTTTAAAAGTATAAGAATCAACGTTTTCCATATTATCTAGAATATTTTCTAATTCTTTTTGTTGATCTTCTGTTGCATCTTTTTTCAAATAAACAACTATAGTTAGCTCACGTTCTAAATCCTTGGTAATGTTTTCCACATTATAAGAAAGAATTAAAGCAATAGCTACCAATATCAAAGTAATACTACTACAAGCAATAGCAGCTGTAGACAAACTAAAATTACGAAAAACACTTTTAAAAGAATCTCTTATTCCTCTTCCAAATATTCTAATTGCTTTCATGTGCTTTATAACTTCCTTTCATGTAGTCGCTAGTAAGTATACCATTCTCTAGTAAGATTACTCTTTTTTTCATTCTATTAACAATTTCTTTATCGTGTGTTGCCATAATAATTGTAGTTCCTGATTCTTTATTAATTTTATCTAAAATGTTTACAATCTCTTTAGAAATTTTAGGATCCAAATTACCGGTTGGTTCATCACAAATTAATAATTTAGGGTTATTAACAATTGCTCGAGCAATACAAACCCTTTGTTGTTCACCACCAGATAATTGATTAGGAAAACTTCTAATTTTATCTTTTAGTCCAACACTTTCCAGTGATTTTAACACTTTTGGTCTTATTTCTTCACTTTTCATTCCAATTGCTTCTAATGCAAAAGCAACATTTTCATAAACAGTTAATTTTGGCAACAATTTAAAATCTTGAAAAACGATTCCTAGTTTTCGACGTAATTTATATACTTTAGAATTTCTTAATTTTGCAACATTTATTCCTCCAACAATTACACTACCCTTTGTTGGTCTTTCTTCCCTATACAACATTTTTATTAAAGTTGATTTACCACTACCACTAGCACCTATTACAAAAACAAATTCGCCTTTTTGAATTGATAAATTTAAATCTGCTACAGCAGTAACGCCATTATTATATACTTTAAAACAATTTTTTACCTCTATTAAACTCACTTGACTACACCTCTGTACTATGTACATTATAGCATTAAACATCTATTTTATAAATGATAAATTTTTACCAGAAACTCATCCAATAAAAATAACACTTATTTAAAAGTGTTATTGAGGTTATTTTTACTAACTTAATGTCCATGGAGATTCTTTTGCTCCCGTTCCACCAGATGTTTGAATGTTACTTTTTAGAACAACAATAGGTCTGACTGATGCAGTCCATTTGTAATAATCACCAGTTACATCCTCGTAAGAAGCAGTATATAATCTTCCAGCGTGTGTTACACCTCCGTTTAGAATAGCATTCCCACCAAAATAAAAATTCTCATAGTATCTAGAGGCTAGCCAATATTGGCTATTAGCAGAAACTCCAACTTTTGTAGCCTCCAAAGTTCCTACTGCTTTATTTACTAAATCTATATCTGTTTGGTAAAGAATGTCTCCTCCGCCTTCTAATTCTCTGCTATTATCTGTAGTAGCAATAGCAGAATCCCAAGGCTTATTTTCTTTAATCCTACTTAATAAATCATTTATAAAAGCCGTTTGGCCATTATATCCTATACTTCTAGAATTTATAGTATATTTATTATTTTCATATTGTTTAACTATTAAATTTAATGTACCAACTATATTTTTATATCCTGTCGATCCTTGAAAAAATACTTCATCAGTTGATATATTTTCACTTATCATTTCTATAGTTTCATCTTCTTTTATGTTTATTATTCTCCATGTGGTTAACTCACTTGGATTAATTGTTTGTTTTTCTGTTACATATCCTGTTAATGATGAAGGAATTTCAAAATTTGTTGAAATTGGTTCCATAGTAACATAATCTCCAATTTGTGCTTTTGTAGCTAATGAAGTATCTTTAACAAAATTTATTGTACATTTTATTCTTCTATTATCTTTTGATTTTATGTTGATAAGTCCCCAACTTGCATTATCCCATTCTGCTGTTACTCCATCATTACATGTTACACTTTCACTTTTATATTCGGAATTTTTATTTGGAAAATCTCCCTCTTGACTAACACCATCTACTTTATATGATAGCTCTATGTCTCCGAATTCAGGCACTTTTCCTTGCAATACATCATAGCTTTTACTCTCCTGGTATAGGGCATAACTCCTATATACTAATATACCCCCCCCCCAGGATGACGCTTGCTATTCCTAGAGTTAGGAGGGTATTTCTTACTTTTTTATTTCTCTTAAATTTTTCTAATTTCATTTCTCTTTTCCTCTCCTATTTTCTATCTTTATTCTAAACCAAATTCTTTTCTTTGACAACTAAAAAAGCAACTTTTTGTTGCTATGCTAATTTCCAGTGACTATTACTTGTTCCATCTCCCTCAGATGTTTTTAATCCTGATCTTAAAACCACAATTGGCCTAAAATATATCAATGAAGTAATAAGAGGCCCTTTTTGATAATATAAATTATTCTGCAATACTACATTATCTTGACAATAATAACCCCCATAATTCCAACGAGAATCAGAACCATAATCATAATGCCTACCATTTATATAATAAGGAACATTATATTCTTCACTTACGCCAACTTTTTTTGCAGTCAATGTATTTAATGCATTTTTTATTAAATTGATATCTTGTTGATAATATATATCTCCACCTGCTTGATATTCTTTTATACAAACTCCAGTGGAACACGTAATAGCTGTACCATCTGTGCCCATTATATTTGGATAAGAAGTTGTATTTACATCCGTTTGAATAACTTCAGTTTGTCCAGAATATCCTGGGCATCTGGTTCCATAGGTAAATTTACTATTTGAATATGCACTTGCTATTAAATTCAAGGTTCCTACAAGATTTTTATATGCATCTACTCCAACAAAATATATTCCTTGACTACTTGTATATTCACTTATCATCTCGATGGTTCCATCTTCTTTTATATTTATTATTCTCCACGTTGTTAACTCACTGGGATTGATTGTTTGAGTTGTTATATTTTTTTCTGTTCCACACATAAAACTATCTTTACAACCAGTTAATTCTTTTGATATATCAAAATTTGATAAATCTGGAACCATTTCTACATAATCTCCTAGTTTCGCTTTCTCTGCTAATGTTGCTTGACTTGTATCTTTACTAAAATTTACTGTACATATTATTCTTTTTTTATTCTCTACTTTTATATCACTTAATGTCCATGTGATATTATTCCACTCTGCTGTTACTCCTTCATTACATTTTACTTCTTTTCCTATATATCCTGATTCTTTTGTTGGAAATGAATCTGGCAAATTTTCTCCATCTACTGTATAGGCCAGTTCTATATCTCCACCAAAATCTGGTACTACACCTTTTAATACATCATAGCTTTTGCTCTCCTGGTATAGGGCATAACTCCTATATACTAATATACCCCCCCCCCAGGATGATACTTGCTATTCCTA
>CANRKD010000026.1 GCA_947631105.1 uncultured Bacilli bacterium
AAAATTAAGTATTGAACTAGCTAAATTATATAATGGAGAAATTATTAATGCTGATTCTATGCAAATATATAAAAGATTAGATATTGGAACTGCAAAAATCACCGAAGAAGAGATGCAAAATATTCCTCATCACTTATTAAGCATAAAAGAAATTCACGAAAATTATACAGTATATGATTATCAAAAGGATGCACGAAAAAAAATAGAGGAAATAAAAAATAAAAAAAAGGTTCCAATTTTTGTTGGAGGCACAGGATTGTATATTAAGGCTGCTTTATATGATTATGAATTTAAAGAAGAAAATTCTAATCAGGTAAATGAATATACTAATTTATCAAACGAAGAATTACTACAGAGAATAGAAAGTTTTAAATT
Organism: uncultured Bacilli bacterium; assembly: GCA_947631105.1. GTDB lineage: Bacteria > Bacillota_I > Bacilli_A > RF39 > UBA660 > MGBC108787. Next base: position 376 of record CANRKD010000026.1, read on the forward strand.
AAATATTTCATATGACAAAAACAATCGAAAGCGATTAGTTCGTTTATTACAAAAATTAGAAAATAATGTTCCAATATCCAAAAAGGGGAATCATCTTTTGTATGATGATGTTATTTTTATTGGATTGACTACAAATAGAAATATTTTATATCAAAAAATTAATGAACGTTTTGATAAAATGATTGAACCTCTTCTTAAAGAAATAAAACCTTTTTTTGAGCAAAATATCGAGTCAAGAGCTTTAAAAACTGCAATTGGATATAAAGAATTTTATCCTTATTTTTTAGGAGAGAATACGTTGCAAGATGCTATTGAAGAATGTAAAAAAAATACTAGAAAATATGCCAAAAGACAATATACATGGTTTAAAAATCAAATGAATATTAAATGGTTTGATGTCAATTATGAGAATTTTAATGAAACAATTGATGAAGTAGTAAATTATATAAATAAAAAAAATAGTAATATTAAAAATTAAATATTACTATTTTTCATTTCCGGATAAACACTTTGATTAAATATATGTTCTTTAATGATAACATCACCTTGATCAGCCTTTGTTAAGTCTTCAGAACTAATAAGAAAATATTTATGTTGTAAATAATCTTTTCCATTGTCACTAACCGGGTCATCCCAAGTAAGATCTAAATGAAACCATTTCCCATTTACAAAAACGGCATTCCATACATGTCCAGAAACATCTTCTTGCATTAATTCTGTAGCAATTTTATAATTTTTTATATTCATTTTTTCTAAAAAAATAGCCATAGCATCCGTATATCCATTACATGTTGCATATCCTTCGATTAAAGGCCCATAGGCTTTATAGGAAAGATAAGGAGAATTATTGTTATTATTTCTTTCTACATCATATTTTGAGTGATTAATAATATAATCATGAAGTGCTTTAATTTTATCATAATCATTCATTTCTTCTGTAATCACCGTATTATATATTTGATCAACAACCTGATTAATTTGATTAATTTCTTCTTCAGAGTATAAATAACTAATATTAATATTTACTTCGCCAGATTCTGAAATAACAGTTTGAATATTTGAAAAACCATTATAAGGATGAACAAAATTATTAATATTTGTTAAAATTTCAGGATCATTACTAATTGATTGTACATCTTCTAAACAAGAAGTGTATTCATTAGGACAATAAAAAGTAAATTCTTTAATACCACTATTTGTAATTGTATAGTAAATATTAAGAATATCATTATAGCTTAAAGGGATAAAATCATTTGTATTTTGAACATATAAAAAATCGTCCTCTTTTTTATAAGAGTTACTACTTGGAAGAATAATTTTTGGATTTTTGTCTAATAATTGAGAAATTTGATTGGTTATTTGATTTATATTTAAGGCTACATAAAAAATAAGAATGGAACAGATTATAGCTATTATATTATTTTTAATAAATTTCAAAAAAATCACCATCTCAATTGTAACATTAAAAAATGAAGTACTCAAGAGAGATTACTTCATATTTTTAATTTTATTTGATAATCTAGATTTTTGTCTTGCTGAAGTATTTGATTTTATTAACCCTTTGCTTACAGCATGATCAATATTTTTTTGTAATTCATTAAATAAACTAGTAGCTTTTTCTTTATCGCCAGCTTTTATAGCTATATCACAATTTTTAATTAAATTTTTAACTCTAGCTTTTAGTTCATGATTATTTTCTGTTTTTTTAGCAATAACTTTAATTGCTTTTTTTGAACTTTTAATATTAGCCATAAAAAACTCCTTTCCAAATTCATTAATAATTCTATCAAGAAAATAGTATTAATGCAAGCATTTTATATGCATAAATAGAAAAGAAATATATTATTGAAGAATCAAAAACTAATAATTATGAAACTGTTCATTATATTGTTGCTAAAGAAAATAAAAAACAAATAAAAAAAGAGGTAGGAGATTATTTTGTTATAAAATTTCCTTATGAAAAGGTATATACAAGAGAAAAATTTATAGAAAAAGAACTAGAGAGAGTAATTAAAAGTTTTTTAAAAAAATATAATAAAGTAGATCGAGTATTAATTATTGGTTTAGGAAACGAAAAGGTCATCGGAGATTCTTTAGGGGTGGAAGTAACTAATAAAATAATTGCCACAAATCAATATTGTGATTTTTTAACTATACCAAAAATTGCTATATTTAAGCCCTCTGTTACGGAAAGGACAGGAATAAATTCTTATAAATTAATTGAAATGGTTGTTAATGATATGAAACCCAATATTATTATAATGATTGATTCAATGGCCACAAAAAATGAAGAATATTTAAATAATGCAATAGAAGTAAATAATACTGGAATTATTCCGGGAAGTGCTATTAATGCTTCTCGGGAGATCAATGAAAAAAGTTTCCAAATTCCAATTTTATCAATTGGTGTTCCTTGTTGTTTAGAAAGAAATAAAAAAATATATAATAGTGCTTTTATTAACGATATTATTCTTGTTTTTTCTAATATCATTTCCAATGCATTAAATAATTTGTTTATTGGACACCGTTAGGTGTTTTTTTCAACATTTTTTTTATATATTCATATATATAATTGAATTGTGAAAGAGAGATTCGTATGGCAAGATTTAAAAGTAAAAAAAGGCGTAAATTGCGTTATCATTTATTATTATTTTTAGTTATGGGAATTGCTTCTTTTATATATATTTTCAATTTACTTTATAAAAAATATTCTCAGTCAATTGATAATCAAAAGTTAATAAATTATCTAATTGATTATAATTTAAATACAAAAGAAGATGAAAATGTTTTATATGATTTACTAAATTTAAATAGTACCAATTTTTTATTAAAATATACCTTAGGGATGAATGTGGCAGAACAAGAAAATACAGAAGAAGTACAAGGGATGGAAACTAGCTATATTGAGGATCCATATCATAATGAAAATATTAAAGATCCAATTATTTACTTATATAATACCCATCAAACAGAAGGATATCAAAAAAGTAATAATGCTTCTTATAATATTACCCCCAGTGTTTTAATGGCTAATTATATATTAAGGGAATCTTTAAATGATTTAGGACTTCCTACGATTGTAGAAACAACGGATATAACAGAAATTTTAAGAATTCATAATTGGCAATATAAATATTCTTATTCTGCTAGTAAATTGTTACTTGAAGATGCTATTAGTAAAAATAGTCATCTAACTTATTTTATTGATTTACATCGTGATTCGATGAATTATGATATAACTACTGCAACTATAAATGATAAAAACTATGCCAAAATTTTATTTGTAATTGGTAAAGATCATGATAATTATTTAAAAAATCAAGAATTTGCGCAAAAGATAAATGAACAATTGTTAAAATTCAGTCCGGATATTACTAGAGGTATTAGTTTAAAAGGTGGAAGTGGCGTTAATGGAATTTACAATCAGGATATAAGTCCAAATGCTATTTTGATAGAGTTAGGAGGTCAATATAATAATATTAATGAAATTAATAATTCGCTTGAAATATTATCTAAAGCTATATTTGAGGTAGTGAAAGGAGAATTATGAAAAAAAAACAAAGACCTAATTGGTTTTTTCGAACTTTAAATTTATTATTTTTAATTTTTATTAGTTTATATATTGCTTTACAAAGTGGTTATTATGAATCAAAAGTTGCTAAAAAAACAGCCATGACAGAGGAAAGTATAAAACAATTTGAACAAGATGTAAAGGATGGAAAGTCTATTGATTTAAATGATTATGTTTTTGAAGAAAAAAAAGATTATAGTAATAATACAACGGATGCTGCTATTTTTATTGGAGGAAAAGTAGAAAATTTTATGTCTTCTGGTATAAGTGATCTTTTTGATCTTTTAAAATCTTTAGTAACTTGACGGATGCCAAAAAATTCGTTATTATAATTAAGTTTTAAAGGAGATAAATATGAAAAGAAATAATTATGAAAAAATATCTATTTATTTAGCTAAAATGATGAATGTTTTAAAAAGTACTTTGTTAACTAAATCGCAATTTAATGAATTTTGTGATAATTTATTCAAAATTCATAACAGTTTTCCTTTATCCAATATTGAAATATATATTAAAGCCTTGTTAGATGCTCTTGTTTTAGATCAAAGTGGGAGCTGTATGGATTTAGTAGAGTATGAATCAAATGTAAAAAAATTAATGGAGATGGATCGTGAAATTTCTGCAAAAAATTTAAAAGAAGCCTATGAAAGACATGAACCTTATAAATATTTGGAACGATTATTGAGAAAAAGTGAGTTTTCTAATCTTGATTTTGAGACTTATAAGGATTATGTTCGTTATATATTTAATATGAAACAAATTGAAGGCTTTAATTATTTGTATTTCTTAACGCTTTTAATTAATGCTTCTGTGACATTAAAAAATGATAAAGAAAGAGAATACTATTTAGCATATCAGCGAAATTTGAGTTCAATTATTGAATCAGAACAAAATCAAAATAATACTTGTAATCGTTAATAGGACTATAAAAGGATAAAAAATCCTTTTTTCTTAAAAAAAAATAAGATATAATACCAATAGGTGTTTTATATGAAACAAAGTCAAATCCGTAATTTTTCTATAATTGCTCATATTGATCACGGAAAGAGTACATTAGCAGATCGTATGCTTGAAATTACGGGAGCAGTTGAAAAAAGAGAAATGAAAGATCAACTTCTAGATAATATGGAGTTAGAGCGAGAAAGAGGCATTACAATAAAATTAAATGCTGTTCATTTAAATTATACTTATCAAAATGAGGAATATTATTTAAATTTGATTGATACTCCTGGTCATGTCGATTTTTCTTATGAAGTTTCTAGAAGTTTGGCAGCATGTGAAGGGGCAATTTTAGTGGTCGATGCGGCTCAAGGCATAGAAGCTCAAACTTTAGCAAATCTTTATCTAGCTATGGAAATGGATCTTAAAATTATTCCTGTGATTAATAAAATTGATTTACCAAATGCAGATATTTTGAAAGTCAAAAAAGAACTTCAAAATGTTTTAGGGTTCAAAGAGGAAGAAATATTATTGACAAGTGGTAAAACCGGCGAAGGAGTAAAAGAATTATTAGAAGCTATTATTGTAAGAATAAATGCTCCTAAAATGAATGATGAAAAACCTCTTAGAGCTCTAATCTTTGATTCAGGCTTCGATCCTTATAAAGGTGTAGTTATCTTAGTTAAAATTGTAGATGGACAATTACACGTTAAAGATACAATTAAAATGATGGCCAATGATGCTGTTTTCGAAGTTACCGAATTGGGAGTTCATACTCCTAAAGAGAAAAAATTAACCACTTTAAAAAGTGGAGAAGTTGGGTATGTATGTGCTAGTATTAAAGATATAAATTCTGTTGAGGTTGGAGATACAATTACTTTGGAGCAAAATTCATCTTTTGAACCTTTAGAAGGTTATAAAAAAATGAAACCTATGGTTTATTCTGGAATTTTTCCTGTAGAACCGAATAAGTATGAAGCATTAAAAGATGCGATTGAAAAATTAAAATTAAATGATGCCGCATTAGTTTTTGAACCAGAGACCTCCGATGCTTTAGGTTTTGGTTTTCGTATGGGTTTCTTGGGATTGTTGCATATGGATATTATTCAAACTCGTATTGAACGAGAATTTAACTTAGAAATTATAGCTACAAGTCCTAGTGTAATTTATAAAGTGAGGAAAACAAATGGAGAAATAGAATGGATAGATTCCCCAAATAAAATGCCAAATAGCACGTTTATAAAAAGTATAGAAGAGCCTTATATTTATACAAATATTATTGTTCCAAGTGAATATATTGGTAGTATTATGGAATTGTGTCAAAATAAAAGAGGAATTTATAAATCTTTGGAATATATTGATGAAACGCGAGTCAATATTCATTATGAAATACCGTTATCTGAAATTGTTTATGATTTTTTTGATAAATTAAAAAGTACTACTAAAGGATATGCTTCTTTTGATTATGAAATATGTGGCTATAAGGAAAGTAAGCTTGTTAAGATGGATATTTTATTAAATGGTACCGTAATTGATGCTTTATCTATAATTGTTCATAAAGATTTTGCTTATTCTAGAGGGCGCCAAGTAGTTGAGAAATTAAAAAAGATAATACCGCGTCAGATGTTTCAAGTCCCTATCCAAGCAAGCGTAGGCTCTAAAGTAATTGCGAGAGAAAATTTAAGTGCAATGAAAAAAAATGTTTTAGCAAAATGTTATGGTGGAGATATTTCTCGTAAACGAAAATTATTAGAGCATCAAAAAGAAGGAAAAAAGAAAATGAAAATGCTAGGTAATGTAGAAGTACCTAAAGAAGCATTTCTAAGTATATTAAAAGAGGAGAAATAGAAATGGCTAAAAAATTAGATTTATCAGATACAGAGCTAAAAGAAAAATTTTTACCTATTATTGATTACATAATTGAAACTAGTTGTTCATTAAGAAAAGCTGTAGAGTATGCAAAAGAGAATGCATTTGTTATCAGTCATGTAACCTTAAGTAATTTCATAACAAATAAATTAGAAAAGATAGACCCAATAAGGTATTTACAGGTAAAAGAAATTTTAGAAAAAAATAAACCAAAATCGATTGAAGATCCTAAAGTTAAGCATCGTATATATTCAGCTTTATATTATTTTTTAGAAAAAGATTTGACAGTCGAAGAAATTGCTCAAAAATTAAATTCTACTAAAAATACGATATATAATGATTTAACTTTTCGCTTAATCAAAATGGATGAAATAGCAGCTAAAAAAGTAAAAAAGAAATTAGAGGAGCATAGGAAATTAAATATTGATAAGGAAGATAAGAACAAAAATCTTAATATTTCACAATGGAATAACAATTTAACAGAAGAAATTATATTGATTATGTTAACCTATCGTGTTTCATATAACTCAATGGCGAAAATGTTAAAAGTATCTGTAGATGACTTAAAAGAAAAATTGGATTATTTTAGATCATCATTTTATCAAGTTTTTTTATATCGTTTAGATTTAGAAACAGCTAATGAAAGCTCATATGAAGAGCAAATTGCTTATATTAATGCCTATAATTATTTAAAAACTAGACGGTTAATTTTAAAAAAAATAAAAATGGCTAAAAAAGAACATGATCAAACAAAATTAGATCTGTTTCAAAAAGAATTAAAAAATCATTTAAAATTAATTGATGATACGATAGTTTCTCAAACGGTTAATAAGCCTTTATCTGCTCTAACCAATGAAGAAAAAATAGCAATTGCTAATTATCGATTAAAATATGCTCAATCGTTGTCTAAGTGTGCACAAGCTTTATCAAGAGATAGAAAAACAATTAAAAAGTTAGAAGAAGAATATGCAGAAACAAATCCTTTATTTAGAAAAAAAATAGAAGAATTAAATGATTATTGGCAGGGAAAAAGTCAAGAAACAATAAGTAAAAGATAGAAAAGTAGTGAATATAATGAAAGAAATAGGAGTCTATATTCATATTCCATTTTGTAATGCCATTTGTTCTTATTGCGATTTTTGTAAAGTTCTTTATAATGAAAAATGGATTTATCAATATTTAAACGCTTTAAAAGATGAAATTGAAGATATTTATTCTAATGAAGATGTTACAACTCTTTATATTGGAGGAGGAACTCCTTCTTGTTTAAAACCAAAATATTTAAATCAATTGTTTGAAATAATTAAAATTTTTAAAACTGCTTCGTTGAAAGAATTTACTTTTGAATGTAATTTGCAAGATATTTCTATTGATTTATTGAACATATTAAAAAATAATGGTGTAAATCGCTTATCCATTGGAATTCAATCTTTTCATCCTAAAAAATTGAAATATATGGGTCGAAATCATACTTTTTTAGAAGCAAAAGAAAAAATTGAATTATGCCGAAGTATGGGATTTTCAAATATCAATATTGATTTTATATATGGTTTTGATTTTGAAACAGTTAAGATGATGAAAGAAGATTTAAAATTATTTTTAAAGTTAAAGCCGGATCACATTAGTACTTATAGTTTAAGCATTGAAGAAAATACTTTGTTAAAAATTAATCATTTTAATCGAGTAGATGAGGATATAGATGCTGAAATGTATAAGAATATATGTAAAATATTAATAAAAAATCATTATATGCATTATGAAGTCAGTAATTTTGCATTACCTCATAAAGAATCCGTTCATAATTTGCGTTATTGGCAAAATAAAGAATATTTTGGTTTTGGAGTTTCTGCTTCTGGCTATGTAGATAAAATAAGATATACCAATACACGTTCGTTAACAAAATATTTGAAAAAAGAATTTACTGGGGAGAAAGATTTATTAACAAATCGAGATATCATGGATAATCACTTGATGTTAGGATTTAGATTGCTAAAAGGATTTAATATTCAAGAATTTGAAAATCTTTATCAAGTAAAATTAGAAGAGGCTTATCCTATTAAACCATTAATAAAAAATAAAGATTTAATGATAAAAAATGGGAATATTTTCATAAATCCAGACAAACTATATATTATGAATGAAATATTAATTAAAATGATATAGTGAGGGATCTTATGAAAAAGATATTGTTTATTTTACTCATCTTATTACTACCGAATATGGCTTATGCTGAAGATTTTTATTTAAATGATTTAAAAATATTAAATGGTGTATTATCTTTGCCATTTGATTCATTAAATACAGAATATACGGTTGAGTTAGCTGAAACAGAATTTCAAATAGATTTTGATTATAAAGTGTCTGAAGATGTTACTGTGTCTGTTATGGATAATTATGATTTAGAAAATGATTCGATAGTAACCTTAATTCTTTCTAAAGATGATAAAAAGTTAGAGTATCATTTTCACGTTTTAAAAGATGAGGCAGTTAGCACTTTTCATTATGATTTAGAAAATGGAAGTGAGCAAACAGATCATTTTATGTATAAATATAAATTATATATCATTCCCAGTGTCTGTCTTTTTTTGATTATTATTGTGCATAAAATTCTTTTTAGAAAACATAAAAAGAAAATCATCTAATATAGTTAATTAGGTGATTTTTTTTGAAATTAATTGCTCATAGAGGACTTAAAACGCAAAAAGTAAAAGCAAATACTATTCCGGCTTTTTTAAATGCTATTGAAAATTCAGAAATTGCTGGATTTGAGTTTGATGTTCGGCAAACGAAAGATGGTATTTTTATTGTGAATCATAATTCTTTTATTAAAAATGATATCATAAAATACCATACGTATAAAGAATTAAGAGCGAAATATAATATTACAACTTTAAAAGAAGTTTTAAAATTAAAAACAAATAAAATATTATTAATTGAAATTAAAGATTTCAATATTGATTTTGAACGTTTTATAAAGATATTAAAAAATTCTAAAAATCAAAATATTTATCTTATGAGTTTTCATAATAAAGTAATCCATACATTAAAAAAATTCCAAAGCAATTTTAAGCTAGGGATATTAAATTATGTATTAAATACAGAAGAAAATTATCCATATGATTTTATTTGTTTATTAAATAATTTAGTAACAAAACAGATTATTCAAAATTATCAAAAGAAAAATATTGAAGTTTTTTTATATGGAGTTTTAAATGAAGATAAAGATTTAATCTATTCTAATTCATTTTACATTGTTGATAGAGTACCCACGAATTATATAGAAAAGAAAAATGTTTTATGATATAATCATCGAAGAGTAGAGAATTGATTTTTAGGAGAATAAAAATGGAAAATAAAAAAATAACTTTATGGGTAATTATAGTTTTACTTATTATTTTAGCACCAATTACAATTTTTTCTACTTCTATGCATTTTTCAAGATTAGCTTTTGAAGAGAATAAAAATCATGAATTCCATTATAATGGTAAATTGTATTTTTATAAAAATGATCAATTATTAGGAACATATACTTGTGAAAATCCATCTGGCTATTGTGATTATGCCATTGAAATGCCAAATGATTCTTATAGCTTAGCAGAAAGAGAAATAGAAGAGTCAGAAAAAATTACAACAATTAATGACCGCTATGTGTTTTTAATAGATACAAATTCATCACAAGTGGAAAATGCCAATATTATTTTATATGATTTGTCTGCGGAACGTAAAATTGGTGAATATAAAAAAGTGAAAGATTACCAGGTGGGTATAGATCATGATTACTATATTATTCAAAATCAAAATAATTTATGGGGTGTATTTTCTCTAGAAAATGATATTGTTGCTGAAATACCTTTTCAATATAATTATATTGGACTTCCTGATCAAATTGATGAAGATACGAATAAAATTGAGTCGGAAATCTTTGCAACATTAAAAGATGAAAAATGGCAATTGCTTACGGATAATGAAACAATATTTTCAACGAATGAAGAAATTGTTACTTACAATGATAAATATGTGGTATTGAAAAATGAAAATTTTATGTCTTTAGTAGATTATGATGAAAAAATTATTTTAAATAATTTAAAATATATTAATTTTTATAATGATTATATAATTATTATTAGTTTAAATAATGAGTTCTACATATATGATATAAACCAAAATCAAAAAATAAGTAATTCTTATTTTGTCAATAATATTGATGATATTGATTTGAAAACGGAAAATAATGAATTACAAATATTTGTAAAAGATCAGTTAGAACAAACTATTGCAATTGAATAAAAATTCAAGTAAAATATTAGAAAAGACAAAGAAGCTGAGGAGTAAATCTTTTATCTAAATAGAGAACTTATGGTTGGTGGAAATAAGTAAGATCATCGATTGAAGGTAGCAGTGGAGTTGAAAAACTGAAAAAAGAAGTAAGTTTTTACGGAGGTTCCCCGTTAAGGAAAAATGAAGTGCATACAAAGTATGAATTAAGGTGGTACCGCGAATTAAAAACTCGTCCTTAAATGAGGATTGAGTTTTTTATTATATTAAGAAAGGATTTGATAATATGTTGGATAAAAAATATAATGCACAAGAAAAAGAAAATAAGTGGTTAGAGTATTGGAAAGAAAATAAGATCTATGGGTTTAAATTAGATAAACGAAAAATATTTTCTATTGATACGCCTCCTCCAACGGTCAATGGAAAAATACATATAGGTCATATTTTCTCTTATTCTCAAACCGAAATGATTGCTCGTTATAAAAGACTCCGAGGATATAATGTATTTTATCCATTTGGTTTTGATGATAATGGATTACCAAGTGAAAGATTAGTTGAAAAAGAACAAGGAAAAAAGGCTCATGAAATAGGGAGAGAAGAATTCTCTAAACTTTGTTATAAAACAACTGATAAATATGAAGAAGAATTTCAAAATTTATTCAGTAAAATGGGAGTAAGTACGGATTGGGCTATTCATTATAAAACAGTTAGTCCATCGACCATTAAAATTAGTCAATTATCATTTTTAGATTTAATTGAAAAAGGACATTGTTATCATAAGGAAAGTCCAGCTTTATGGTGTAATGAATGCTTAACAAGTATTGCGCAAGCAGAACTAGAAACTAAAACTATAAAAACAACATTTAATTATGTTAATTTTAAAACTGTTGAAGATGGGGAAGAATTTACTATTACTACTACAAGACCTGAATTGCTTCCTGCTATCGTTTGTGTATTTGTAAATCCGAATGATGAAGTTCATCAGTCTTTAATTGGAAAAACAGCACATATTCCAGTCATTAATGTTGATGTTCCTATCATGGCAGATGAAAAAGTGGCTATTGATAAAGGTACCG
>CANRKD010000027.1 GCA_947631105.1 uncultured Bacilli bacterium
TAAAAATATTAAATGATATAGCAAAACAATATGAAAATAATAAGTACACCATAGGTTCAAGACATATGGGATATAATAGTCAGACGCAAGAGATAGATCAATCAAATTTTACAAATAAATCGTATGCTTATGGAGAAGCATGTACATCTGTTTATAATAATGCTTTAGAAGATGATGGTTGTGGTGATGTTCAGTATTATAATGATGTAATGAAAGTAGCAACAGCAATAGGGACATTAAAAGCCAATCAATCTGGCACTTCTAAGGCTGGAAATTATGCTTTAGCATCACGTTATGGACGTGGCAGTGGCACCAATGGATATTGGTCTGGAATGGTTATAGATAGTCAAGGCAATGTAGATGAAGATCATTATATTTGTGTTGATCGTTGCTATGGTTATGAAAGTAGCACATCCTATTTTTTTGTATCAGTAAGGCCAATAGTGGTATTGAAAGCAGATCTTGCTAAACCAAGTGGAAATGGAACAAATGGAAGTCCTTGGGTTTTAAATTAAATGAGCAACAAAAAGTTGCTTTTTTTTATGTTTTAGAAAAAGTATGTCAATTTTTAAAAGAATTCTCTTTAAAACTATTTACATTTTATTTGAATTCGTGTAATATAATGGTAGACAGTGGTACATGGTGGTAGAAAGTGGGGGATTTAAATGTTTATGGGAGAGTATCATCATAATATTGATGATAAATCAAGACTCGTGCTTCCTTCGAAGTTTCGTATGGGACTTGGAGAAAGATTTATAATAACACGTGGCTTAGAGAAATGTTTGTATGTTTATTCTATTGCGGAATGGAATGAAATTGAAAAAAAATTGAAAACTCTACCTTTTACAAAAAAAGATGCCCGTACATTTATAAGAACCTTTTTTTCTGGTGCCGCTGAATGTGAGTTTGATCGTCAAGGGAGAACTTGCATTACCTCCCCACTGGTTCATTACGCCGATTTAACTAAAGAATGTGTTATTATCGGCGCTAATGATCGTATTGAAATATGGAATAAGAATGAGTGGGAGAAGTTTTTAGAGGATAATAGTGATCAATTATCGGATATAGCTGAGAATTTATTTATGGATGTGAATTTTTAATGAAGCATTATAGCGTTTTGTTAGAAGAATGTCTTTCCAATTTAGAATTAAAGAGTACAGGAATTTATGTAGATGCGACTTTAGGGTATGGGGGACATAGTGCTTCCATTTTAAAAAAATGTAAGAATGGATATTTATATGCTTTTGATACTGATAAAAAAGCTATTGAATATGCTAAAGAAAGATTGGATGCAATTGGTAATAACTATAAAATATTTCATAGTAATTTTTCTAACATGAAGAAATGTTTAATAAAGGAAAAGATTCATTTTGTGGACGGCATTTTATTTGATTTAGGGGTTTCTAGTCCTCAAATTGATGAAAAAAGTCGTGGATTTTCTTTTATGCAAGATGCTCCGTTAGATATGCGTATGAATCAAGATCAAGAATTTAGTGCTTTCCAAGTTGTTAATGAATATAGTCAAAGCGATTTAATGGAATTATTTTATTCTTATGGAGAAGAAGAAAGAAGTAAATTTATTGCCTCTACTATAGTAAAAGAAAGAAATAAGAAAAAAATTGAAACAACTGGAGAGTTGGTAGAAATTATAAAATCTGCTGTTGGTTTAAAATATTTTAATTTAAAACATCCGGAAAGACAAATATTTCAAGCCATACGGATAGAAGTGAATAATGAATTAAATGTTTTAGAATCTGTATTACCAGATGCTATTCATTTATTGAATAAGGGTGGAAGAATTTGTGTGATTACCTTTCATTCATTAGAAGATCGTATTGTAAAACGCATTTTTAAAAAATATAGTGAAGTGAATCCAATTGTAAAAGGATTGCCTGACATTCCAGAAGAATATCAACCGCTTATTCGTTTAATAAATAAAAAGCCAATTTTGGCTAGTGATAAAGAATTACAAGAAAATAGTCGAAGTAAAAGTGCCAAACTCCGTGTGATAGAAAGGATTTAATTATGAAAAAAAAGAACAAAGCTAAAACAATTAAAATTTTAAAAGGAGAAAAGTTATTATATATTATTCTTTTTTTCTTAGTTATTTCTGTACCAATATCTAATGTTTTTATAAAAGCTTTATTGTCAGAGACAAATATACAAGTAGAACAAATGAAAAGTAAGATTGAAAAGCAAAAAAATATCAATGAAAGTTTAAATATGCAAATCAATGAATTGGCTTCTTTAGATAAAATTCAAGAAGTTGCAAAAAATATTGGATTATCTTATAATAATGATAATATTAAGGTAGTTAATGATGATCATTAAAAGGAGTTAAGAACATGAAAAGAAAGAGTAGCGTTCGTTTTAATATTAGATTAAATATGCTTGCTGTTTCTTTTTTATTTTTGATAATTATTATAAAACTAATTTTTGTTGCTGTTTCTTCTGATGTCGATGGAATTGATTTAAAAGCATTTGCTGATAATCGAAATACAGAAGAAAAAACGTTATATGCATCGCGAGGATCTATTTATGATCGAAATGGTGAAATTTTAGCAGTTAATACTAATTCTTATACCGTAATTGCTTATTTATCTAGTTCTAGAACAACAGATGAAAATAATCCTCAACATGTTGTTGATAAAGAGTTGACTGCACGGGAGTTAGCTCCAATATTAGAAAAAAGCGAAGAAGATTTATTAAATTTATTAAATAAAGAAAATTTATATCAAATTGAGTTGCGTAGAGGTATTTCTGAAGTAGTAAAAAAACAGATTGAAGCTCTTGATTCGCCTGGTATTGATTTTATAGCAGGATTTAAAAGAAGCTATCCTTTAGGAGATTATGCATCTTACATTATTGGGTATGCGCGCATGGATGAAACCGATGAAATTAATGGAGAAATGGGAATTGAAGCTTATTATAATGATACATTAAAAGGAAAAAATGGCTGGATTAAATATCAAAAAGATTTATATGGTTATCAAATGCCTAATACTCCTTCTTATTCTGAAGATGCTCAAAGTGGTTCTGATATTTATTTAACTTTGGATCAAAATATTCAGTTAATTGTTGAAAATGCGATTAATACTTTGGAAGCAAATTATAAATTTTCTTGGGCGACTTTTACGGTTATGGAGGCAAAAACTGGAGCTATTTTAGGAAGTGCTAGTACTCCCAGTTTTAATTTAAACACTTTAGATGGATTGGAAAGTTATTTAAATCCTTTGACTTCTTATCAGTATGAACCAGGTTCAACTATGAAAATATTTTCTTTTATGGATGCTATTGAAGAAGGAATTTATGATGGAAAAGCTACTTATCAATCTGGTACTATAGAATTATCAGATGGAACAAAAATTAAGGACTTTAATAATACTGGATGGGGAACCATTAATTATGATACTGGTTTTGCTTATTCTTCGAATGTTGCTGCAACAAAATTAGCTTTGAAATTGGGGACTCAAAAGTTAAGGTCTTTTTATGAAACTTTAGGTTTTGGCAAAACAACTCAAATTACATTACCCGGCGAGTTGCCTGGAACAGTGAAATTTAATTATGAAAGTGAACTTGCCAATGCTTCTTTTGGTCAAGGGATTACTGTAACACCTATTCAAATGTTGCAGGCTCTTACCACGATTGCCAATGATGGAGTGATGATTAAACCATATATTGTAGATAAAATTGTAAATGAAAGTGGAGAAGTAGTTGAAGAAAATGGCCGAAGTGAAGTTGCTCAAGTGGCGAGTAGTGAAACGATTAAACAAATCAAAGATTTAATGTATAAAATGGTCTATGATGGTTTTGCATCTAGTAAGCAATTTGCTCCAGATAATGTAAGTTTAATTGGAAAAACGGGAACAGCTCAAATTGCCAGTCCAAATGGTGGATATTTAACAGGTGATTTTGATTATATTAAAAGTTTTGCTGGATTATTTCCTTATGAAGATCCTCAATATATCATTTATTTTTCCGTAAAGCAATTGATTGGAGATACGCCAGATATAGCTAAAATAGTGAACAATGTTGTGGAAGAAGTTGCTAAGACAACAAATTTAACAGAAGCAATTAATGATGTTGATGAAACAAAAATTATTCAGTTAAGTAGTTATATTTCCAATCAAGTGGAAGCAACTGTAGAAGAGTTGAAAAATAAAAATTTAATACCGATTGTTATAGGGAAAGGGAACTATGTTACTAATCAATATCCTCTAAATAATTCTAGTGTTTTAGTAGGTAGTAAAGTATTTTTAGTAACTAATGATACAAACTATATATTACCAGAAGTTATTGGATGGAGTGCTAATGAAATTGTGACATTTTGTAATTTGATTGGGTTACCTTATCATTTGAATGGTTATGGTGTAGTTTCTAGTGTAAATATGGAAATAAATCAACCCATTGATAAAAATAGTATATTAGAAATACAATTGGCTTTATAAAATTTGCATTTTTGATTAGAATATATTAAAATTATAAGAAATAAAGGAGAGAAGTCTTTATGAATGAAGAAGTACGTAATAAGAAAACCTCTGAATTTAAAGAAAAAGTGGGACAACAAGAGCATAATATTATAGATGGAAAAATTGTTATTAAAAATTTAAATGAATTTATTGTTTTACATGAAGAAATTAATAAAATAATTGATGAATATAATGAGATGACTAATGAAAATAGTGATTCTAGGTATAAAAAAGAGTTGGATAGTTATTTAAAAGAAGAATTAGATTATTTGGATTTAATTGGTCAATTAATGTCTACTTTAACTCATTGTCATGATGTTGTTGGTTTGGTGGATTCTTATATTATTTCAAAAGAATGGGAAGATGTTTGTACTTTAATTACTTTTAATAATTTGAAAAAATCGCTAGAACGTTATAGACAGTTACGAGAAAAATATCCTAATGAAAAAAAATATGAAACCATGGAACAAGATTTCAGAGCAAAATATGAAAATATTTTGAAAAAGGCATCTTTGGCAGAGTCTGCTATGCTTCTTCGTGCAGAAATGGAAGAAAATACGCGAGAAAATGGAACAAGTAAACAAAAAGACATTACCTTAGATAAAGAACAATTAGAAAAAATGCCTTTGTTTGAAGCAATCGTTTATGTTGAAAATATCATGAAAAATATTAGAAATTTGCGAGGACAAAAGGAACGAATCAATTATTATGGTCGAACAATTAAAATTGTAAAATTATATTCAAAACGTTTTTTAGAATATGATGCTATTTTGAAAAATTTATATTTAAAACTTGAAGAAGAAGAAGACAGAGTGCATAAATTTGAACAAGAATTAAGTGCAAAATTGTGTGTTGATCAAAATTTAGATACAGAGATTAAAGAAATTGGAAATGCTATTGAGACACTTACTCAAAAATTTTATTCTATTGAATATAAAAATGAGCAAGTGATTTCTATTAATTATTTTGGAGGTCCTTGTGTAATTTTATTGAAAGATAAAGAAAAATTTCAAAAACTGTATGCTCGTGAGAGAGAGCTTCGTATGAAACAATTATTAAATAGTTTCATGGTGGAACATGAATTTGAAAAACTGAATAGTGATGAAAAAAAACAAACTATTCTTAAAGAAATAAAAGTAATCAAAAATTGTCAAATATCTGGAAATGTAGAATTATCAAATTTAAATATAATTGCTTTTATTGTAAAATATTGTGAATTAGAAACTAGAGAAGAATATAAGTCTATAGATGCAATAACTAAAATATTAAAAGACCAAGGATTTACTAAGAAAGAAGCGATAACACTTTCTGATCAAGCTTTTGATTATATGAAATTACCTAAAATTAGAAAAGAAGCTACGGAAGAAGTTAAAGAAGAACATGAAAATGAGGGCCGTGTAGATCCACTATTAAATTTATCGAATGAATTAGATCGTTTGACAGATTCAATTTATAATTTGTTTCAAAAAACTTATCAAAATGTCTATAACGAAGAAGATTTAATAAAAATTGATTATTTTGGTGATCGTTATTTAATTTTAAAATCTGATAAAGCTATTTTTGATAAATTATATAATCGTCAAGTTAAAATTCGTAAACAATTGGGGGTAATGGTATATTTAGATGACGATGTAAAAGATCAAAAACAAAATATTTTAGAGCAAATTAAATTTTTAAAAGAATATGGTGTAGAAAATAAAATATTAGCAGTACATATGAATTTTTTATTAAGCGAATATTGTATGTTAGATAAAAGAAAAAAATCTGTTTCTTTAGGAACTTTGGTAAGATTATTAGAAGACCAAGGATATTCAGAGAATGATGCTCTCTATTTCGCTGATAATGCTTATGAATTTATGAAAATTAGTCAAAATAAAAGGGTATCGAATACTCAAAAGGTGAATTTAGCGCATCAGTTAAAAAAAGTTTTTAAAAATGTTGTCAAGTCTGAAGAACCTGAAAAAGAAGAAATAAATGTTGATGTGTTAAAAGAAAAAAATAATCCTGTACATCAATTCATTAGTCAAACGGTTGATAAAATGAATAGTCACATCAGTACATTTTTAGCTAGTTTACCACGAAAAAATCATAGGTATATTTCTAAAGTCAAAAAAGTGAAAAAAGCTGATAATCGTGAGAAAATAAAAACATCAGTTAAGAAAAAAGCCATTATCATTTCATCTGCTTTAGGATTAAGTGCCATTTTAGGAATTGGTCTTGTGGCAGGTGTTCATCGTAAAAAATTAAAATCAGAAACTCAAAATAATAAAATAGAAGTAGAAACAAATGTAAATGATTTATCACTAAACCATTCTACTTTAAGTCAAAAAGCTGGTGTATCTGTAACAATTGATCATTTTTTAAAGAATCAAATGGAAGCTGAAATTCAAGAAGCTATAAAAAATTCTGTAGATGATATTGTGCCAAATCCATCTATTGCTCCAAGCGAAATAAAACCTGTCGATGATAATACAACACCTGATTATGAAGATAATATTTTTGAACCTGAAGATTTAAATATTGAAGAAACTGGAGATGTATTAACAAATATTGGTATGAATAATGTTGTTTTGAGTGCTGGAAAAGCAGGAGTTCAATCGATTGATCCAGTGCAAGAGGAACAAATGGCAGAAGATATCGGAGCAATTGCTTATAATATGTCCAATTCTATAGAAAATGAAAATACTTTTACTTTGAAAAATGATGCTAGTATTTATACGACAGCTACAAATGCTGAACAAGAAGTTAATAAATTAAAACCAAAATATAGAACAGATACCACTAGAGATATAACTGGTTATGGATATAATTATAATGGAAGAATAATAATATTGGATCCAGCAGATCCTGATTTTGAAGCTAAAAAAGTTGCTTTAGAAAGTAATGGAGCAACATTGAGTATTGTTCGTGCTGAAAATAATGTTGATTCAGAGGGAATTGAAGGTTTCTATAATATAAAGGATATTGAAATGGGAGGAAGAACACGTTAATGAAATCTTTAGAAATGTATGATATTTTAACTTTAGAAGATGATAAAGATTATACTATTGCAAATATGGCTTCATATAATGATGCTGAGTATCTGTATTTAATTGAGGTAGATCATGATGAAAATTTGATTGAAAATAATCAAAAAATAGTACGAAGAGTTATTAATGAAGGAGAAGAATCAGTAGAGATTGTTACAGAAAAAGAAGAATTAGATGCTATTAATCGAATCTTTTTTGAATCTTTTAAAGAGTTATCAGAAGCCGAATAAAGGCTTTTTTTTGGTGAAGTTGCTTTTTTAGGGATTTTATATTATAATGGAGCCAACAGAGGGGAGTATATTTTATGTTTAACGAAAATGTAGAAAAATATAAAGATAAAGTTCATAATCATGAACAGAGTGTTATAGATGGAAAGATTGTAGTTTCAGAATTAAATGATTTTATTAATTTACATCAAGAAGTAAATGATGTAATTGATGAGTATCAAAGTTTATATAATGAAACAAATGAGAAAGAAGCTCAAGAAAAATTAGAGAGTTATTTGTATGAAGAGTTAGATTACTTAAATTTAATTAAAAATTTATTAGATATATTGGCACAATATCATCAAGAAAAAGAGATTACGGATTCTCAAACAATTCATGATGAATGGAAAGATGTTCATCTTGTCATTGTATCTAATAACATTAAGCGTTCTTTAAATAGGATTAAATTATTAAAAGAACAATTTCCAAATGAGAAAAAATATGAAGATTTGGAACAAGAATTACAAAATAAATATTCTGAAATTGCTAGTGATGCTTTAAATTCATGTCAAAAAATTATAAATAAATCAGAACTGATTGATGAAGAAGAACAAGAGAATACGGCTGAATTAAAGATTGATCGACAAAAATTAAATCAAATGGAATTGGATGACGCTATTGTTTATGTTGAACAAATTATGCATAATATAGAACAAGTTAAGGGGAAAAAATATCGTGTAATTGTCAATGGAGAGCATAAGCAAATTTTTAAAAAGTATAAAAATAGATATATGGAATACAATGTTCTGTTAAGTCAATTAAAGGCCAAAAAAGAAGAGGAAGAAGAAGCAATTATTGATGAAATAGATAATGATTTAATTGATACAATTGATCATAATTCTTTAGAAGCCGTTCGAACTGAAATAAATCAGTTATTTGCCAATGTTTTTGATAATTCAGAAATTACTACTGTAATGTATTTTGGTGAAGTTGTATCGATTTGTACTTCTGATTTGGAAAGGTTTAATGAATTATACCAAGAAGAGCAAAAATTACGTATTCAATCTTTATATGAAAATTATTCTAATGCTCTAAGTAATCAAGGTTTATCTTTAGAAAATGAAAAAATAGCTATTAAAGAGAAAATTCATTTAGTTAAAAATTCATGGATTAAATGGGATTTTTTAGCTATGCAAACTATTGCTCTTGTTTCACTGTACTTAGAAAAAGAAAATAATGAAGAGTTAAAAACCAATACAGCAATAGCACAATTATTAAATGATGCCGGATTTAATAATTTTCAAGTTAATGATTTAATGGATAGATTAGCTGATTTTAAACAAGAGAATAGAAAAGATAATACGAATGAATTTGAGAATATTATTAGTATGTCTGATCATTTAGATTCAATTTTAGATTATATATTTGATTTATTTGATAAAGCAGATCAAGATCAATATAAAGATGCTGAGAAAATATCTGTAAATTATTTTGGGGGAGAGTACTTTATTTTAAAATCTGATAAAGAGTTATATGACAAATTATATAAAGAACAAGAAGAGCTTCGTCAAAAACTTAATCAATCATCTATAGTGGACATTGAAGATATTGATGAAAGAAAAAATACTTTATTGCAACAAATTAAAATGTTAAAAGAATATGGGGTAAAAGGAGAAGCTTTATCCGTTCAAATTAATTCATTATTATCAGAATATTATCAAATTGAAAAGAGAAAACGTTATTCTTCTTTAAGTGCTATGACACATTTATTAGAGAAGCAAGGATACAGTAAGGATGAAGCTACTTCTTTAGCAGCAGATGCTTATGATTTTATTCAAATGTTAAATGATTTAACTAAGAGTAATGAAGAAAAAATGAGTGTTTATAATCGAATAAAAAATGCATTTAAATCGTTTGGCAAAACGGAAGAAGATGAAAAGTTAGAAAAACAAGAAGGTATAAAAGATAAAATAAATCCAATTCGAAAAATTGCCAAAAAGACAATTAGTAAAGTAAATGAAACGACAAGTAAATTTATTGCTAGATTACCACATCAAAAGGGGAATTTTATTGCTAAAGTTAAATCGATTAAAAAACCGAAAAATAAGGAATTATTAAGAGATAATATTAAAAAAAGAGCTGTAGGTGCTGCGTTAACGATTGGCCTTGGTGTTGTAATGGTTATGGGTGCTTCAAAATCGAATAATTCTTCTCGTACTACTGATGTTTCTAATCAAATTACTAATGAAAGTACAATTGATAATACTAATGAAAATAATAAAATAGATTTTCAAAATGTTTTACCTAATGTGGTAATAGATGCCGATTTATTAGATAGTGAAGCAGAAAATATAAATAATGATAATATATTTGATGCTGCTCAAGTTGGTATGCAAAATGAAATTTCTTCAAATGATTCGATAACAAATGTTGCTGAAGAAAATACCATGTCTTCGGTTGCTGCTGAGGATGGACTTCAAGTTTTGGAAGAAAATATTCTTGCAAATACATTTACTTTAAAAGAAAATGCTAAAATTTATACTGATATGTATAAGGCAAGTGCTCAAGTAGATCAATTGAAGCCATATTATCCAACAGATAGTGTTCGTGATATTACCGGATATGCTTATAGTTATAATGGAAATATGATGTTATTAAATGAAAATGATCCAGATTTTCAAGCTAAGAAAGCAGCTTTAGAAGCTAATGGTGCAGTCTTAACTGCGGTTCGTGCTGAAAATAATGTTGATCAACAAGGTATTGAAGGTTACTATAATGTAAATGATATCCAAATGAATGGACCTAGTCGTTAAAAACTTATAGAAATATAAGTTTTTTTATTTGTAAAAACATATTTTTCTTTTATTTTTCATAAAAGTTAAATAAAGGAGATTGCCATGTTTTTAAATCATATACATATAAGAATGCGTGTTGCATTAATTGTAGTTATTGTTTTATTATTAGCAATCATTTCACGGGTTTTTTATATTCAAATTTTTCAATATAAAAAATTAAATTCTTTAGCTACTTCTTTATGGAGTCGAGAGTTGCCTATTACTGCAGATCGGGGAGAAATTCGTGACCGTAATGGAAAAGTATTAGCTACAAATATTACGACAACCAGTTTAGTTGTTATTCCCAATCAAATAAAGAATAAAGAAGAAGTTGCAACAAAACTGGCTGAAATTTTAGGTGTACAATACGATGAAATGTATCGACACATTTCCAAAAAAACATCGATTGAAAGAGTTCACCCGGAAGGTCGACAACTTTCTTATGACGTCGCAGAGCAAATTAATAATTTAAATTATGATGGTGTTTATTTAGTAAAAGAAAGTAAAAGATATTATCCCTATGGTAGTGTGTTATCTCATGTTCTTGGTTATGTCGGAATTGATAATCAAGGTCTTTCGGGTATTGAATTAAATTATGATGAATATTTAACTGGAGAAAATGGAGCTATTAAATATTTTTCAGATGGAAAAGGGAATCGTTTGTCTTTATCAGAAATTTATGAAGAACCTCAAAATGGTATAAATGTTGATTTAACCATTGATATTGATTTACAGTTAAGTATTGAAAATGAGTTAGATAATATTATAAGTAAATATAATCCAGAACAGGCTTTAATTTTAGCGATGGATCCTGATACAGGAGAAATTTTAGCAATGGCGTCACGACCTAATTTTAACCCTAATAATTATCAAACAGCTTCTGTAGAAGTGATTAACCGTAATCTTCCTATTTGGATGACTTATGAACCTGGAAGTACTTTTAAAATTATTACGCTAGCAGCTTCTTTAGAAGAAAAGACAATTAATTTGTTTGAAGATCATTTTTCAGATGGAGGAAGTATTAATGTTGATGGGGCACGGATTAAGTGTTGGAAAGCTGGTGGACATGGGGATCAAACTTTTTTGCAAGTTGTTGAAAATTCTTGTAATCCAGGATTCGTGGTGATGGGACAGAAATTAGGGGCAGAAAAGTTACTTAAATATATCAAAAGTTTTGGGTTTGGTAAAAAAACAGGCATTGATTTGAATGGAGAAGCTAGTGGAATTTTATTTTCTTTAGATCAAATGGGACCTGTAGAGCTTGCTACAACAAGTTTTGGT
>CANRKD010000028.1 GCA_947631105.1 uncultured Bacilli bacterium
AGTAAGAGCAGTATCCGCAGCTGTTAATGGTGGTATTTTACATAATCCATATATTGTTTCTAAAATGACTGAACCGGAGACAAATAGCGTAATTAAAAGTTTTGAACCGGATCAGGGTACAAGAGTCATTAGCGAAGATACAAGTAAGCTAGTCCGTCATGCTTTAGAGAGTGTGGTAGCAAATGGTTCTGGGAAAAATGCCTATATTGAAAATTATCGAATTGGTGGAAAAACTGGAACAGCCCAAAAAGTTTCAAATGGAGCTTATATGGTTGGAAATTATATTTTATCATTTATAGGATTTATGCCTGCAGATGATCCTGAAATTGTAGTGTATGTTGCTGTTGATAATCCTAAAGGTGTTACTCAGTATGGAGGAGTTGTATCGGCTCCTATTGCCAAAAATGTTTTAAAAACAGCTATAGATTTATATGATTATCCTAAAACTCAAGAAGGGATGCCACGGGAATATACTTGGCTGGATACAAAATATGTAAAATTACCGGATGTTGTCGGGAAAAATTTAGAGGATGCAAAAAAAGAATTAAAAGGATTTGATATTCAAATTTCGGGAAATGGAGAAAATGTTTTATATCAAAGTCCAGAAGGTAATTATTATGTACCAGAAGGAAGTACAGTTTCATTAATGTTGTCTAATTAATGTAAAATCTATTTGGACTAGTGCCAAAGATTAATAAAAAAGTGTATAATCATGGTTATGAGGTGAATTTTAAATGTTAATTTTAGCTAAAGCATCGTTGGCAATTATGTTAGGATTTGTTTTATCAATGATTTTCGGTTTCTTTTTTGTCAAGTTTGCACGTAAAAATCAATTAGGTCAATATGTCAGTCATACTGTTGGAGAAAGACATTTAAAAAAGAATGGAACGCCCACGATGGGAGGATTTATCTTTATTATTCCCGTTTTATTTTCTTTATTTTTACTTTATTTGCGGAATAGTATTGAGATCAGTCATAATTTAGTTATTTTAATTTTAGTATTTACTAGTTATGCTTTTTTAGGTTTTTTAGATGATTATTTGAAAATTAAATTTAAAAATAATAAAGGTCTTAGCGTTTCAACAAAATTTTTACTTCAAATGATAATCGCTTTAGTTTTTTTCTATATATTTATGAAAAATGGTGGCGAACCCGTTTTGTGGATTACTTCACTTGGTATTACGCTTCCTATGGGTTGGTTCTTTGGTATTTTTATTTTATTTGTTTTGGTCGGTACTAGTAATGCTGTAAATATTACGGATGGCTTGGATGGACTGGCTGCAGGGTTGTCTGTAATTGCCTTTTTAGCGTTTGGTATTATTTCTTGGAATACTGGTTGGATGCAAGGTTATGAAGAAGTTGCCATTTTTTGCTTTTTACTTGTAGGATCTTTACTTGGATTTATGTTATATAATACACATCCAGCTAAAATTTTTATGGGAGATTTAGGAAGTTTATCCTTAGGAGGAGCTTTAGCTACTGTAGCAATCCTTACTCGACATGAACTTTCTTTAATTTTAGTCGGCGGAGTATTTATAGTTGAAACGATTTCTAGTTTTGTACAAATTATAGCAATTCGAAAATTTCATAAAAAAATATTTAAAATGGCTCCGTTGCATCATCATTTTGAGCAATTGGGATGGGCTGAAACTGATATTGTAAAAATGTTTTGGGTGATTGGTTTTTTACTTGCTATGGCAGCAATTACTTATGGGGTATGGATATAGAAATATCCTTTTTTATTGCAAAAATAGGAATTTGTGATAGAATAATTACTCGTGATATTTATGAAAAGAGAAAAGGGTTATTTAAAATTAGAAAATTATCAAATTTTAGATAGAAATTGTAAAGGAAAAACAAATATTTATAAAAAATGGCTTACTGATGGAAATCAGGAGTACTTTTTTAAAGAGGAAAATGAATTAGCTAGATATAAAGAAATATTTTATTCGTTCATATTACAAAGCATGGGATTTACAACAGCGGAATATGATCTAGCTACTTTTGAACATAAAGATGGAATCATTTCTCCAAATTATAATCCAAATAATTATATTTCTTTTAATATGGCCGAAATATTAAGATGGTATAGTAAGCAAGAAATAACAAAAAATTATAATGTTCAATCTTTAATTGAAATAGTAAAAAAATATATTCAATCCGAAACCAAATACACATTTACAACTGAAATGGAAGAAAATATTGTCAATCATTTTTTAATGCAAATTTTTTTAGGAAATAGTGATTTAAATGCTACTAATATAGAAATGATAACGAATGGTCAAGTTGTTTTTTCACCATTTTATGATTTATCTTGTTGTGGACGAATTTCTCCTGTAGAAACTAGTGCTTTTTATCAATTTAATTATTTTAAAGGTCCTAAATTAAATGCTCAAGAAATGGTTTTAAATTTTTTAAACAAAGGTGATAAAAAACATATTGAATTATTAAAAGAATATTTAGAAAGAGCAAAAGAGATCAATATTGAAACAGGCTTGAAAGAAATACAAAATAGAATAGAATGCGAAATTCCTTATTGCATTAGCGGTATTTTAAGAAGAGAGTTACGTTCTCATACAACATCTTTAGATACAATTATTCATAATAGATAATTTTGGAAAAAAGTTTTACTACTTTTTTCTTTTTTTTTTAATAAAATATATTAAGGAGAGTATCATGAAAAAAAAGTTCGACTATTTTTTATTTTTTTTATGTATTGCCATTACTTGTTTTGGACTGGTGATGATTTATTCTGCAAGTTCTATTTGGGCCGAATACAAATTTAATGATCCTTTTAAATTTATAAAGGCACAGGGTTTATTTTTTCTAGTGGGTATTTTTTTAATGCTTTTTTTATCAAAGGTTGATTATCAAATTTATAATAAAAAATCTAATTTTATTTTATTTATTTGTTTTATTTTATTAATATTAGTATTAATTCCCGGGATTGGTACGGTACGTAATGGAAGTCGAAGCTGGTTTGGAATAGGTTCTTTAGGAATTCAACCTAGTGAGTTTGCTAAAATAGGTTTGATTATATATGTTTCTAAGTATTTAGCAAATAATAGAAGAGAGATGCGAAGTATAAAAAAAGGTGTTTTACCCATCATGATGGTAATTTTAATATTTTTTGGCTTAATTATGTTAGAACCAGATTTTGGAACGGCTATGGTAATTGTTTTAACATTAGTTGTAATGATTTTTATTTCGGGAGTAAAATTTTCTTTTTTTATAAAAATTGGTTTTATAGGTTTATTAGGTATTGTAGGGTTAATCTTGATAGCACCATATCGTATGGCTCGTATTGTATCTTTTTTAAATCCGTGGACCGATCCACTAGGCAGCGGATTTCAAATTATTCAAAGTTTGTATGCAATAGGTCCTGGGGGATTATTAGGGCAAGGCTTTATGAAATCTAGACAAAAACATTTTTATTTGCCCGAACCTCAAACTGATTTTATATTTTCCATTATTAGTGAAGAGTTTGGCTTTTTAGGTGTTTTACTAGTCACTGTTGCTTTTTTTCTATTATTTTTTCGTTCTTTAAATATTTCTTTGCGTCAGAGTGATTTATTTGCTAAATATCTTTCTTTTGGGTTAGCTTTTGGTATTATTATTCAAGCTACTTTAAATTTAATGGTTGTTGTAGGTATTATACCAGTTACAGGGGTTACTTTACCATTTTTATCTTATGGCGGTTCTTCATTGCTTGTTAGTATGGCAAGCATTGGAATTATTTTAAATATTAGTCGGCATCATACGTATTAGATTTTTTTTCAAATAATAATAGTATTCCGATAAAAAGAATAGAAAAAATAGTTATTTTTTTTCCAATATTATAAAAAGGGGCATGAAAGTTTAATTCAATTTTATGACTACCTTTTTTTATAGGAAATCCTAGAAAAGCTTTATTGACTTGTTCATATTCTTGAGATTGTCCATCCACTTTTATTTCAAAACCTTGATCATAGGGAATGGTAAATAGAAAATAGCCATCTTTAGAAATATCTATAGTACCTTCTAAAATATTATGTTTGGTATAAGTTTTAATATTGGTCATTTTTTGGATATTTTGTATATTATTTTTGAAATAAATGTTAGGAATTTTATAAATTTCTATATCAGAGAGTGAATAATTTCCTTTTGCAAAAGTGATATTTAAAGTGTCAATATTTTCATTACTCGATAGGATGTAATCAAAAGTCTCATTAGCATTATAATATTTCCAAGTTTGACAAGTTAATTTATTGCTTACTCCATTAATTGTAATTTGCGTATCACCTGTTTCACAGCTTGGAATATCATTCATTTTAAAACGAATAATTAAACTGGCATCTTGAATTGGATTTTTAAGTTGTAAAGTGATTTTACCATTTTCTTGACTTTGGATTTGATACGTATCTTGTTTTTTTTGATAAGTTACATTTTTGACTTTTGTAATTTGATATTCTAAATCTATTTTTTCAGAGAGTGTTTTTAAATTAGCATTTTTAGATTTAGAGGAGATGATGATGTTATTATTAAATGCTTCTAATTGTTGATTGAAAGATAGTTTTTCAAATTCTTTATTATTTAATAAATTGGAACTGGCATATCCTATTGGAAAAGTATTTTCAGATTGATATAAATTCTTTTTTTCATAGCTTTTAATTTTTTCATATCCATAAGGTACTTTCTTATTGGTCATGATGTATTTTACACCCATAAATTGTTGGAAAAATAAATTATTCGTTTCATTTAGGATAAATTTATTGCGATAGTAATCATTGTTATTAAATGTATTATAAAAAGCATCTTCATAATAAGCATTAGTTGTTGAAGAATAACTGGTTATACGGTAGTCATTTTTAGCTTTAGAGTAATTTAATTCATTAGTATTATTGGTTAAAAAACGATATAGAACATTATCTTTTAACAAGGTATCGTAATTATAGTTTTTAATTTTTTCATTTTGTTCATATTCTTCTATCGTCATTAGATGATCTTGTGTATTGGCAAATATACATATACTAAAACTAATGATTAATATAGGAATTAAATAGTAAGATTTGTTTTTGGTTTGATAAAAATAAAGAGAAAAAAGAGTTATAGTTAAATCGATAATGAAAAGTAAAGGATACAATGATTTCATTTTTAATAAGAATATACTGAGGCATAAGAAATAAATCCATTTTCTTTTTTTAAAATCAATTGTTTCTATGGTGTTAGCAATTAATAAAATATAAAGGGGTAAAAAGGGAATGAAACATTTTCCGTTTTGATATAACCCTCCATTTAAAATTAAGTTGATTATAGGGAATTGTGTTAAAAAAAGTAAAAAGAGAGCGACAACGCGATTTTCTTTTTTGCCTTTACAAATTTGATAAATGGTGCTTAACCATAAAATGGCGCTTAAACCAACACCATAACTTCCATACATTAAAAAATCTATAGAAGTGTTAGGTAAAAACAATTGATAATTATAAGAAAGGTTTGTAGATCGGCCACTTTTGATAATATAGAATATAGGAAGTAAAAAGAAGCAGCTGGCACCAATGGCTAAAAAGATACGAAATAAAAATTTAATTACATCTTTATAATTAAATGTAGAATTTAATTTTAAATACTCATATAATGCATAGATACAAACGGTTAAAATTCCTGGTATACTAAAATAAAAACTAGTTAAAATCATTAAGAAGATATTTAAAATCAGTAAAAAACTTTTATGACTATGAAAATATTTATGAACACCAATTAAAGATAGTAATAGAAAAGGCATATAATGAACGAACATAATATGACGATGGGAATGAAAAGTAAGACTTGTAGAAAAAAGAAATAGAAAAGAGGCAAAGAAACAAGTATTATAAGAAAAATTATTTTTTCTTAATATATAATAAATAAGAAGACTTGAAATAAATAGTAAAATGATACTAATAATCATTATATAAATACTCATAGGTAAAAAAGGTAATAAATAAGATGGTAATAGTATCGGACTTAAAAATCCATAGTAAGCATAATAAAAAATATTTTCCCCACTTCCTAAATGAAGCGTAAATTCCGGGATAAGTTTTCCAGTTTCATAAAAAAGATTACGAAAATATTCAGGAAGAGTGGCATGTTGTTTAAAAAAATCAACGTTGGAGCCATAAACATATTGAAATTTAGTTATACATAAAATAAATAGGATATAAAAAAGTAATAAAATACCTATATGGATCCAGACGATTTTATTTATTTTTTTCATAATCTCACCTTTATTTATTTTACTATAAGTAAAAATTGGATTCAACCTGTCAACAATTTCTTTCTTTGGTTTACTTTTTATTTATTTTTTAGTATTTTAAAAGGGTATGTATTTTTTCTTATTTTTGTCATAAAATGTAAAAAGTAGATCAAGCGAGGCGATTTTAATATGAATATTATAATTTCGGCGGGTGGCAGTGGCGGACATATTTATCCAGCCTTATCTATAATTAACGAATTTAAAAAGAGAGAAAACCATTTAAATATCTTATATATTGGTACGCATAATCGGATGGAAAAAGAAATTGTACCTAAGGAAAATATTCCTTATGAAGCTATAGAAATTTATGGATTTACCAAGGATATGAAAAGAAATGTTAAAAATATATTTTTGATTCGCAAAGCGATTAAAAAATGTAAATCTTTAATGCAAAATTTTAAACCAGACATTGTTATTGGTGTAGGAGGATACGTTACTTATCCTGTTTTAAAAGCTGCTCATCAGTTACATATTAAAACATTTATTCATGAACAAAATAGTCGACCAGGAAAAGTGAATTATCTTGTAAGTTCCTATGCTGATATCGTAGGAGTCACTTTTAAAAGTTCCATGCAATATTTTAAAAAAGCAAAAAAAGTAATTTACACGGGACATCCAGCTTTAGATGAGACTAAAAATATCAAAGAAATTGATAAATCAATGCTTGGTTTTTCAAAGGATAAAAAATTGGTTATTTTTGTGGCAGGTAGTTTAGGGAGTACTTCTTTAAATCAAAAAATGTTGGATTTTTTAAATAGTAATTTACATGAAGATTATGAAATATTATATATTTTAGGAAATAATATTAATTTAGAAGAATTTAATAAACAAGTGAAAAATAAATCAGGTTTAAAAGTTGTTTCTTATTTTGAAAATTTAACTGGTATTATGGCTTCTAGTGATTTAGTTATTTCTCGTGCTGGAGCAGGGGTATTGTTTGAGATTATAGGACTTGAAAAACCAAGTATTATTATTCCAAGTCCTAATGTAGCAAATAATCATCAATATTTTAATGCGTTAGAGTTACAAGAAAAAGGCGTTATACAAATGATTCAAGAAAAAGATTTAACAAAAGAAAATTTAGCTGAAATGATTCATACTTTATTAAATAATTCTCAAAAAATAAATACCTTAAAAGAAAATATGCAAAATTATAAACAAATTGATCCAAATACAATGATATATAAAACCGTAAAAGAATTAATTGACTCTAGTAAATAATTCTTTTTTTTGTTACTATAATAATAAGGTGTCGCTATGAAAAAAAGGAAAAGAAAGAAAATTCGTCGTCATTTAAAATTAAAATCATTTTTTATTTTTTTAGGTATCCTTATTTTAATTATAATGATTGTTTTCTATTTTTATCATTTACGAATTAAAAATATTTATATTGAAGGAACCTCTTATTTAAGTGATTATGAAATATTAGAGGCAGCTAAGATTAGAGATTATCCCCGTTTATTTAAATATAGTACTCATCAACTAGAAAAAAATATTCAAAAATTAGATTTAGTAGATCAGGTGCAAGTAAAAAAAAATATTTTGGGAAGAGTAAAAATCAAAATCCAAGAGGCTTATCCTTTATTTTATAATCGAGATTCTTCGAAGTATGTTTTATCTAACGGCAAAGAAAGTAATACTTTATCATTTGCAGGTGTTCCTTTTTTAATTAATTATGTTCCTGATGCTATTTATGAAAGACTGATTACGGAATTAACAAAAGTAAATTTGGAAGCCATCCAAATGATTAGTGAAATTGAATATTCATCTAATATGAGTGGGGATGTTGTGATTGATGATACACGTTTTTTATTTCGAATGAATGATGGTAACCAAGTTTATATTAATTTAATAAATATTGACAGATTAGATGATTATCCTCTAATATATACAATACTTACTGATAAAGGAGTTTTAGAACTTGATTCTGACAATGAAAGAGTAGTTTTTAAATCTTATAAAAGTATCGAAGAAAGTAAAAAGAAAGAGGAAGAAACAAATGGACAATAAAAAAATAAATTATGATAAATTGATGCAACAAGAAATAGCAAAACTTTCGGAAAAAAAGAAATTATTACTGCATAGTTGTTGTGCCCCTTGTTCTTCATCAGTCTTATTACGTTTACGCGATTATTTTGATATTACGGTGCTCTATTATAATCCAAATATTGAACCGTTACCGGAATATGAAAAAAGAAAAAAAGAACAAATTCGATTTTTAAAAGAATTTGATTCTTCTATATCATTTATTGATATTGATTATGAAAATGATTGTTTTAAAAAAATTAGTAAAGGTCTTGAACAAGAAAATGAAGGGGGAGCACGTTGTCATAAATGTTATTATTTACGTTTAGAAAAAACTTTAGAGGTGGCTAGCCAAAATCATTTTGATTATTTTGCCACAACTTTAACCGTTAGTCCTTATAAAAATGCTCAAATTATTAATAAGATAGGCCTTTTTTTAGAAAAGAATTCTCCTTCATCAGTATTATTTTTAGTTTCTGATTTTAAAAAAAGAGATGGATATAAGAAAAGCATTGAGTTATCTCATGAATATCATTTATATCGTCAAGACTATTGTGGATGTTTATATTCTAAAAATACAATAAAAAACTGAAAGAATTGAACTTGAACTTTCAGTTTTTTATTGTGTTTTTTAAATATTCTTGGTATGCTTTTGTTTCATATTTATCTTTTATTTTTTGATAGGACATGTTTTTGGTTTTTAATATTTCTTTTACTAAATATTCTGTAAAATGAGGATTTCTAGCAAGTATGGGTCCTAATAAATAAGTTCCATAAAAATTATTTTTTAAAATCCCTTCTTTATTGCTTTTTGGAATATAACCTGTTCCTTCGTTTACAGTAAATAAAGAGGACTCATTTATATTTTTTAAAATGTAATTTCTATTTTGGAATCCTATAAGAGGTTCTTTTAGTTTTGTAAATTGAAAAAATTGTTCTCCAACAATCCGAAAATCTATTTGTTCACTATCAAAATCTAATATATCTAAACATTTAATTTCTTCATTATTTAAATGAATATGGTATTTGCCAAAAAGATCTAAAGCATTACCGGTTACTAAGAAAAATTTATTTTTTTCAATAGCTTTTTTTATTTCCTTTTTGTATTTTTTTAAATCTTCTAATACTAAATGAAAACTTTCTTCATTTCCACATCCAATATAATATAAATCATACTTTTCAAAATCAATTGGATCATCTATAGTTAAAAAGTGTGTAATTACTTTTAAATTTTGATTCTCTAAATGTTTTATTAAAACTCGAATATTACCATTTTCACCATATAAATTCATTAAATCATAATACAAATGTGCAATCTTAATTGTTTCCATTTTTTGCCTCCAAAATTTGATTTTTTAAAATAGCGGTCATATCAAAACAAACCATCGTATAAATATTATATTTTGTTTCTTTCTGTATTATGTCTATTATTTGGTCTACATCTTCAATTAAAATGATTTTTTTAGCATCTATATTGGCATAAATTAAGCGATTGGCAACATCATATCTAAATCTACCAATACAAAAAATTTTATCAATAGAACTATTATTTAATAGTTCAAATTCAACATCCCATAGCCAAGAGATATCATTAAATTTATATCTTCTTGAAACATTGTCAAATCCTAAAACAACAGATTTTTTTCCTTCAGCATCAATAATATATTTTAAAGACTGATAGTAACTTAAAGCATTTTCATTCTTACTTTCTAAAAGAGTAATTTTTTTCTTATTTAAAGTATAAGTATTTCCTCTTTTCGTTGGAATTGGATTTTCATTTAAAGCATATAAAATTTCCTTTTCAGATAAATGAATGGTATTTGTTAAAGCATAAGCAGCTGTTGTTGAATAAGCTTCATATAAAATATCTTTATTTAATTTTACAGATTGATTATTAATTTTCATTGTTTGATTTTTTAAATCAATGTTTTTGCCTGTATAATTTAATTTTCCTCTTTGAAAATTACAATTTTTACAAAAGTAGGAACCTAAATGTCCGTAGTGGTAAAATTTATAGACCAATTTTTTATGACATATAGGACAATAGGCATTGTCTATACTGATGTTTTTTTCTTTTGTATAACTATCTATAGTTTTTTCTAGGCCATACGTTATAATTTCTCCTGGATAACTCATTTTGGCTTTCATCAGCCCTGGATCATCTGCATTTAAAATTAATTTAGTAGAGCCATCCAAAGCATCAAAAATTGCTTTATACACAAGATCTAGACTACCATTTCTAGCAGGTTGGTCTCGAGTAATATTGGTAATTACTAAATGTGTCATTTTATTTTTTTTAAAAGCTAAATGTAAATGTTTCTCATCTAATTCTAATAAAAGAATATCATGTTTGAATTTTCCAAACATCGTACAATTATTTAAAATAAGAGTAGTAATAGCACGAATGCCATTGGAACCCGATTCATTATAAACAACATCATAGCCATTTGATTTTAAGATATGAGCAATTAAATTGGTGGTACTTCCTTTTCCAGAAGAACCTGTTACACCTATAACATATTTAGGATATTTTATCTTTTCTAATATATTTTGTTTTATATTATAAGAAAAAGTTCCTGGTAATACCGTACCATTTTTTTTAAATAACTTACATCCTAAACTTATTAGTTTATTTACAAATATTTGAAACATCATTAGCATACTACTCACCGAAAAATATTATATCATATCCTTGATAGAAATAAAAAAATAATGATTTTGACATAACAATAGTTTTATATTAGTATAAATACTTAAATTGAGGAGAAGGAATATGAGTGAATCCAGTCAATTAGAAAAATTTATTCAAGATGCCAAAATAATTATTGAAAAAAACGATGACTATGCTGTAGAAATATTACGTGTTGAAGTATTAAAATTGTTAAAAGAATTTATTAAACAAAAAAAATATCAATTACGTTGGAATAAATTTTTAGTATTTTATTATAAATTAATTCAAAATTCAGTATATCAACAATTAAATCAAACAAATATTGAATTATTAAAATACGAAATAGACATATTGGAATATTTAAATTCTTTATTTCATGAAGAATCGTTAGAAAAAATGAATATACTTATTAAAATATTAGAAAATATATTTTATATTCATTCTTTAAGAAAAGAGTATCAACAAGTAAATTCTAACATAGGTCGAGAATATATAATGGATGCTCAGTTACTAGCTATTGAAGATTTAAAAAAAGATAATGCTGCCTTGAAAAAAAATTTAGAAAATTTATAAATTTGATTATAATACCTTAAACAATTTTTTTAGTTGTCATAAATAAGAAAATGATTTAAAATAGAGATATAAAAATAGGAGAGGAAGAAAGAAAATGAAATTAGAAAAATTTAAGAAAAATAAAAAAGTAAGAAATACCCTCCTAACTCTAGGAATAGCAAGT
>CANRKD010000029.1 GCA_947631105.1 uncultured Bacilli bacterium
TATCAAAATGAATTAGCAAGACAAGAAGCTATAAGACAATGGCAAGCAGAATTTGATTATCAAAAACAACAAGATGCTTTAGCTCAACAAAATTGGCTTAAAGAATATAATTTAGCTAAAGCTAAAAGTGGTGGTTCAAGTGGTATTTCTCTAAATAGTGGAGCAAATATTCTTGATGATAATTCAAACTTAAGCACAAATACAAACATTAAAACTG
This sequence comes from uncultured Bacilli bacterium, assembly GCA_947631105.1. Classification (GTDB taxonomy): domain Bacteria; phylum Bacillota_I; class Bacilli_A; order RF39; family UBA660; genus MGBC108787. Next base: position 218 of record CANRKD010000029.1, read on the forward strand.
ATTGGTATAATGGTCCAATTAATGCTGATACTCAATATGGCACTTTTAGTACTAAAGATAAAAATGGAGTAGAATATCAACCTGATAATGTTGGTGGTTCAAAATTAAAAAATTCTGGGCTTAAAGTAGGTCAAATATTTGGAAAAGCTTTTGGAGCAAAAGGAGCTGATTTATCTGGTCAAAAAATATGGCAAACTGATGATGAAAGATATTTTGTCTGGGATGGTAGTATAAATGATTATGTTGATGTAACTGAACAAGTAAGATTTTCTAAAACAAGTCAAGGACCAGTTCAATGGTAGGTTATTATGGCAATATCACATGAAGAATATAAAAACAGATATGGAAAGCAAATAAATTCATACGCTCAAACATGGGCAAAAAATAACGAATTAAAGAGTCAACAAGAAAACAAAAAAAAGAACAAATGGTTTCAATCTGGTGCTTTTGCCGATGGCTATCAAGTTGGTGATGTAACGAAGACTATTTTTGGAACAGGTGCAGATTTAGCATTGAATGCAGTTAAAGGGGTAGCAAATATAGGGGATTCAGTATCTAAATTAATTGCAGGTGGAACAGCTGAAGTTGCAGATGTCTTTGGAGCTGATAAATTTGCTAATAAAGTTAGAAATAATATTAAAACTAAAGAAAATTTTGTTGTTAAAACAATAACTAATGCTGATAATAGTGTCAATAAAAATTCAGTTTCAGGTGAATATGTTGATAAAGTAGCAGAATTAATGGGATATACTGCTGGTCTTGCGACTGGAAGCAATGCTTTAACCGGTTTAACTGGAACTGCTACTATTGGTGGAACAACAGGAGCGACATTAAGTGGTGGAAATATTGGTTTAACAGTTTCAGGACATACATTAAATATACCTACATTAGCATTAATAGGTGGTACTACTAGTGGTTATGAAGAAGCACTTTCTAAAGAAGATACTAGTATGGCTCAAAGATGGGCTAAGTCTATTTCGAGTGGTTTAATAGAAGGCACTACAGAAGGCATTTTTGGAATGTTTGGTATTGGTGGAAATGAACTAACTGATGCTTTAGGCGAAAAACTTGCAAGTAAATTTTCTACAAGTGCAGGAAAAATATTAGCCAAATTAGGAATGTCTGCAACTGGTGAAAGTGCCGAAGAATTTTTATCTTATGCTGGAAATTGGTTAGTAGATAATAATATTATAGATAAATTAGGTAATGCAGATTTTAAATCAAAATGGGATTGGGGCGAAGTAGGAGAACAAATGGCTCTTGCTTTTGCCAGTTCAGCATTATCACAAGGAGGAGCTTCTGTTTTATCCACTAACTCTGCAATAAAAAGTGCAGAAGAACAACTTGGAAGAAAATTAAATAATCAAGAAAAAGTACAAGTTACTCAAGCAGTTATTGAAGGTACTGTGGAAGAAAAAATAAATAAAATAAAAAACAATCAAAAGGAATCAACTAATTTTAACAATGCACAATATAGTAATGATAATAAAAAAATTGTTAATATCCCTGGACTACAATTGTCCAACAACATTAACAATTTTTCTACTAACAATAATATCACAAACAATTTACAAAATCAAAATAATAATAATAATAATGTTTCACAAGACAACAATATATTTTCACAACAAGTTGATGAAGTTTTAAATGGAACATATCCCAAAGGAAATATGTTAGTAGTGAGTGAAAACACCCCAAAAATTTTACAAGATATTGGTCTTAAAAATTTTCCTATAACAATTACTCAAAGACATTTAAAAACGGTAACAAATCCTAGTGGAAATTATCAAGGTGCAAATTATCATAATTTAGGTGTAGATTTAGTTAAACAATTGCCTGATGCTATTGCTAATCCTTTAAATATTCTAAAGTCTGATACTAAATCTGATAGTATAGTTGTAATTACTGAATTAGCCGATAATCAAGATAGACCTATCATTGCCAGTATTAAAATAGATGGAAAAGGAATAATTAATGATATAGAAATAGATTCAAATGTAATGACTAGTGCATACGGAAGAAATAACTATGACAAATTTATGAGGGATAATATTGCTAAAGGAAATTTATTATATGATATAGATGAAGGCATAATAAAAAGAAGTGACGGGAAGCTACAATTGCGACCAATCACTTCATCTACCAACAATAATAGCACAACAAACCAACAAAGTCAAATTGCACCATTACCTATTAATAGTAATATGCAACAAAACCAAAATAATACACAGCAAAAAATTCCAACTTCAAAAGATATAAATAAAATAAATATGCCATCTATTGAACCTAAACAAATAAATAATAGCTCTAAAAATTCTTTACAATCGAATTTAATTAAAAATGATGAAAATGTGTTAAGTACTAAGCCGCGAAAATGGGTAAAGACATCAACTGAAAGTGAGTCAGTTAAAGGAAAAGTTTTAATAGAAGATTTAGACCCAGTTAAAACTAATTATGTTGTTAGAAGTAATAAAAGTACATTAGAAGGAGCTAATACAAAACTAAATACTTTAGGATATGACAATTCATTATCATATATTAAATCTAAAATGAATGATAAAAGCGTTAGTTTAGAAGATATAGCTCTAGCAGAAAGATTAATTCAAGAATCAGCAAAAAAAGGAGATACGAAGACTGCTAGTGATTTAATTATGGATGTAGCAATATTAGGTACTGAATTAGGTCAAAAAGTACAAGCTTTATCTATAATTCAAAGATTAACTCCAGAAGGACAACTTGCGATGTATGAAAAAATTGTAAATAGAGCTAAAATAAAAGGTGAAAAAGCTTATGCTGATGTTAATATTACTCAAGAAATGACTGATACTATTTTAGGTGCTTATAACGAAGATGGTACTTATGATCAAAATGATTTGAATAGAAGAGTAGAAGAATTTAAACAACAAGTTGCCGAACAATTAAAAAGCAGTAAATCCGAAAAAATTAATGAATGGAGATACCTAAGTATGTTAGGTAATCCAAAAACACACCTTAGAAATATGATATCAAATATAGCAATGACTGGTACCATTAAAGTAAAAAATGTCATGGCTAGAACAAGTGAAACTTTTGTATCTCGTTTTGCTGATATTGAAAGAACTAAAACTTGGAAAAAATCAAGTAATGTTGTAAATGAATATGCTCAAAAAACTTCTCTAGAAATGAAAAAAGTTATTAGTGGTGAAAGTAAATATGGTGAGAAAGCCTCTATTGAATCTAAGAAACAAGTATTTAAAAATAAGACATTAGAAAAAATAAGTAATTTTAATAGTAATGCACTTGAAGCAGAAGACTGGTTTTTTAGTAGAAATGCCTTCAAAAAGACTTTAAGCGAATATTTAACTGCAAATGGAATTGAAACACAACAAGATATAGATAACAATCCTAAATTAATTGAAAAGGCAAAATTATACGCTGTAGAACAAGCTGAAATAGCAACATTTAGACAATATAGTAAATTAGCTAGTTTAATAAATAAATTTGAAAGAAATAATAAAGTGGCTGGTTTAGCTATCGGAGCTACAATTCCATTTAAAAAGACCCCTATAAATGTAGCTAAAGCAGGTGTTAATTATTCACCTATAGGATTAATAAAAAGTATAACTTATGATGCTTTTCAATTACATAAAGGTAATATAAATGCTAGTCAATTTATAGACAATATATCACAGGGATTAACAGGAACGGCTTTATCTTTATTAGGTTATGCTTTTGCAAAGGCTGGCTTTGTAAATGGTGTGGGTGATGATGATAAAGAAGGCAAAATGGATTACTACTTAGGAAACCAATCATATTCTTTAAAAATTGGCAATACAACTTTCCCAATAAGTTGGGTATCTCCAGTTGCAATGCCTTTTTTAGTGGGAGCAAATGCTTACGAAAAACTAGAAAATCAAGAAGAATGGGATGCTAATATTGTTATTGATACTCTAGCTCAAACATTGGATCCTTTAAGTGAAATGTCTTTTATTTCTAGCTTAACTGATGTATTGCAATCTTATGATCAAGGATCTGCTAAAATGATTTCTTCCATGGGGGAAAAAGCAATACAAAGTTATATAGGACAATTTTTTCCAACTTTATTTAGTCAAGTTGCAGCTACTTTTGATGATACTAAAAGATCCACATCTGCATCTAAAAATAGTCCTTTTAAATTTGGTGAAGAAACAGTAAGACAAATTATGTATAAAATACCAGGGATAAGAAATATGCTTGAACCGAGCACTAATATATGGGGTGAAGCACAAAAACAATCTGATAATATTTTAGAAAGAGCATTTAATAACTTTTTAAATCCTTCATCTCCTAAAGAATATTTACCAACCAAATTAGAGGAAGAATTAAAAAGAGTTTATAGAGAAACTGGTGATACAACTGTTATCCCAGGCATTCCGTATGGTTACATAAATTATAGAGATACTAATTATCAAATGTCTGCAAGTGAATATACAAAATATAAAAATACTTATGGACAAAATGCCAAAAATAAGTTAAATCAATTAATACAAACTTCAGAATATAAAAATGCACCTGATGAACAAAAATCTAAAATGATTGAACAAATTTATAAATACTCAAAAGCTATTGCTAATGAGGAATATTTTAATAGTATCAATATTAATTATACTAGTACAGATTTAAAAAATTTAAATGAACTTAAAGAACTTGGTATGACAGATAAAAAGATAGCAGATTATACAGCAAAATATGCAATTATGAGTTCTATAAAACAAGACACGACATTATCAAGTAATGAAAGACATCAAAAAATATCTGATAATCTATTAGATAGTAATTTTAACGATAAAGAGATTGCCTACATTTATGAAAAAATAGGTTATTCGTCAAAAGAAAAATTAAATTCATTAATTGATATGAAAATACCTATAAAAGAATATATCAAGTTAGATAGTACTGATATTGAAGGAAAATATAATGTTAATACTGGCAAAACAATAAGTGGATCTAAAAAAGAAGCTTATATTCAATATGTTAATAATTTAAAATTATCTATTCCTCAAAGAGCAATTTTAATAAAAATGCAATATAATACTTATAATTCATATAATAGCCAAATTACAAATTATGTTAGTAATTTAAATATGTCTTTAAGTGAAAAAAAAGTTTTGATGACAAGAATAGGTTTTGATAATTATAAAAAAGATGTATTTAATTATGTAAATTCAAAATATAAAACAGCTAGTGAAAAAGAAATAGTATTAAAAGATTTAGGCTATACAATAAAAGATGGAAAGGTATATTGGTAATGGCAAATATAATACAAGATAGAGCAAAAGCTATAACAGCTGAAGATTTAATTAGAAGATATGATTTAGATAGTTTAAAAACAGATAGAAAAAATATAATCAGTATTAGAAGTACATTAATAAAACAATACACAATTATTAAAGAATTTGTTATTAACATAAGTTCATATAGATATGAAAGTAATGATTTGATAACATGGTTTTATAATGGAACCCCAACAATAGATAATGAACCTTTTACTTTATTTGAAAATAAAGATGATTATTTAGGTAATTTATATTATGATAGAGAAACTGGAAAGGCTTATCAATTATTAAAAGACGAAGATTATTATTGGCAAGAATTAGATGATTATAATTTAATTAAGTCTTTAGCTTTAGCTAATGGCGAAGCTGATACAGCTGATAATAAAAGACGAATTTTTTTTGATGAGCCTAAAACTCCTTATGAAATTGGTGATATTTGGTTAGATGGTAACACAATAATGCGATGCCGATGTGCTAGAAGTGAAGGAGAATATAATTTTGCTGATTGGATAATACAAGATAATTATTCTAATGATTTATATTTAAATGATACTAGAGCAGTGCTAGATCAATTTAGAATAACTGTGGAAAAAGATTTTGTTACAAAAGTTCAATTAGAAACGACTAAAGATAGTATAACAGCATCTGTTGATGCCATAACGACAGAAATTGTAACTACAGCAACAGCAAAATATGAATATTACGATGAACAACTAGCAGAAATAAAAGTAAATGTCGGAAATATAAAACTTGAAGTAAGTGATGTTCAAACTTCTTTAGGAGAAAAAATAACTGATTTAGATTCTAAAATAGATATAAAAGCTGGAGAAATAAGCCAATCTGTAGAAGATAAAATAGGTGGTTTAGAGACAAAAATTACTCAAACTGCCGAGGAAATAAATCAAACAATTACAGATACTCAAGAGAATTTAGAATCTAAAATAACACAAACATCTAGTAGTTTAACTAGTGAAATTAATAAAAAAGTTGATACTACTACATTTAATAGTAGGATATCTCAAACTGAAAGCAGTATTGAAAATAAAGTATCTAAAGGAGATATTAGCAGTTATGTAAGACAATATTATGATCAAGTTATTTATGGATTTAATAATGCTTCTAGTGTTGTTAAGTTAGCAACTAGTGGTATTTCCTTATATAGAAGTGGAAGCTTAAGAGTTAACATGAATGAAAATGATTTAATTTTTTATCAAAGTGGTTATACTGTTGGTAATATTGGTACTTCACAATATGCTCAAGATAGTTCACAAAAAGGATTAGTATTTCAATTAGACTCTGGTGGAAAATATATGGGATGGAGTCAGAGAAGTTCTTCATCTGGTAGTTATACATTAATAATGGCATATAATAGAAGCAATTCAATAGGGCATTCTGATGAAGGAATTTATTTTGGGCGCAATGTATATGGAAATAATTGGAATTTATATGATTTTAATATTAATTCTGCAAGAGCTAATAATTATGAAGCTGTAGATAATAAAAATGTAAAAATTGTTACAGATATTAATGTTGATGAAAAAGGAAATTTGATTATAGAAAAAGCATCAATTAATGTTAGAAGTGGACTTATAACAAGCGTTCCTGAAAATTCTGAAAGCATTTAGGAGGTGAAAAAATGGAAGAAGAATCAAAATATATAGTACCGGTTAATGAAGAAGAACCAAAAAAAGATGAGCCAACAAAAGAAACAAAAATTATAATTAATTTAAATACAATGAAAGCAAGTGAGGTGAATGACAATGAATAATAAAGAAAATAAACCATTAATCTTGGTATTAGAAGAATTAGAAGACAAAATTTTAAAATTAGTTAATGAGTCGGGAATCCCGGCTTTTTATTTACATTATATTTTTGAAAATATAGATAATGACTTGCAAAAAATAAAAGTAAAAGAATTAGAAATAGCAACTCAAAGTTTTAATGAATCTAAAAACAAAACTGAAGGAGTGAAGGAAAATGATTGAATTTACAAGAGGCGATAGCTTCTTTTTTAAATTTTTTAGAAGATATCCAAATGGGGAAAAAATAATGACTAAATCAGAAAAAATGTGGTTTACAGTCAAAGATAATTATAATAGCAAGAAAAAATTAATTCAAAAAACATTAGATGATGGAATTACTTTTACAGATGATGGTTATTATCATGTTGCAATTAAACCTCTAGACAGTAAGTCTTTAAAATATAAAAAATATGTTTACGATGTTCAAGTTGAAAACGCAGGATTAGTAAATACAATAAAAAAAGATAAAGTAAGAATTACTGAAGAGGCAACAGATGAAGGAGGAGAAGAATAATGCAAGAATTAGAAATACAAGTTGAACCAGAAGAATTTGTTAATAATATGAATTATGATTATGAACCATTAGAAAATAAACCTCAGATTAATAATCATGAATTAAAAAGTGGAAATAACACATTTGAAGAATTAGGACTTTTAGAAATAGAAGGACTTGCAAATTATACTGATAATAATGAACTGACAAAATTAATGGCAAAAAAAGCTGATAAATCTGAAATACCAACTAATGTATCGCAGCTAACTAATGATAATAATTATATTGATAAAGAAGTTTCAAACCTTACAAATTATACTACAACAGAAAACATGAATAAACTGTTAGATAATAAAGCCGAAAAAACAGCTATTCCAGAAAGAACATCACAATTAATAAACGATAGTGATTTTATAACTAGTAGCGATATTCCAACTAAAGTTAGCCAATTAGCAAATGACAGCAATTATATTGATAAAGATGTTAATAATTTAAAGAACTATACAAAAACAGAAACATTGAATGAGCTTTTATCTTCTAAATCTGATAAATCAGAAATACCTAAAAGTACTTCTCAATTGGTAAATGATAGCGATTTTGTTACAACTAATGATTTACCAAAAAAGGTATCAGAATTAGCAAATGATAAAGGATTTATTACACAAGAAGATATACCTACAAATATATCGGAACTTAATAATGATACTGGTTTTATTACAAAAGATAATGTTCCCAAAAAAGTATCAGAACTAGAAAACGATGAAAGCTTTGCTAAAACAAGTGATTTACCAACAAAAACAAGTGATTTATTAAATGATAGTGATTTTATTACTTCTTTAGTGGAAAATTTAGTCAATTATTATAAAAAGACAGATACTTATAGTAAGAATGAAATTAATAACTTAATTTCTTCTATAAATGCCGTACATATCAAAAAAGTGGATTCACTTCCAGAGATAGGCGAAAATGGTCTTATTTATTTTGTTCCAGCAACTAAAGCTCAAGAACAAAATGGTTTTGATGAATATATGTATCTTGATACTGGATGGGAAAAAATAGGTACTACTACCATTGATTTAAGTGATTATCAAACAAATGAGCAATTAGAATTAATACTTGAAAATTATGTGACAAATGATAATTTTGTTAAAGAGTTAGCAAAAAAACTCGATGCAAATAGTGGAAATTATATTAAAAATATAACTGTAGAGGGCACAACTATTACAATTACTAAAGGTGATAATGCATCAGCATCCTTTAATACTCAAGACACAACTTATCAAGAAGCAACAATTACTACTGATGGCTTAATGTCCTCTAAAGATAAAGCAAAACTAGATAATATTAATGTTCCAACAAACCTATCACAATTAACTAATGATGAAGGATTTATTACAGATGCAGATTTACCAACAAAAGTTTCTCAACTTGATAATGATAGTAATTTCATTACTTCAGAAGCAATACCTACAAATATTTCTTCATTTACTAATGATATAGGTTATGCCAAAACAAGTGATGTACCAACTTCTGTTTCAGAATTAGACAATGATGCTGGATATTTAACTAATTTTGTTGAAACAGATCCAACAGTTCCATCTCATGTTAAATCAATATTAAACACAGACATAACTAAATGGAATAATAAAGCGGATGTTTCAGCAATACCTACAAAAGTATCTGAACTAGAAAATGATGAAAATTATTTAACTAGTTTTACAGAATCAGATCCAACTGTTCCTAGTCATGTAAAATCAATTAGCGAAGAAAACATAAGCTCTTGGAATAATAAAGCTGAAACTGATGCAATACCTACAAAAATGTCACAATTAACCAATGATATAGTAATAGAATGTGATAGTGAAGAAAATGCAAAAAGTTTATCAACACAAAATGCAAATAATTTTTATTTTACAGTAGAAAGTGATGATGGTTCTTCATCAAAACCATCTCAACCAGCACCTAGTGTAACCTAGAAAGAAGGCTGAATAATGGCAATTTATAAAAATGGAAAAAAATTAGATAGTATTTACAAAAATGGAAAAAAGATAAGTAAGATATATAAAGATGGGGATTTAATATATATAGCAGAAACAAAATCTAAAATAAAATCATTCGCTGAGGCAACAGATGAAGAAATTAGTCAATATTTAGATATGCACTATAATGGTGAAATAAATATTTCAGATTATTGGCATGTTGGAGATACTCGTGTTATGCACTTATCAGCAATGGCTAGTGGCGAAGGCGGAGAAGCTCATGACGCACAAGATATGACTATGGTTATTATTGGATTAAATCACGATAATTTAAAAACACAGATAAATGGAAGAACAAAGGCTGCAATTACTTTACAATGCAAAGAATTATTAGGTACTAACAGACATTATGAATATGCTTATATTTGGGGTTCTAGTACATCTACAGCAAGTGATTCAAATTACTCTAAAAATCCTCGTAGAACTTGGCTAAATGGCACATTTGTTAATTCGTTACCAAGTGCTATACAACCATTAGTTAAGATAGTTATTAAGAAAAATATTAATGACCATAGTTCAAGTCCTAGTGCAGGACCAAATACAGAAGATAAAGCATTCTTAACATCTTATCCTGAAATGTTTGGTTCAGCAAGTTATAGTATTTATTATAAAGGTAGTGTTGCACTTGAAGGAGAGCAATATCCATACTATAATTCAGATGCTAAAAGAACAAAACATTGGAATAATAACGGAACAGCTAGTAGTAGTGGAGCATACCATTATTGGTTAAGAAGTCCCAGCTCTCTTCAAATTAATTCTAATTATTGGATGGGTGTTCATAGTGATGGTTCTGCTTACTATACCACTAGTACCGACAGCCTTGGGCTGGCTCCGGCATTTTGTCTATAATGAATAACATATTAATCTTAGCCGATACAAGGCAACAAAAGGATAAGCATATAACAAGTTATTTCGATAGCAAATTAATTCCGTGGATTCGCACAGGTCTACCTAGTGGCGACTATATGGCTGTTAGATATGATGGGGGTTTTATAAAAGATTATTCAGTAATTATAGACACCAAAAAAGATTTAGAAGAAGTTGTTGGAAACTTATGCAATACATCAGAACATGAACGAGTAAAACGAGAAATAGCTAAAGCCAAGGAACTAGGTTGCAAGGATTTTATATTTCTAATATGTGATGGCAAAATAAAGAAAACAAGATTTGTTTATTGATAAAAAAGGAAGAAGGAAAAAATGGAAAATTTGACATTAGGAAATATAGCCTCTAACATTTTATGGTTAGGGGCTTTTATTGGTGGTTGCTTACTTTTACTTAAATATGCTAAATCCATATTTGTAAAGTTTATTACAGAACCTATTACAGAACAGATGTTAAAAAACAAACAAGAATTAAATGAAAAAATCAATGATTTACAAACTGATTTAAATGACAAAATAAATGTTTTAGGTGAAGATCAATGTAAAAATTATCTTGTTAGATTTTTAGCAGATGTTGAAAATGGAGAGATATTAAGTGAAGTAGAAACTGAACGGGCTTATGATGCCTATGAAAAATACACAAATGTTTATCATGGAAATAGTTATATACATGATAGATGGAATAAAGTTATGAAAAATAGAAAGT
>CANRKD010000030.1 GCA_947631105.1 uncultured Bacilli bacterium
TATCGTAAAAAACAAGGTCATAGACAACCTTATACAAAATTAGTTATTAAGAAAATTCAAGTGAAATAATATGATAAAAATAAAGATATGTCGAAAAAAAAATCAAATTCATTCTATTGCTATTTCTGGACATTCTGGTTATGCATCTTCTGGTTATGATATTGTATGCAGTGCCGTATCTAGTGTTGTTACAACAACGATAAATGGCATTTTAAGTTTTGCAGAGACGATTCATACAACGGATGATGGGGAAGTTTTAGAAATTGTAGTATTAAATAATGATAAGATAACAAAGACATTGCTTGTAAATATGATTAATTTATTACAAGAAATAGAAAAACAATATAAAAAATATATAAGAATGGAGGAGAACAACGAATTTTAAAATTTGAATTTAATTTACAACGTTTTGCTCACATTAAAGCGCAAGGTTCTACTAAAAATGGTCGTGATAGTGCTGGTAGACGTTTAGGAGCAAAAGCTAGTGATGGTGAGTTTGTAACAGCTGGTTCTATACTTTATCGCCAAAGAGGAACCAAAATTTATCCTGGAGCTAATGTTGGAATGGGAAAAGATCATACTCTATTTGCTAAGGTTGATGGTATTGTCAAATTTGAAAGAGCAGGAAGAGATAAAAAGAAAGTAAGCGTTTACGAAAAGTAGGCGTTTTTTTATTTACAATTTATTTGAATGTGATATAAGTCATTTAAAAATAGTAGTGCAGAATATTGTGTGATAAAGATTTTTTGAATAGTAAATATTTTCAACATGATGTAAAATTGATAGCTAAAGCTAAAACAGAAGAAAAAGCAAATGAATTAAGAATAACGTCAAGGAATGATGATTCATTAAAAAGTAAGTATCATGAAAAAAGATACAGAAATAAATATTATAAATAAAAAATATTTAACTATGGATGAAATGGTTGAACAAGTGATACATGATATACCAGATGATGAAGAAATAGATTCATTAACATTAAATAGAATATTAAAAAAATAAATTTTGGATAAAATGGACTTTAAGTTCTTTTTTTGTTACACTATAACTGAGGTGTTATTATGCGATATAACGTTGTCAAAGGAGCTAAAGAAATACTAGATAATAGTGATTATGTTATTAAAAGACCAGAAAATTATAAAAATAATTGGCATAAATTATTTGGTAATAATAATCCTATTTGTTTAGAACTTGGAATGGGTAGAGGAATATTTATAATAGAAATGGCTAAGAAAAATCCCAATATAAATTATATTGGTTTAGAATTAGATATTTCACAAACAGCAACAGCTATTAAAAATATTGGGATGAAAAAGTTGAATAATTTGAAAATAATTTGTAATGATGCAAATAATATAGTTAATTATTTTGGTAAAGAAATTGATACTATTTATCTTACTTTTTCTGAACCTTGGCCAAAAAAACAAGACGAGAAAAAACGTTTTACCTCTATGTATTATTTAAAACTTTATGATCGTATTTTTAAAAAACATAAACATATTATTTTGAAAACAGATAATAAAATTTTATTTGCTTCTTCTTTAGAAAATTTAAGTGAATTTTGGTATACGTTTGATAAAGTAAGTTTAGATTTACATCATGATGAGCGAAATATTTCTAATATCATGACTGATTTTGAAGTTCAATATTATAAAGAAAATCGACCTATTTATTATGTTGATGCTACATACAAAGATTAATTAAAAATAATGAAATTAAATTTAAATTGTATGTATTTTTTAATTAAATAAATTGTTCAAGTGAATTCTATATACAAATTTAATATAGAAGATTTACTTGAGCTTTTTAATTTACATCTAAAAGTATAAATAACTGAAAAAAAGAAAGAGTGAAAATATGCAATCAAACATATATAAGAAAATATTAGAATAAATTAAAAAATATAATTTAGCTTCCAATTTTAATAGTATGGAAGAATTAAATAAATGGATATTCAGTTTAAACGAATTACAAATGAATAATTTTTTAAGTGTTAGTACACCATTTGATAATAGAAAGCCAAGCATATTATGTGATAAACGATTTTTAAATAGTAAATATTTTCAACATGATGTAATACTAATTGCTGAAACAAGCAACAATGAAATAGCGTATGAATTAGGATACACTTCAGTAAATGAAGATTTCTTACAAATTGAGTATCATGAAGAAGATATGGAATTATTGCTCAAGCAGATAAAGAAGAAGAAATTATAAAATTAGGAGAAATTTCAATAGATAGAGCTTTCTTACAAATTCAGTGTTATTATAAAGAAAAAATGGAAATGGTATTTCAATCAGAAATAAATATTATAGATCCAAAATATTTAACTATGGATGAAACGATTGAACAAATGATAAATGTTTTACCAAATAATGAAGAAGTAAATGCATTAACATTAAATTGAATATTAAAAAAATAAATTTTGGATAAAATGGACTTTAAGTCCTTTTTTTGTTACACTATAAATAACAAAGAGGGTGCTTTTATGTTTGTAGATGAGGTAACAATTAAATTAATTGCCGGAAAAGGTGGAGATGGTTGTACATCTTTTCGCCGAGAAAAATATGTACCTATGGGAGGACCTGATGGAGGTAATGGTGGTAAGGGCGGAGATATCATCTTTGAAGTAGATGAAGGATTAAAAACTTTAGTTGATCTTCGTTATAAAAAAATTGTTAAAGCTGATAAAGGTATTAATGGTAAAGGAAGTTCTAAAAATGGTGCTAATGCAGAAGATATTATTATAAAAGTACCACAAGGGACTACTATTTTTAATGCAGATAATAATTTAATCTTAGCTGATTTAACAAAAGATAAAGAACGTATTGTTATTGCCCATGGCGGACGTGGAGGAAGAGGAAATAAAGCTTTTGCTACACATAGTGAGCCAGCGCCAAAATTTAGTGAATTGGGTTGTCCTGGAGAAGAAGTTATTGTTAAATGTGAGTTAAAAGTTATGGCTGATGTAGGTTTAATTGGTATGCCAAGTGTAGGGAAGAGTACTATTTTAAGTTTAATAAGCAGCGCAAAACCTAAAATAGGTGCTTACCATTTTACTACTTTAAGTCCTAATTTAGGGATGATAAAATTAAAAGATCACCGTTCTTTTGTAATGGCTGATTTACCTGGATTAATTGAAGGGGCAAGTAACGGAGCAGGTCTTGGGTTGCAATTTTTACGTCATGCGATGCGTACACGTATTTTAGCTCATGTGATTGATATGGGATCATTTGAAGGGAGAAATCCTATAGAAGATTATAAAATGATTCGTAAAGAAATTGAACAGTATAATGAAAAATTAAAAAATAAATATGAAATTATAATTGCCAATAAGATGGATTTAAATGGTGCGAAAGAAAACTTAGAGTGCTTTAAAAAAGAATTTCCAAATTTAAAAATTTATGAAGTCAGTGCACTTTTAAATCAAGGATTTGAAAATATGTTGATTGATATGGCAAATCTTTTAGATGAATTACCTAAAGAAGATCCGTTTAATGAGGAAGATTTTGAAAGTTATGTAATTTATAAATTTCAAAATGAAAAACCTTATACGATTAAAAATGATAATGGTATATGGGTATTAGAAGGAGAAGAAATTGAAAAGTTATTTAAAATGACTCGTTTTACAGAAGAAGAAGCAGTTCTTCGATTTGCTCGTAAATTAAAGGGAATGGGGGTTGAAGAAGAATTAGAAAAATTAGGTGCTAAGCGTGGAGATGAAGTTCAAATTTTAGATTATATTTTTGAATTTAAAGAATAAAGAAGTTTAAATTTCAAAACTTAAAGTAAATTGAAGTTGATTTCCTAAATGTAATTGTTGACTGGTATTTTTGGGTAATTCTAAAATACTAGTTTTTTTAATATTTCTATGTATTTTAATAATTTTATTGGGTTTTACATTTTGTTCGATAAAAATTATTTCATTTTTTTCGTTTAAACCAATTACATCAATTTCTTCTTGCATAAAGAAAGTATGAATGGAATTACAACGTTTGAAAAACATCCCATAATCTATATTTTTTTTCCCTATTAATCCTAGTAATCTACTTTTAAAAGATGTAGCACCTACAATAGGTATATCTATGTTCATAAAATCACCTTATCTCTATCTTATCATATTCTTTTCTGAAAAATAAATTTCTTCTTCCTTCATTGACTTTAATCAGAATATAGTTTATATTTATTATGATAGTAGGTGTATATAATGAGTAGACTGGATCACCATGGTCAAGCATTAGTTGAATACGTTTTAATTGTTGCTATCATTAGTGTTATAACCATTGCTATTGTAAATTATTTTGGGGGATATTTAAAAGATTCTATTACGAAAACTTCCTGTTCTTTGGTTGATCAAGAATATGTTGAAGGAAAGAAGCCGGGAGAAGGATATTGTCAAGCTCAAGATGAAGAAGAGATGCAAAGTTAATAAAAAGATATAGAAGAGGTGGAGTGTGTGAGAATAAAAACTCAAAGTGGTCAAGCTTTGGTGGAGTTTGTAATGCTTTTGCCGATTTTTATATTTATGATTTTGGCTCTTATTGATTTTGGCAAAATTTTCTATTTTAAAAATAATTTAGAAAATCAAATGAATGATATTATTTTGGCTTATGAAAATTTTAAAACGGAGGAAGAACTATCCAATCAATTTAATTTGAAAAAAGATGCTATTTCTTTAAAGGTAAAAACAGATTCGGAATATGTGACATTTCAGTTATTTAAACAAATTGATATTGTTACTCCAGGATTAAATTTAATTTTAAAAAGTCCGTATCAAATTATCACAGAAAGAGTGATTTATCGTGAATCATAAAGGACAAACTTTAGTAGCATTTGTGATTTTGCTACCTTTGGTTCTTTTGATTTTTGCTCTTGTGATTGATACTGGATATATATTAAAAGAGCATATCCGATTACAAAATACTACTAAAATTATTTTACAAAATACTTTTGAAAAACGCTTTGAAGATGATTATGAACAAATTGTTTGGCAAATTTTAAAAAAAAATAATATTTCAACACAAAATTTACAAATCAAAAGAGATGAAAAAAGTGTTGTAATGGAAAATCATTATACAGTAGATAGTATATTTGGTAAAATGATTGGTTTAAAAAATTATAAGATTCAAGTTCGGTTAAAAGCAACTAAAGTAGAAGATCAGATTAAGATTCAAAAAGAATAGAGGGATTAAAATGGCGAGTTTAAAAGGAAAATCTATTTGTGTATTTTCTGCAAAAGGTGGTGTGGGTAAAACAATCACCACTATTAATCTAGCAGGTATCTTTGAACAATTGGAAAAAAAAGTTTTAATTCTAGATTTAGATTTATCTAGTGGTGGAATTAGTATTGCTTTAAATCGACCTTTTGAAAAAACAATTTTTAATTTTGTTGATGATTACAATAATAATCGTTATAAGGATTTTGGAACTTATATTACTCATTATGATGATTTTATTGATATATTGCCAAGTCCAAAGGATCCCAGACAAATTAATAAGATTGAATCTAAATATATTGAAATTTTAATAGATAAAGCGGTTTATAATTATGATATTGTTTTAATTGATACGAATCATGTGTTAGATGAAATTAATATAGTTACATTGGATAAGGTAGATACCATTCTTTTTGTTATGACGAATGATCCATTTGATTTAAAGAATATGAAGTCTCTAGTGAGTATTCTTAAAGATACATCGATTACCAAATATAAAATATTGCTGAATAATAGCTGTGATCCTTTTAAAACTTATTTTTCTTTGTTTGATATTAAAAGTATTATAAAAGCTAATATAGATTATACTTTAACTTCTAGTTTTTATATAAAAAATATTGATAGTTATGTTATGAATGGAGAAATTATTACTTTGCAAAAAAAGATGCCTACGTTATTTAATAAAGATTATTCTACTTTGATGTCTATTGCTTTAGATCAATTAGAAAAAGATAAAAAAGGAAGTGAAACAGATGTCAAAGAATAGTTTAGTTGATGCTTTTAACATTGAGCGAAAATTAGAAAATAATGAGATTGTTACGGATTATGATGTTTTTCCAGATAAAAAATTATTGGATTATTTACGAACCAAAATTGTTGAAAATTTGATTGATAAAAAAATTCCTGAAGATAAAAAGTTGGCAGATTTTATTAATGATGAGATTAATTCTTCTATTGAAGGTTATGATTTATCCAATTTAGAACGTAATCATTTGTATAATTTAATTGATAATGAGATTAATGGTTATGGACCAATTACGGAACTTTTGGAAGATAAAAATGTTACAGAAATTATGGTAAATAGTCCAAAGGAAATTTATATTGAAATTGATGGTCAGTTAATTAAAGATGAAAGTGTTTCTTTTATTAATGAGGAACATATTATTCGAACAATACAAAGGTTGATTGAGCCATTAGGAAGAACAATAGATGCAACAAATCCGATGGTAGATTCTCGCCTTAGTGATGGATCTAGAATTAATGCTGTTATTCCGCCATTGTCTACTAAAGGGCCAGTCATTACCATTCGAAAATTTAAAGAGACTATGCGTAGTATTGATGATTTGATACGTATTGGTACACTTACACCTTATATGGCACGTTTTTTAAATGCTGCAGTTAAAGGAAAATTAAATATTTTAATTTGTGGGGGAACAGGTTCTGGTAAAACTTCGCTTTTAAATATTATGAGTAGTTTTATTGATTCTACTGAACGTATTATTACGATAGAAGATGCGGCAGAATTGCGTTTGCATCAAGAACATGTTATTTCTTTGGAAACTCGAGTTATTAATTATGAAAATGAAGGGGAAGTGACTATTCGTGATTTGGTAATTAATTCTTTACGTATGAGACCAGATCGAATTATAGTTGGAGAAGTACGTGGGAAAGAAGCTTTTGATATGCTTCAAGCAATGAATACAGGACATGATGGTTCTATGACCACTTTACATGCGAATGGTTCTGAAGATGTATTAAATCGTCTAGAAACTATGGTTTTAATGAGTGGATTAGAAATACCAATAAAAGCAATTAGAGAATATATTGTAAATGCGATAGATTTAGTCATAACTATAGAGCGTATGAATGATGGAAAAAGAAAAATTACCTCTATTGCTGAATTGGATGGTTTTGTAGAAGATCGAATTAAAGTTCGTGATATCTTTGCTTTTCGCCAAAAAGGTGTTTTAGAAAATGGACAAGTTGATGGTGAGTTTGTTTTGTATAGTCGAATTCCCAAAGCATTGAAAAAAATTAATGCTAGAGGAATTGATGAAGTTGATGAGATGTTTAAAAAAGATTAAAAATAAATAGAAAAGGGTGATTGTTTATGTTTTTGAAATTGCTATTTGGACCAATTTTATTTCTAGTACTTATTATCGTCTTTGTTTTATTTTTAATGAAACAGTTTTATATTATACGTTTAGAAAAACGTTTTGATTCGTTTAGCTTACTTTCAACAAATGATTTCGAAACATCTATTTTCGATGATTTAATCCTATTCATTTGTAAGATAATTCATAAACTTTCTAACTTTTTAAATAAGTCTGTAATGGTTATAAATTATGGCAAAAAATATGATCGATACATTCATTTTGAAGATAAAATATTTAAATCTGGTCTTGATTATGTATCACTTAAGTTTCTTATTGGTTTTGTATTTATTATTTTAACTATTTTTACATCTTTATTACAAAATATACATTTTCAATTATTTCGTTATTTACTTTCATTTATTGTAGGATTCTTTTTACCAGATTTTATCTTGTATATTTCCTTTAAACGTAAAAGAAAAAAGATTGAAGATGATTTATTAAAAGCGGTAATTATTATGAATAATTGTTTTAAAAGCGGAAGGAATATTATGCAAGCCATTGCAGTAGTTAAAGAAGAAATGGATGGTCCACTTAAAGATGAATTTCAAAAAATTTATTTGGATATTACTTATGGTTTAAGTTTAGATGTAGTTTTCAATCGTTTTTATGATCGAGTAAAATTGGAAGATATAAAATATATTGCCTCATCATTAACTTTACTTAATAAAACAGGAGGAAATATTATTCGTGTTTTTTCTATGATTGAAAAATCCATATTTGATAAAAAGAAACTACGAAAAGAGCTCAATAGTTTAATTTCTTCAAGTGTATTTGTGTTTCGTGTTTTAGTTATTTTGCCTTTTTTGTTCGTTGGTTTGATTTCTATTTTAAATCCTACTTATTTTACTCCATTTTTTACATCATTTATAGGATATTTTTTCTTATTTTTGATTTTATTCCTTTTTATTGTTTATGTTTATGTTATTAGTAAGGTATTAAAGGTGAAAATATAATGAAAAAGAAAAGATATTTAGTTTATAAAATATATAGAAAAAAAACAATAGATAGAATTGAAGAGAAAATAAAATTATTAGGAGAAGATTGTTCCTATGATTCCATTTTTTTATTAAATATGCGTTGGATTATATCTATAATTTTGTTTCTTCTTTTTATTTATTTTTCGAAATATGGGTATATTTTAGCGCCTCTTATTTCTGTTTTATTTTATGTGATTAGTGAAAAAGTTATTTTAGATTATCCAATTAAGCAAAGAGAAAAAAATCTTGAAAAGGATGCTATATTCTTTTTTGAGGTATTGTTATTAAGTTTAGAATCTGATCGAAATATTAAATCGGCTTTAAGTATCACGGCTAATAATATAGAAAGTGGTTTATCTAACGAATTTAAACAAATGTTATCTGAAAATCAATTAGGCAAAAGTTTCGTAGAGGCTTTAAATGATATGAGAACACGAATTCCAAGTGATTCTATTAATAATATTTTGCTTAGTTTAAGCCAAGCAAGTTTATTTGGTAATAGTCTCGAAGCTTCCTTAAATAATCAATTGGATTATTTAAGAGAAAAACAACTTTTTGAAATAAAAGAAGAAATAGGTAAATTGCCTACAAAAATGAGTGTTTTGTCTGTACTTTTCTTTGTGCCAATTCTTTTACTTATTATTTTGTCTCCAGTAATTATTGAGTTTTTTGCTCGATAATTTTTTTCTTGGCATGAAATTATAATTGTATTATAATACCTTCTAAAGGTGGTAATAGTATGCAGTCCAAAAATTCTTTTGAGGAGTTAAGTAAAAAATATGTTTATACTAAAATTCCTCAAGAAACGTTATATTCTTTATATTTAAATATTTCTGAAAAAAATGAAGATATTGCGTCTAAGTTTCATCAAGAAATTATTAAGTTTTTGAAACAGAATTTTAAATTATCTGTTTTAATTAATTACATAAATTATAGTGAGTCTGATGATTTAGATTTCTTTTTTGAATTTTTACAAGAATTAAATTATTCCTTATCTTTAGAAGATATTTCTTCTATTATAGAATTGCCAAAAGTTCAAAAATATTTAGAAAAAACTTTTGATAAATCTTTAAATACTATTACTTATTCTAAAATTATGGAGATGTCAAAAAATGATTTGAATTGTGAAATGATTTATCTATATTATTTAGAAAAACAACAAGTATCCATTGTGAATGGTTTGGGACAAGATAATTTTAATAATGAAAATTTGTTGGCTTCATCAAGTGGAAATAAAAATAAAATTTTAACTTCAGAGGAGGAAATTTATCTTTTAAAAAAAATTAAAATGGGTGATGCAGAGGCGATGCAAATCTTTATTGAACATAATTTACGTTTGGTAATGAGTATTGCTTCTAACTATATTGGACTGGGTTTAGAATTTGAAGATTTGTGTCAAGAAGGTAATGTTGGACTTGTGCAAGCCATATATAAATTTGATTATAATAAAGGATTTAAATTTTCTACATATGCTACTTGGTGGATTCGTCAAGCAATGACAAGAGCTTTATCCAATAAATCACGTACTATTCGTGTACCTGTTCATAAGATTGCAACACTTAATAAAATGAATAAAGTTCGCAGTCAATTGACATTAGAATTAAATCGTGAACCTACAGAAGAAGAAATTGCTAAAGAAATGAATATTCCTTTAAAGACCATTAAAGAAATTTCTCGTATTCCTAATTTAATTTCTTTAAATCAAAAAATAAATGATGATGATGATGATAAATCTGAATTGATAGATTTTATAAATAGTGAAACGAGTATAGAAGAAGATTTTATTAATCAACATTATTATAATACTTTTATGGATTTAGTGCGAGCTATTTTAACAGAAAAAGAATATAATATTTTAATGTATCGTTTTGGTTTTATTGATGGTAAAATATATACTTTAGAAGAAATTGGACAAATGTATCATCTTACTCGTGAACGTATTCGCCAAATTGAAGCAAGAGCTTTAAAAAAATTAAAAAGTAGTCATAAAATTTGTTTATTGAATCGAGAACAAGATGAATATAAAAGGATAAATAAAAGTGAACAAAAAATAGAAACAGTAAAAACAATATTTGATGTACAATCCATTGATGCAGATCTTAATTTAACTATACTTATTCAACTATTAAAATTATTTCCAAAACATGAAATGGATAGTTATATGAAGTATCGTGGTATAAAAAATTATCAAATTATTCCTGTAAAAGAAGAGCAGCATTCTGCAAGTTTTTTGAATTATATTGCTTATATTGAAAAAGATTTGGTTAGAATGTTTTCACAGTATAAATATTTAGTAGAGAAAAAACGTATTACGGATGAAGAGCAAATATTAAAGAAAATACAAAAATATATGATTTCTCATTCTATTCGCTTTCGTTATCCTGATAAAACCCAAAGTCAAATTGTGGAAGCAGTTAAACAATTGCCTGAAGAATATCGTAGTGCTGTACAATTATACTATGGAGCTAATTTAATGAATTGGAATCAAGAAAAAAATAATAAATTAATAAATAATATACACATAAAATTAAAATATATATTATATAAATCATCAAAATCAACAAAAGTTTCATCTTCGAGTATTATTGCTTTATATAGTCTAGAAGAATTAAAGTGGGTCCAACAATATTTAACAGAATTTCAAAAAGAAGTATTGTATTTACGCCATGGAGAAAATTTAGATCAAGTAAAAAAATGGCCAAAAGCACCGGAAGGAAAAGCCAGAAACTATTGGAGTATAAGTTATTATTCATTAAGACAGAGAATTCAATATATTATGGCAAATAAAGAAAAGTTTGAAGGAAAATCTCAAAAGATGCCGTCTTTGTTAGATTTATATAGTTTAGAAGAATTAAAATGGGTCCAACAATATTTAACAGAATTTCAAAAAGAAGTATTGTATTTACGTCATGGAGAAAATTTAGATCAAGTAAAAAAATG
>CANRKD010000031.1 GCA_947631105.1 uncultured Bacilli bacterium
ATCTTTTTGGCGTGGGATACTTTTCCATTTATAACTTTCTATTAAAAATATATTGACTTTTAATAGTTAGTCACCTATTATTATTTATGCAAATAAGTGATTTTTTTGCTACAAATTCATCTAAATTTTAAAATCGTCTAAAAAGTCATCAATAGTTAATTCTTTTACTGATTCTTTGTTTTTTTCCTTTTTTTCTTCCTTTTGCAAGTAAGAAATCATTAGCATTTTCTTTGCAACAGTATCAATTTTATTTTTTGTAATATTAGATCCAGTACTTACTAAATCCATAATAGCAATATCGCTATTTTTTATTTCTTTTATTTCACTGTCTGATTTTAATAATATAATTTCTTTAGCATCCATACAAATTGCTTTGATAATTTCATAAGCAACTGTTTTTACTTTTTTCATGATCAAAATTCCTCGTTTTGCTCGACCAGTCTTTTGAATATCATGTACTTTTATTCTCTTAGCAGTCTGATGATTAGTGAAAATATCAATATAATCTTCTTCAAAAACAGATAATCCACTTACAACTTCATCTTCTTTTAAATTAATTCCTTTTACCCCAGAAGATTTTACTTTTGTTTGTGGCACTTCTTCTTTATTAAATCGTACGCAATAACCTTGCTTAGTAAACAAGAAGATATCTTCTTTTTCTAAAAAAACACTTACGACTTCATCTTCCTCTTTTAACTTAATCGCCGCAATTGGTTTTGAAAAACGACTAACAATAAAATCTTGTATGGCACTTTTTTTAATCATACCTTGCTTAGTAACACATATAATATTTTGATTATTTTCCTGTAAAACCGTTGCAAATATGATTTGCTCACTTTCTTTGATAGAAACTATATTATTAATATGTTTACCAAGTTCTTTCCATTTTGCCTCTGGAATCTTATGAACGGGGATATATAAATAATTTCCTAAATTCGTAAACAAAAGAATGGTATCTTGCGTTGTGACTTCAAAAAGACCAATAACGAAATCTCCTGGTTTCAAAGTAGTTTCTTCTCCATTTGAAGAAGTATAACTTTTTTGACTAACTCGTTTAATATACCCTTCATTTGTAACAGCTACAACTACATTTTCTTTAGGAATCATATCTAACATATCCAATTTAATTTCTGTAACTTCATCACGTATTTTAGTACGTCTAGGGTTACCATATTCCTTTTTAATTTTTTTAAGTTCTGTTTTCATAACATATTTTAAAGCTTCTTCATTATTTAGAATTTGTGTCCAAATATGGATATTTTTTTCTAAATTTTTCATCTCTTCTTCAATTTCAACAATATCTGTATTGGTTAAACGATAAAGTTGTAATTCAACAATAGCTTTTGATTGTTCAAATGTAAAATCAAATTCTTTTACTAAATTATCTATTGCATCACTTTTATTTTTACTTGATCTGATTACCTGAATAACTTCATCTAAAATACTAATAGCTTTTATTAACCCTTCTAAAATATGATATCTTGCTTTAGCATGCTCTAAATCAAACTTTGTTCTTCTGGTAATAACATCTTTTTGATGCAAAATGAAAGCATCCAAAATTTCTAAAATACCGACAAGACGCGGACGACGATTAACAATAGCAACCATATTGAAATTATAATTCACTTGTAAATCTGTATTCTTATATAAATAATTTAAAATCAAATCTGCATTAGCATCTTTTTTGATTTCAATAACCAATCGTGCCATATGTTCATGATCAGATTCATCAATTACATCTAAAATACCATCAATTTTTTTATCTAATTTAATATCAGTAATTTTTTTAATTAATTGCTCTTTAATGACTTCATAAGGAATAGAATGAACAATTATTTGTTGTTTTGCACCAGTTTTTATTATTTCACAATCTGCTTTTAATACAACTTTTCCTTTTCCTTTGCTATACGCATCAATTAAACCTAATTTTCCTTCAATAACTCCACCCGTGGGAAAATCTGGAGCTGGCAAAATTTCCATAATCGTTTCTAAACGACAATTCGGAGAATCAATTCGCTTTATCGTAGCATCAATGACCTCTGTTAAATTATGAGTAGGAATATTAGTAGCATATCCGGCACTAATTCCGGTAGAACCATTTACAAGCAAATTAGGAAAAGCCGCTGGAAGAACAGTTGGCTCTAATTCTAAATCATCAAAATTATATGCCATTTCTACTGTGTTTTTACTAATAGAATCTAGCATCGTTTCAGCAATTTTCGATAATCTTGCCTCCGTATAACGCATAGCAGCTGGTCCATCACCATCAATAGATCCATTATTCCCATGAATATCAATGAAACACTCGCGCATTTTCCATTCTTGACTCATCCTGATCATCGCTTCATAAATAGAAGAATCGCCATGTGGATGAAATCTACCCATAACATCTCCTACCGCTCTAGCACTTTTACGGTAAGGCTTATCATGTTTAAATCCGGAGATAAACATATCATATAAAATTCGTCGTTGTACTGGTTTTAGACCATCTCGAACATCTGGTAATGCTCGCTCTTGAATAATCTCTTTCGAATATCTTCCAAAACCAGTTTCCATTAATTCTTCTAAACTATAATCATATATCTTTTCTACAATAGTTTTTTCTATTTTTTTCTTTGGCATAAAATACCTCCATTTATTTTCTAAAGTCGTCTTCTAAGGTAAAATCAACATTTTCATTGATCCATTCTTTTCGTGGTTCTACTTTATCTCCCATTAATAGATGAATTCGTTTTTCCGCAACAGCAGCATCCGTTAAATTTACTCGCATTAATCTTCTGTTAGCAGGATCCATCGTTGTTTCATAAAGTTCATCAGCATTCATTTCGCCAAGACCTTTAAATCGTTGTAACTTAAAATTTCCCTTTAAAGTTTTTCTTCTTTCTTGTAATTCTTCATCATCGGCAATATATTCTTTTCCTTTATTACCAATTTCAATAGAATATAAAGGAGGTGTAGCAATATAAAGCATTCCTGCTTCAATTAAAGGACGCATAAAACGATAAAAGAAAGTGATTAAAAGTATTTGAATATGTGAACCATCAACATCCGCATCAGTCATGATAATTACTTTACCATAATTAGATTCTTCAGGATTAAAATCTGCCCCTAATCCCGCTCCAATTGCATATTCAATTTGTTTTAATTCAGCATTTGCTTCAATATCATGTGTACTTGCTTTTTCACAATTTAATACTTTTCCTCGTAAAGGTAAAATAGCTTGAGTTTCTCGATTACGAAAGGACTTAGCAGAACCTCCTGCACTATCCCCTTCGACTAAAAACAATTCATTTTTTTTATAATCTTTTCCTGTTGCACGAGCTAGTTTTTCACTTAAAACTCGTTCTTTACTACTTTTTCCTGTTCCTTTACGTGCAGCTTCTCGAGCTTTTCTAGCCGCTTCACGTGCCACTTTACTTTTTAAAGCTTTATCTAAAATAGTAAGAGCAATCTCTTTATTTTCTTCTAAAAAGAATTTTAAACTATCATATGTAATTGATTCAGTAACACTTCGTGCCTCTGGTGTTCCCAATTTTCCTTTCGTTTGTCCTTCAAATTGCAATAACTTTTCAGGAATTTTTAAACTAATCACCGCACTTAAACCTTCTCTTACATCACTACCATCTAAATTTCCATCTTTTCCTTTAATCAAGTTATTGGCTTTTGCATAATCATTAAAAGCTTTAGTAATACCTGTTTTAAATCCTACCTCATGACTTCCGCCATCACTTGTTTTAACATTATTTACAAAACTCATAATATTTTCATTATAAGATTCACTATATTGCATAGCAATATTGACTTCGATATCATTTTTGGTATTACTATAACTAATTACTTTATGTAATACTTTTTTACCCTCATTAATATACTCAACAAAACTAACAAGTCCATTTTCATAATGAAATTTAGCTTCTTTTTTATCAGCTTCATCGATAATTTCTACGGTTAAATTCGGTAGCAAAAAAGCACTTTCTTGCATACGCTCTACAATCGTTGTATAAGAAAAACTGGCATTTTTAAACATCTCATAATCTGGTAAAAATGTAACACTGGTTCCCGTTTTTTTAGATTCCCCAATTGTTTTTAAGGGACTATCGACAATCCCACCATCTTTAAAACGAATATTGCTAATTTTACCATCACGATATATAGTAACATCCATACGTTTAGATAAAGCGTTGACAACACTAGCTCCTACACCGTGTAATCCACCACTTACTTTATAACCAGAACTTTCAAATTTACCTCCTGCATGTAAAACAGTATAAATAACTTCTGGAGTAGACTTTCCACTAGCATGCATTCCAATAGGTACTCCACGACCATTATCTGTTATTGTAACACTATCGTCTTTATTTAAAATAATCTTAATAGTATCTCCATAACCATTGATAATTTCATCAATGGCATTATCCACAATTTCCCATACCAAATGATGCAACCCTCTTTTATCTGTTGAACCAATATACATTCCGGGTCTTTTTCGTACTGCTTCTAAACCTTCTAATATTTTAATTGACGATGCATCATACTTTGCCATTTTATCACCTTAACTCAGTATAACATAAAAAAAACAACAAGTAAAAACTTGTTGTCAACTAAATGTATTATTTATTAGAAACAGTATCATAAGCAGTAACAGCAACTTCTGCATTAAAAGCTTTACCTTCAACTTCATTTCCTGCAGTTGAATCAATCCATAATTTTAAACTATATGTAACAGATGCGCCCTTAGCTAAAGTTCCTGTTGCTGGAGTACTTGTTCCACCAGCTGTATCTAGTTTATAAGAAGTGACAATAGAGCTAGATGTTGAAAAAGAAGATTTATCTTGGTTTTTTGTAGCAGAGCCTAACAAACTTGCTTTTTCCGTACCACTATCTTTTTTTAAAGTATACTTTATTTTTGCATCAGGAATAGCAGTTGCTGTTGGGGTTAAAGTATTTAAATAAACGGTATATTTTAGAGCATTTTCACAATTATTCGTCAATTTAAATGTATATGGTGTAGTTTTCAACCCACTTGCATCAACCATTGGATAAGTATTCGTTAAATTAATTGACTTAGAAGAGGAATCTTCAAAAGTTAGTTTAAAGCAACTTGTTCCAAGAGTATTTGCCGTTGATTGTTCCTCTGTTACTTTCCAAAATGCATAACTACTACTCACAAATAAAGAAATAACTAATAAAATAGCAATTATAGCTAACGATACCCTATATTTTAATCCCATGTTTCCTAATTCCATCAACACATCACCTGTATTCTTCTCTATCTTATAACATTATTATAAAATAAAAATAAAGATTTGAAAACCCCTATTTTTATTTTGTTAAAACTTCAATAGCTTCCTCTAAAGTAGAGACTGCAATCAATTCTATATTTAAATCATTTTGTTCCTTAACTTTTTTTGCTTCTTCATAATTTTCTTTAGGACATAAAAAGATGTCTGCCCCTTCTTTTTCTGCTCCCAATAGTTTATATTTTACGCCGCCGATCTCTCCAACATTTCCTAAAATATCAATGGTCCCAGTTCCAATAATATTTCTTCCTTTAGTAATATCTTCTTCTGTCAAAGCATTATATATAGACAAAGCTGTCATTAAACCACCACTAGAACCAGATTCACTATCTTTTGTTTTTATTTCAATAGAAGGACTCGCATCATACTCATACTTAGTCAAAATAGAAATACCTACCTTTAAAGTATTATCAATTTCATATACAGTTGCCGTGCAAGATACTTTCTTTCCATCTCTTTCTACTTCAAAAGCAACAGAATCATCCTTTTGTAAAGAATTAATATATTCTTGCAATTGCGCCAATTCCTCAAATTCTTGCTGATTTACTTTTAAAATAATATCTCCTACTTTTAGATTCGTTTGAGCTTCTTTGGTAATATAACTGACGACAGGATATTTTTTTTTGATATTAATCTCTTTATTTGCTGCTTGATAAGCACTAATGGTTGCATTATCTAAACCTTCCTCTAAATATAAATGATCTCGTAAAATGGTATCATCTATCGATTCATTATCTAAAGTAATTTCTGAAGTCTTCTCTAAATCCCAATTAGGAAGTACAAAAGAAAGTAATACAAAAGGAATATTTCCTTTCATCATTGACACATAAGCCATCGACAATTTTCCACTCGTTGGATAGGGATCATCCATTACAATTCGATCTTTTAAATCAATAGTTCCTCCGGGGCGATAAATTACAAACGGTAACTGATAAAAGAAAAATAAGAATAAAAAAGCAAGTGCACATAAAAAACGAATATTTTCTTTTATGAATTTTTTTATCATTTCATATAATTTAATAAACATATTTATTTTTCACCTAAATAATTATATCAAATGAGAGCGAGATTATGAAAAAAAATTTAATAAAAGACCTTCCCCTATTGATCATTCTAATATTTATTGTATTACTTTTTAAAGAAAACACTTTATTCAAAAATTGTATCTTATCTGGATGCACTATTTTTTTCCACCAAGTTTTTCCTACTTTATTTCCCATGTTTATCATTAATGATTTATTAATAGAATATAATTTTATTTACTATTTACAAAAAATATTTTATAAATTTTTTCACAAAATATTTTCTTTTTCGAATGCAGCAACTTATATTTTTTTAATGTCTATGTTATCTGGAACACCAACTAATGCTTATATTACAACCAATTTAGTAAAAAACAAAAATCTAAATAAAAAAGATGCAAGTATTATTCTAACTTATTCCTTTTTTTTAAATCCTTTATTCACCTATAATATGTTAAATATTTTTTTAAAAGATTCTACTATCGTTTTAAAATATATTTTTTTCATTTATTTAAGTAATTTTTTAATCGCCTTTTATTTTCGAAAATATAATTATCAAAATATCCAATTAGAAAAAAAGGCTTCAAGCAAAAATTTTTCTAAATTACTTTCTCAAAGTATTGAACATGCTTTTAATACACTTATTCAAATTTTAGGAACAATGATTTTTTACTTCATTCTTTGTGAAGGTATAAATATTTTTTGCAAAAGCCCATTATTAAATTGCTTTATAAATGGTTTATTAGAAGTTACAGGAGGTCTTTCCAAAATAAGTAACCTGTCTATTAATATATTTTTCCAAAAAATTCTAGCTGGTCTTTTCATTTCTTTTGGAGGATTTAGCATCCATAGTCAAATAAAAAATATTATTCAAGAAGAAAATATTTCTTCAAAGCCATTTTTTAAAGCTCGATTATGGCATATGTTTTTAACAACTACTTGGATTATAATTGCCCAGTGAATAGTTAGAAGAAAAAGCATTACCATCTTGCAAATCTATCTTTTTACCAATATAAAAGAATTCTAAATCATCTAAAACATTTTTACTTTCTTTTTTAACTTCCAAAGGAATACGAAACCAAACAGAAAAAAAGTCGCCTTGGTCATTAAATCCATTTTTAATAAAACGAACACATTGTACCTTGTAAGTACCAATAGATGAATCTAAAAGCCACTTTTCGATTTCACCATTCGCTTTTTGATAAGCAATATCATGAGCATGTACAGTTAAAGTACCTTGTTTATTATCTTCGTAACTAAACATAATTTTTAACTCATTAGCATTCCCTTGAGCAGTTAAATTAATCAAGCCATAATCTAAAAAGTCATCTTGAACTGTTTTTATAATAATTGCTCGATTTTGTTGATTGGCACGAGCAAAATCAGTTTTGTTATCATTATATTTAACATCAACTAATAGACGAAACAAAAAAAGGACAACGATAGAAATTAAAGAAATACTAATAATTAGCTCAACTAATGTTATTCCTCTATTTTTCATAATAATTCCCCCAAACTAAGTGTCGTATAAAAATAGGAATATTTATTATTACAAGTATTTCCATCTCCATAAGTTCCATCTTTACATTCTTCAAATTCTATAACAATTCTATAACCAGTTTCTCCTTGAGAACCAATTGTCTTTAAAAATTCTACTGCTTCTTCTCGAAGTTGTCCTAATTCCTCACATACTCCACTAAAATTACTACATTCTTGTACATAACTTAAATCATTATACGTAATATAAATATTACGTATATGAAGAGATTCAAACAAGCTTTCACATAATCCTTGATTATTCATTGAATTCATAAAAAGGGCATTATTATCATAACAATTTAGTCCAGTAATTCTATTATCGGTCTGATTTAAATTCGATGCCACTAAATCTAAACGAAAATTACGAAAAAAACGTTGTAAATAATATGTACGATATAAAAAAGCAGAATCATTATAATGAATACGAACATTTTCTTTGACAACAGCAGCACTATACATTGAATAAGTCATAATAAGAGAAGCACTTAGAATGGCCACAACGACTAAAGTTTCTATAAAAATAAAACCTTTATTTCTTTTCATATAGTGCCCTCCTATTCTAATTTAATTATAATTTAGTCAAAACTTTTTGTAAAGTTGGATTTCAAAGAACAAAACAAAATGCCAAAAAAAACATATAATATGTTAGGTGATTATATGTTTAATAAAGGCCCTTGTTGTCCACCTCCCAATAAAGGTGGAGGACTATTTTCCATTTTAGCTATTTTTGCATTATGCATATTAATATTTTATCAATTAATTATTACTTTAATATTGCCTTTGCGTTTTAATATATTTGTTTTATTATTAGAATTATTTATTTTAATTTTCTTGCTCTACCGTATAGTATGGCCGCATTAAATTTTCAGTAATAAATAAGTAATCAAAAGCTTCTCTAATAACTTGACAATTTTTCAATTCTTCTTCTTCAAAATTAATTTTTTTAGGCAAAGAAATCAATATAAAAAATAATTTTTTTTCATCTTCACTTATCTTTACTTTTTCAAAATAACGTTGCAGTAACACATCAAAATTTACATTAAAATATTCTTGATTATAAAATCCTACTAAATCAACTACTGGAGTATCAATACGTGAATCTTCCCAACTAATCAAGTACTCTTTTTCATTTTTTAAAAAATGATCTAAAGAAAGATGATTATGAATAAGACTGACTCTTTTTCTATTTTGATCCTTTACTAAATCGTACCATTGGTCTAATTCGCTTTGGCAAAAATCTAAAGCAGCAAAAGATTTTGAGACATTACGTATAAATAAATAATGACTAGGAGACATATAGATCTCCTTTTTTATTTCTTCATATTTTTGTTCATAATCCATTTTCAAATAATCAATATTACTTTTAATCGCATCATATACTTCTTTAAATGTATCTTCAGTAACTGATTTAAAATAAGTGGTTTGATTATGTAAATTTGCAATGATATTAATTAAATCAAGAGATTTTTGTTCCACCGGCATCGACACATTATCTACATACTCATAAACATTGACATCACTTCTTGATTCATCCACCAATGCAGGAAAATTATTAAAACCTCTACTCGATAAATAGGTATATAAATCTTTCATATTTTTATCATTCTTTTTTTCTTTCACAACAAAATCTCCACTTGTTGTTGAAAAAATTACTACATTTCCTTTAATAGTATATCGATAAGGTTTATAAATATTTTTTAAAACTTCTAAAGACTTATTCATCAATACTTGGAATAATGATTTTATCCCCGATATTTAATTCTTCAATGGTATTATATTGTTTTAAAGTCATCAAATCTGTTTGATAAGTTGCAACAATAGATTCTAAAGTATCTCCAGGTTTAACTAAATGAATATTATATGTTGTAAATTCATCTTCTTTATGACTTGCTGAATCTAAAATCATTTCGGCACTCTCTTGATCTAGTCTTGTAGCATCTTCCTCTATTTCCTGTTGATTATCTTCATCCATTTCTTTTATAGGATCCAATTCTTCTTCAAACAAATCTAGCTCTTCTTCTGGCGTCTGTTCCAACATCGCATTTACATCTTCAACAAATTCTTCGCGATTTTCTTCTACTTCTTGTTTTGCTTCTTCTGCAGTTACAGCAAATTCAATATCTACTTTTAAAGAATCATCACCAATAATTTCATAAGTAAAATCCGTTACTTCTACTTCTATTGAATCTTTAACAATATTTTCTGTGACATCTACCGAAAAAGGAAGTGTATACTCAAAATCTTCTTTATTGACACTTACCGGATGTGTTTTATACTCCCCAGAAACAATAAAATTACCTTCAATTTCTGTATCCGTTATATTGATTTCTGGTTCTAAAGATATACTGCAAATCTCTGCTAATTTACTATCAAATTTAATTTCTTTTGAATAAGGAACTATACTTTTCATATTCTTATCAATCCTTTCTTATTTAAGAATATGAATAATTTTTATAATTATGAATAGTTCTATAAAAAATTAATTCAATTGATAAGGATTTTTGATAGTTCCTTCACCTAAGGAAGTATTAATTCCTGATTTTAATATTACTATCGGTCGTAAGTGCGCTTTGAAACTTTTTTCAAATAAATCAGACGGAACGGTATAAATACTCTTATCTCCTGGCATCTGACCATTTGTATTTACATATCGTACAATACGAGCATGATTATATGAAGTAGTATAATACCTGCCTGCCATCCAATAGTCTCTATATTCACCACTTTCATTACTTATTTTCGCTTTTTTTGCATTAGTATCATTATTAAAATAGCTATTTCGATAATCTACTTCATGTAAATTATCTCCTCCACCTAATGCTTCATAATAATTGTTATGATAAGTGACTGTTGGACTTTCTCCCCAAGTTGTGCTAGTCCAAGGTGCTTGTTCATCTAATTTAGATGTGTCTATTATTACTTCTGTTTGACCATTATAACCAAATGTTCTAGCCCCATCGGTATAACTATTATTTTCATATTGTTTAGACAATAGATTTAGTACTCCTACAAAATTCTTATATCCTGTTTTTCCATAAAAATATATTTCTTCTTTCGATATATATTCCGAAAGTAATTCTATTGTTCCATCTTCTTTTTTATTAAATACTCTCCATGTTGTTAATTCACTTGGATTAATTGTCTGATCTCCATTGTCAGTAGCTCCAGTACAACTTGACCCAGACTCTGCACACCCTGTTAAACTTCCTGATACTGTATAACTCTTTGATGTCGGTGTCAT
>CANRKD010000032.1 GCA_947631105.1 uncultured Bacilli bacterium
CTATGACCCCCTGCTTGTAAGGCAGGTGCTCTAACCAACTGAGCTAAGCGCCCATGCACTAGACATAACTAACTATAGCAAAATAGATTAATTATGTCAAGAGATGAATAGAAATTTTATTTAATTTTTAACAAAAAAGACATCATACCAAATTAGAAATGTATATATATTATAAATTTTACGTCCATTATTTTTAATATTATTAAAATGATCATCTAATAAATTATTAATAACCGTGATATCAAAAAAATCAGCTACATAATTACGGTTAAAAACTTCTTTTATTTTTTTATAATATTTTTCTTCTCTTGCCCATTTAGAAAACGGAACAGGAAAACCTAATTTTCTACGC
Organism: uncultured Bacilli bacterium; assembly: GCA_947631105.1. Classification (GTDB taxonomy): domain Bacteria; phylum Bacillota_I; class Bacilli_A; order RF39; family UBA660; genus MGBC108787. The sequence goes on from CANRKD010000032.1 coordinate 353, forward strand.
TTTGACCACTCATCAGGAATTTGTTTATTAGCAATTTCTCTAAAAATATATTTTGTTTGTTTTTTACAAACTAAATATTTTGTAGGAATTTGTTTAGAATAAGAAAATAAAACATGATCTAAAAGTGGAACACGAAGTTCAATAGAATTAGCCATAGTCATTTTATCAGCTTTCAATAATATGTCTTGTGGTAACCAAAAATGCATATCAATATACATCTTCTTAGTGACATCATCCATATGTTTTACTTTATCATAATAAGGCTTAATAACATCTCCAATTGTTTCATTAGTTCGCAACTTTTCATTCAATAATTCATTTGCTTCCTTTTCGCTCATATAACTGCCATGTCCTATATATCTTTCATAAAAGGGTTTTCCATATAACTTCAAAGTATTTTGCCCAGGAAAATGTGGAAATGGTGAAACAATTTTGCCAACCAATTTTCTAAATCCCAATGGAAGTTTAGCATAAATTTTTAACAAACGTGGTTCCAAATATTCATTATAACCTGCAAACATCTCATCACTACCTTCTCCAGATAATACAACTTTTACTTTTTCATGAGCAAGTCCAGATAAAAAATACAAAGGAACAGTAGAAAGATTAGCATGTGGTTCATCTGTATGATACATAATTGTGGGCAAAATATCAAAAAATTCATCACTCGTTATTTTTTTCTGATAATTTTTAATATGTAATAAATTGGATAAATCTTTGGCAAACATTGTTTCATCAAAACCAGGCAAATCAAATCCAACAGAAAAAGTTTTATCAGGTTTTGCTACACTAACAACATAGGAAGAATCTACACCACCTGATAAATAAGAACCAACTTCGACATCACTAGTTGTTTGATGATAACGAATAGACTCTTCCAATATATCTTGCAATTCTTTTTTATAAATATCATAAGGCTTATTTGTTTTATCGTAATTTATAGAAAAATATTCTTTTATAGTCATTTTACCATTTTTATATTTAAAAAAATGCCCAGGTTTTAATTTAAAAACATTTTTAAAAAAAGTCTCTTCATGAACAGAATATTGAAAAATCAAAAACATTTTTAAAGCCGCCGTATTTACTTCTTTTTTAAAATTAGGATGTTCTAAAAAAGATTTAATTTCTGAGGCAAATAAAAATTCATTTCCATTTTTATAATAATAAAAAGGTTTGATTCCAAAATGATCTCGTGCTCCAACAATTTCATTAGTATTTTTATCATATATAACAAAGGCAAACATTCCACGCAATTTTTCAAATATTTTTTCTTTATATTCACAATAACCATACAAAATAACTTCCGTATCTGTTTTTGTTTTAAATATATATCCTTTTTTTACTAAATCTTTTTTTAATTCTTGATAATTATAAATTTCACCATTAAATACTATCATTTTAGATTTATCTTGAGTAAATATCGGTTGACTTCCACTTTTCGATAAATCAATAATAGATAATCTACGATGTCCTAAAGCTACTGAATCATCCACAAAAAAACCTTCTGCATCAGGGCCACGATGTGCAATACGATCAGCCATCTTTTTTATTATTTCCTTTTTTTCCTTCTTTTTTATATTATCTACAAATCCTACAATTCCACACACAGTGTTTTCACCTACTTCCAATAACTATTTTTATATTCTTTATAATAATGTAACCAACGTTTTCTAAGTAATAAAAAACGTTTGAAATTTCGATCTAAAGGAGCATCCATTGGCTTTACTACTTCTTTCCACATTTTTAAAGCATTTTTTTTAAATTTCGAATTATTAATATATTTTTTTATTATTCCTTTTGGAACAAAAGATAATAAAACCTTTCGATCTAAAAATTCATATTTTTCTCTTTTTTGAAATAAACAATCATCTACAATTGTTTTTACTAAATTTTTCCCCAAAGCAGATACATAATAACTGCATCTGCCTTGACGAGCATTTATTTCAAGTACTTTAAATGTTTTATCTCGAGCGTCGTATTTCATATCAATTTCTGCAAACCCCCTATATCCAATTTGCTCCATAAATTTTTTTATATTCTTTTGTTGTTTTAAAACATCCCCAGTTGTTGTATTCAAACCATTAATTAAAACAGCTGCATTACCAACCATCGATTCTGTTCTCTCTTGAAGACCAATTTGAGCAAATGTCATAAATTGTACTTTACCTTTTTGATTCACATAAACAACTGAATCAAACAAATAAGAATCGTCCCCAGGAATAAACTCTTGAATAATCAATTTATCTGTATATCCATTATTTTTTATCAAATCTAAAATAGCAAATAACTCTTGTTCAGAATTAACTTTATAAATTTTATTTTTCCCTTCAAATTGTAAATGATTATACATAACAACATTAGCAGGTTTTACAACTATTGGATAAGAAAAAGTAGATAAAATAGAAGATTTAGTTTTACAATCAAAATAAATGGTTTTAGGAAATGAAAGTGTTGAATTTTTATAAGTTTTATAAAAATTTTCTTTATTTGTTAAACTTTTAATAATTTTAACATCAGGATAATTATAAACATATTGAGAACTAATTTTTTCTTTATTTTTCGAAATAAATTCCGTATAAGTTTCATTGGTACTAATTAACACTATTTTTTTATCTACAAATTTTTTGGAAAATTGATCAAGTATTTTCAAAAAGGTCTTTTCATCCCATATATTTTTTTCATATTGAACATGTAATATATTAGAATACTTTGTAAATGCTAAGCGTTCTTTTCCAATTATATAAGCTTTTTTTCGATAAGCTTCATAACAACATCGCGCCATATAATAAGCATTAGCATCTGTTCCCAAAATCAATACTTCAAATTCCATAACCATCCTCCTAATATTTTATTTCTAACTCCTCGTCCTTCGTTTTATGTATCCTTACTACACGAGTACTAATTTGATTAAATAAATGATATGCATTTACTCCTAATCTATTCGCTACCTCTCGTACACTTATAGTATCTCCAAAAATTTCAACTTTATCTTTATATTTAATCGTTTTATCTACTAAAACCATAATCATATCCATTGAATCACTAATAATTGGATAACGTTTGTTTCGAATTGCTACATACCCAAAATTTTTTGTTACTCCATCCGCATATCCAACAGGAATAGTAGCAACATATCCATCTTCCTTCATCTTATAAGAAGCATTATAACCAACAAATTCACCTTTTTTCACACTTCGTAATGACATAACAGTAGAATACATTTTGAAAGCAGTTTGTAAATGTAAGTTATTTTCTAAAATAGTAGGAGAAATATGATGTCTTTTTACATATATTTTTCTTTTCATTTCTCGCAAACGATTTTTTAATCCATTTTTTATATTACGACTACCATTAAAACCATAAAGTGCTATTCCTAAACGAACACCATTAACAAAAGATAACTTTTCATGAGTAACAAAAGTTAGACTTCGATCCAAATGTACAATTGGTATATCTTCTAAATGGATATCTTTCATTAACTCTAAAAACGTATCTACTTGCCGATCATAATATTCATCTTGAATGCCAGATGTTGCAAAATGAGAATAAATTCCTTCTAAATATAACATTTTATTTTCCGAAATAATTCGCATAGCAGTTTTAATATCTTTATGTGTTTTAAAACCTAATCGATTCATACCTGAATCAATTTTTAAATGAATGTTTACTTGGTACGGTAATTTTAATTCATTCAAAAAAGATAAATATTTTAAATTATCAATCGTTAAAGTAATATGATTATTCATCGCGTCATCTAAAAAATCTAAATCGATTGGTTCTAAAACTAAAATTGGAATAGTACAGTTATAGCGACGAATTTCAATAGCTTCTTCTAAGCTAGAAACTGCTAAATAATTAACACCACCCTCGATTAAACTATTTACTACTCGAATACCATGATGATATGCATTATTTTTTACAACACCAAAGTAATATTTATAATCTGGATACTTGTGAACAATTTCTTCGGTATTCTTTTTTAATTGCTCTTCATCGATTTCAACATAAGTTTTTCTATACATAACATCATCCCTTAATTAATTATACCGGAAAAGATGAAAAAAGGGAAATTTTCATTGATAATTTTACATTTTAAAATTTTTTCACTACCTTAAATTGGACATACATAAGGTAACCTACAATCTTTAAATTTTGCTATAATGACACCAATATTTTTTTATGTAATTACAATTGATATATAATACATCTAAATTTAAGTAAATATCTTACTAAAATAGTTAAATTATTTATAATTACTACTTTTTTGACTTTTGACAAAATAGTACATAATTTTTACAATGCTTAACATGAACGAAGATATATTTAAAAATATAAATGGTTATCCACTTGATGATGAACAACAAAAAGCCGCTATGAGCAATGCTAGATTCAATATGATTATTGCTGGAGCAGGCAGTGGAAAAACTCTAACTATGATTGGAAAAATCAAATATCTTTTACAAGTCAAAAACATAAATCCGGAAGAAATATTATGTATATCATTTACAAATGAAGCTGTAAATAGTTTGAAAAAGAAAATTAATCATGACCAAATCAAAGTATTTACTTTTCACAAACTAGCAATTTATCTATTAGAACAAGCAGATATATTTTATGAATTATGTACTGATTCTTATTTATCAGAAATCATAGATTTATTTTTTAGTCAAAAGTTAAATTCATTTTTAATAAAACAAATCAAAAAGACATTTAAAATATTCTGGTATCAGCCAACTAAAATTACAATAAGCAAAAATTATCAGGAAAATAAAAAAATTATTCTTACTTTTATCAATTTATACTCTGCACACAATTTAAAAAAAGAGGATCTTCAAAAAATGTTATTGAATAAGCAATCATCTTTGCTTTATATTATTTATGCTATCATTACATTTTATGAACAACAAAAAAGAATAAATCATTTTTTAGATTTTGATGATTTAATTAAAAAAGCTTTACAAATAAGTAAAACAAAAAAATTACCTTTCAAAGAAATTATTATCGATGAATTTCAAGACACCTCTTTACTTCGTCTAGATTTTATCAAAGAAATAGTAAAAAGTTCTCAGGCTAATTTAACAGTTGTTGGGGATGATTTTCAATCAATTTATAAATTTTCTGGCTGTGACTTAAATATTTTTTTAAATTTTAAAAATTATTTTCCTAATACTAAAACGTATAAAATACAAACAACTTATCGAAACAGCAATGAACTAATTAAAATTGCCGGAGATTTTGTAATGAAAAACAAATTACAAATTCAAAAAGAATTAACAAGTCTCAAAAACTTAAAAAATCCAATTCAAAAAATTTATTATTTCAATCGTTATAAAGCCCTTTTAAAAGCCATAAAAAAAATAGCAACAGGCGAAATTTTAATTTTAGGACGAAACAATTTTGATATTTACAAATTTATTTCAAAAGAAAAAATAAATTGGCAAAAAGATGGTTATTTTAAATTAGAAAATTATCCATTTCATTTAAGATATTTAACTATTCACAAATCCAAAGGTTTAGAAAGCGACAACGTGATTTTAATTAATTTAGAAAATAATATTTTAGGATTCCCTAGTCAAAAACAAAATCATAAAATTTTAAAATATATTGAAAAAAAAGAAGACTTTCTATTTGAAGAAGAAAGAAGACTATTTTATGTGGCATTAACTCGCACTAAAAATTATTGTTATTTATTAATTCCTTATATAAAACCTTCTATTTTTGTTAAAGAATTAAAATAACTCCTCATTAATAAAAGAATATACATAAAATGGATCTTGTTAAAGTCCACCATTTTATAAATAGAACACCATCGCAAATAAAGGTTTACAAAATATACCTAATGGCACTCCATAAAAAAGGAAGTATTTTTTAAACTTCCTCTATCTTAATAAAATTTGTATGTGCTTTTTCAGGTGCTCCACCAGCAACTAATACTAAATCTTTTTCTTTTAAATCAATTATTTCTTTTGCCGCATCTACTCCGGCTTTTGTGATTTCATCTACATTGTATGTTTCAGGAACAACTTTAGAATAAACACCCCAACGAAATGCTAAACTTCTCGCTACTTTTTCATTTGGAACTGTGGCAATAACATAAGAATTTGGTTTTAATGCCGAAATATCATAAGCGGTTTTACCTGTTAATGTAGATGTTACAATAACTTTAACAGGTAATTCTTTTGATGCTTCAACTGCAAGTTTTGCAATTGTATTATGAATATCGGTTCCACTTAGTTTAAATTCGTCAATGTTATAACGTGCAATTTTTTCTGTTTGTTCACAAATTGTTGCCATATTTTGAACAACTTCAACCGGATAATCTCCCATTGTAGTTTCTTCACTTGTCATAATAGCATCACATCCAGCAAGTACAGCATTAGATACATCTGTAACTTCTGCATTAGTTGGTCGAATACTTTTTCTCATACTATACATCATTTGTGTTGCCATAATAACTCCCTTATTATATTTATGACAAGCATCAATCATCATTTGTTGATATAAAGGTAAATTTTCAACCCCTGTTTCAATTCCTAAATCACCACGTGCAATCATAATATAATCAGATTCTTTAACGACTTCATCTAAATTATCCATAGCATATTGAGTTTCCACTTTTGAAATAATTGGCATATCAGGTTTGCCATACTCTTTACAAAGAGCACGAACCTCTTTAATATCTTCTGCACTATTTACAAAAGAAATAGCTAAGAAATCCCCATCATGATCACAAGCATACTTGATATCTTCTTTGTCCTTTTCACTTACATATGGTACATCTAATTTAATGCCTGGAATACAAACACCACGCCTACTTTTAATCGTTCCACCATTCAAAATTCTACAAATTACACTTCCACCATCTTCATCAACAGACTCCACAACTAATTTATAAAATCCATCATCAAGTAAAACACTCATCCCCACCTTTAAATCTTTGATAATTCCTTTATAATTGAAGCAAATAGCATCCTGAGTTCCTTCAATATCTTCTTCCACAATACGAATTGTTTCTCCAGCAACTAAATCAATATAATCGCCTTCAAAACTACAAGTTCTCAAATCTGGTCCTTTTGTATCATAAAGAATAGCGATATTTGCACCTAATTCCTTTCGAGCACGCATTACTAAATCTTCATCTATTTTTCTCTCTTCCATAGTTGCATGAGAAAAATTAATACGTGCAACATTCATACCAGCATCCACTAAACCCTTAAAATTTTCCCAATTTTGTGTAGATGGTCCAATACTACAAACAATCTTTGTTTTTTTCATAAAACTCACTCCCTAAAAAACAAAACAATTCTATCACCTTCTTATAATTTTGTAAAGTTTTCCTTATTTTTTTGTTAATTAAAGACTTAAATACAACTAAAGAAAGTAAAAATTATTCATCTTTAAAAAACTTATTTAAAAAAGGTTTTAAAAATTCAATACATAAAAATGATAAAATATTTATTAGAAATACATAAATAAACTGATAAACTGAAATTTTACATAAACCAAATATTTTACCTATTGGAGAAAAAAAGACTACAGCTTGAATAAATATTAAAAAGAAAATTCCATAATTTAAATATCTATTACTAAATATCCCCCTTTCATATATAGGTTCTTTTAAACTTCTACAATTATAGGCAAATATAAATTCATTTAAAATTACACTTAATAACGCCAAAGATTGTGCCACAGGCAAAGATACATTTAAAAAATGATAAAAGATGAATAAACTGATACCAGTTTCCAAAAGTACAGATACAATCAAAAAAGCCGAAAAATAATTGGTAAATATTTTCTTATTTAATCCAGTAGGCCTTCGATTCATTATGTCTTTAGACGCACCTTCAAATGCCAAAGTAATCGAAGGAATTGCATCCGCAACTAAATCAATATATAAAACATGTAACGCTGAAATAATAGTATTCCCAGTTAACATTCCTATTAATATAACTAAAATTTCTGTAAAATTACTAGATAAATTATATAAAATATTGGTTAGTACATTATCATAAATTCTTCTACCTTCCATTACAGCGGTAGTTATTGTTTTAAAACTATCATCTAAAAGTATTATATCAGAAACATCTTTGGTTACATCAGTTCCGCTTTTACCCATTCCAATTCCCACATTAGCAAGTTTTATAGCGGGAGCATCATTTACTCCATCTCCACTCATTGCAACAACTTTGCCTTGTTTTTGTAAAGCTTTAACAATTCTTAATTTATGTTCTGGACTAACACGTGCAAATACTTTGTATTTATTAACACAAACCTCTAGTTCTTCTTCATTCATACACTCTATTTCTGTAGCATTTATACATTCTTTAGAATCACTACAAATACCTACTTCTAAAGAAATTGAAGTGGCTGTAGCCAAATTATCTCCAGTCAGCATTATCGGGCGAATATGAGCATTTTTACAAGCCAAAATAGATTCTTTAATATGACTACGAACAGGATCTTTAAGACCAATGAGACCAGCAAAAACTAAGTCCTTCTCTTCATCTAAATAATCCTTTTCATCTGTTCTTTCTCTATCAATTACTTTATAAGCACATGCTAGTACTTTTAATCCCTCTAAAGACATTTTTTCTTCACATAATTTATACCTTTTTTTTATATCTTCTGAAAAAGAAATACACTTTCCATCTTCAAATACATATTTACTTTTCAAAAGAAGAGATTCAAAACTACCTTTTGTGTACATACAAATTTTATTTTCTTTTTTATATATCGTACTCATACACTTTCGATTTGAATCAAAAGGAATCTCTGTTATTTTTAGATAATTAAATGGCTTTATTTTATTTATCTTTAAAAAATTTTTCAAAGCCACATCTACTGAATCTCCCACATACTCATTTTTATCATTTAAAGTTGCAACATTACATAAATCCATAATTTCAATCAAACTATGACAGGAATTTAAATCATGCTTTTTTAAATAATCACCAGAAGTAAATATGCGCGTAACTTCCATTTTATTTTTCGTTAAAGTTCCAGTTTTATCACTACAAATGACATCTGTTGCTCCTAATGTTTCTATAGCAGCTAAATTTCGTACAATCGATTTTTTCTTAGCCATTTCTTTAACACCAATTGTTAAAGTTGCTGTAATAGAAACAGGCAAACACTCTGGTACACTAGCTACAATCATTGAAATACATAACATAATTATATTTAAGAGAGTATATTTTTTAAAAATACCATAAATTAAAACGATAGTAACTAATAAACTAGCAATAATTGCTATAAATTTACTAATCTTTTGAACCTTTATTTGTATAGGAGTTAATGGTTCTTGTTCGATTTCTATAGATGAAGCTATTTTACCAAGTTCCGTATTCATTCCTGTTGCTACAACTACTGCTTCTATTTTCCCACTTACTAAAACAGTTCCTGCATAAATCATATTTTTTCTTTCAGATAAAAGTACTGTACTCTTAATATCGCCTTCATTTTTATCTACCGTTTGACTTTCACCAGTTAAAACAGATTCATCCACCTTAGCAAAATAACTTTCAATAATTCTAGCATCTGCCGGAATTTTATCACCAGACTCTAAAATAATATAATCACCAATAACTAAATTTTTTGCATCAATTTCTTTATATTCTTTATTTCTTTTTACTAAAACATAATCAGCTGAATATTTTTTTAGCTTTCCTATAGCATCTTCAGCTTTAGATTCTTGTACATATCCCATTATACAATTAATGATTGTAGTTCCAAGTATAACTATAGGTTCCAAAAAATCTCCATCGTCTAAAATAGCATAAATTAAAGATAATGTACCAACAATTAATAAAAGAATAACCATCACATTTTTAAATTGTTTTAAAAATATTTGTAACTTAGTTGTTTTATTAAACTCTATTAATTCATTTTTTCCTTTTATTCTTTGTAATTCATCTATTTTTTCTAAACTTAATCCATTATTTGAAGTCTCATATTCTTTAAATATTTCTTGAACAGTTTTTTGATAGTCCTCTTTCATAATATCCTCCTACTTTAACTACTTTATATAGTATAACACAAAAAAATTTTACTTTTCATTTAAAGTAAAATTTTTAAAAATAACCTATATTAAATCACATAAAAACTCGAAACTATAAAAGTCCGAGTCCTTCTATCACTTTGGTGCCCAAGGCCGGACTTGAACCGGCACGGGTTTTAACACCCGCAGGATTTTAAGTCCTGTGCGTCTACCTATTCCGCCACTTGGGCACGGCACTTGTCTTAATTAATTTATAAGACTATTTGATTATAATATTAAACCTAAAAATAATCAAGTATTTTTATAAAAAAAAGAGCAAATTTATTTTCTATAGTTGACATTAGAAAAAATGCTATGTTAT
>CANRKD010000033.1 GCA_947631105.1 uncultured Bacilli bacterium
TCTCCATTAAACTCTACATAGTTATCTGGATCCTTTCCTATGTACCTTAAATTATTATCTGAAGTTCCATCCTCTATTAATTCTTCATTCTCATTCGTTTTTGATAGTACTTTTAAATAACTAATCATTGTCGAAGTTTTAAAATTAACTGCACATTTAATTTTAGCTTGATTATTTGAATTCTCTATATTTAATGACCATGTATCATTTAACCACTTGGCTTTTACTCCATCTTCACATATAACACCATCTTCATTTACTATAAATCCATCATCTTTATTTGGAAAAGTGAATCCACTTACATTCTTTCCATTTATAGTAAATGCTAATTGTATATCCCCTGTTATAAATTTAGGAACTTTTCCTTGTAATACATCATAGCTTTTGTTCTCCTGGTATAGGGCATAACTCCTATATAATATTATACCCCCCCCCCAGGATGACGCTTGCTATTCCTAGAGTTAGGAGGGTATTTCTTATTTTTTTATTTTTCTTGAATTTTTCTAATTTCATTTCTCTTTTCCTCTCCTATTTTTCTATCTCTATTTTAAACCATTTTCTTGTTCCTGACAACTAAAAAAGAAATCCTTAGATTTCTTTTTTATGATTTTAAAATATACGGATCATCACTTTTTCCTGTTCCTTTGGCTATTTTTACATTTGTATCTAGATATATAACTGGTCGATAATATTCACTATTTTTTGTATCTACTGCTGAAACAGAACCATCTTGATATACAATAAATACATTAGTAATATTATTAGTATTTACGCTTGTACTTTGTGTGAGTGTCCATTCACGTTGTTTAATAAGTAACCAATCCGCGCCAAAACATTCATTATGATTTTTCCAATCAAAATAATAATTATAACTTGTTATACATTGATCTGGTCCAGTAGTTGCATACCCATAATCACTTGGATACATTAATCCTATATTTCCTGTCCATGTTGTTTTATTTCCAGAATATACATCAGTTCCTCTTTCTCTTTTATACATTTCTGCTGGAGCATAACTGGCATGTGCAGCATCTATGCCACTTAAATTCCATAATGATGATGAGATTAATTTCTGTGAATCTTCAGATATTTCTTCATAATATGTTCCATTTAAATATTCTTGTAAACTTGATTCATTCCAATCGTTCTTTTCTGAACTATCCCATGCTAGTTTATTGGTACTTAATTCACTTTTTATTATTTTTATTTTTGATTTAGGTACAGAATCTGTTTCATTATCTTTTACATTGTTCATGACTCCTATTATTCGCCATTTTTCTCCATTAAATAAAACATAATTATTTGGATTTAATCCAACATATCTTATATTATTATCCGAAGTTCCATCTTCTTTTAAATCTTCACTTGATTCATCTAATTCCTTTATATAATCCACTGCTGTTATTTCAAAATCGACTTTACACTTTATTTTTTCATTATCTGGATTTTCTATATTTACTAATCCCCAATCCTCATTATCCCATTTTGCTGTTACTTTGCCTTCACATTCTACATTTTCACCTTTATACAAACTTCCCTTTTTAGGAAATATATTACTTTTTTCTCCATTTACTGTATAGGCTAGTTCTATATCCATTAAATTAAATTGGGGAACTTTCCCTTGTAATACATCATAGCTTTTATTCTCCTGGTATAGGGCATAACTCCTATATACTAATATACCCCCCCCCCAGGATTACACTTGCTATTCCTAGAGTTAGGAGGGTATTTCTTATCTTTTTATTTTTCTTAAACTTTTTTAATTTCATTTTTTTCTTCCTCTCCTATTTTCTATCTCTATTTTAAACTATTTTCTTGTTCCTGACAACTAAAAAAAGAAGATTACTCTCCTTTTACTATATTAATAGCATTACGCATTTTCATATCATATTTAATCACTTCTAGGCTACCGTAAGCTTTCATTAATTCTTCTTCAGAAATACCATAATTTTCTGCCATTTCTTTAGCTTGTTTTTTCGCTTCTGCATCACTTATTTTTATTTTTTCAACTTCTGCTACTTTTTCTAACAAATAACGATATTTTATCCTTTTAATAGCTTCAGGTTCCATTTGTTCATGTAATTTTTCATGAGTCATTCCTGTAAATTCAGCATATTGTTCTATTGTTAAACCTTGCATTTTTAATTGATCTTCAAATTGATGAATCATACGATGAACTTCATCATCGATAATTTCTGGATTGATTTCAACCTTCATATTTTCACTAGCTTTAGATAAACAATTTTCAATATATTGATCTTCAATATCTGCTTCTTTACGTGCCTTAATACTTTCTTTAATTTTTGCTTCTAACTCTTCTTTTGTTTTTACATCATCATAGCCCAAATCTGCATAAAAATCATCATTTAAGTCTGGCAAAACACGAGTTTTAATTTCATTAATCTTAACTGTAAACACAACGTCCTTATTTTTTAATTCTTCCGTATAATTTTCTGGGAAAGTTAAATGTAGTTCTTTTTCATCTCCAACTTTTAATCCAATAAGACCTTCTTCAAAACCAGGAATAAACGTATGTGATCCAATTTCAAGAGGATAATTTTCGCCATTTCCACCTTCTAGTTCTTTTCCATCTACTAAACCTTTAAAATCAATAACTGCCGTATCCCCATTTTCTACTTTAGCTTTTTCATCTTTTACTTTAATCTCAGCATATTTCGTTCTTAATGCCTCTATTTCAGAAGCAATCTCTTCTTTAGTTACTTTAGCAGTTTCTTTCTTTATTTTTAAATTTTTATATTCTCCTAGAGTAACCTCAGGAGCAGAAATAATTGTAAATTCAAAAACAACTTCTTTCTCTGTTACTGATTTAACATCTAACTTTGGTTCACAAACAGGCGTAACTTTTGTTTCTTGTAAAACTTTTTGATAAGCAATTTGGACCGCTTCATCAACAGCGTCCATAAATAAAGATTCTATTCCAAACTTTTTAATAAAAATATCTTTTGGAGCAGAGCCCTTTCTAAATCCATCAATTTTAACCTCTTTATTTTTTTTCTTAAAAGCATTATCTAAACATTTTTGCCAATCTTTACCATCTAATTTAATTTCTTTAACCAATACATTCTTCATAAAAAAATCCTTTCAATACGTCTTATTATACAAAATAGTCCTATAAAAAGCAAATATTAATTCTTCTTTAAAAGATATAAAAAAGTTTACTATTTTTCTAATAATAAACTTTATAGTTAAGCAATATTTGTAATTGTCACTGTAAAATTTCCATTGGGAGAAGCAACTTCAACATTTTCTCCAACTTTATGACCTAATATAGCCTTACCTATTGGACTTTCATTTGAAATCTTATTTTCAAATGGATCTGCTTCTAATGACCCAACAATTCTATATTCTTCTTTTTCACCATCATCATAGGTAATAGTCACCATATTACCAACGTTTACTTTATCACATTTGGTAGCATCAGCAATAGTAGAATGCTCCAATTTATATTCTAATTCTTTTATTCTAGCTTCTACTTGACCTTGTTCATTTCTAGCAGCATCATAATCACTATTCTCAGATAAATCTCCTAGAGCTCTTGCCTCTTTCAAAGCTTTAATCACTTCTGGTCTTCTCTCAGTTTTAAGCATATTTAATTCTTGTTCTAATTCTAGATAGCCTTCAGCTGTCAACATTATATTTTCAACTTGTTTCATATTTTCACCTTCTAAAAAAATTACAGTACTAAGGATACTATAAAAATTTTTGTTTGTCAATTACTTTTATACGCATCATATCGTACTTTTCTAATTTATAATTTATTTTTAATTTTACAATCATTTTTGGATGATTCGCAATCTCAATTTTTTTATCATTTTCATCAAATATTTCTTGAACAATATAAGAAAAAGTTTCATGATTTGGCCCAAAAAATTCCACTTCATCGTCTATCTTAAAATAATTTCTTTGCTCTATAATTGCTAACTTCTTTTCTTCATCATAAGAAAGTACAATTCCTAAAAAATCTTGATTCGATAATTCATCTCGTCCTAAAAAATATTGTTGTTCTCTTCCCGGAATTCCATCTATAAACTGGGGAGTAGAATCACGATTAGCACAACGATTTAATATTGCCAAGTAATATTTACTTTCTCCAACTGTTAAATTATTATTCAAAATTTTATCAATCATACGTCGATAAACCAAAATAATTGTCGCAATGTAATAAATTCCCCGCATTCGTCCTTCTACTTTAAAGGAATTGACGCCGCTTTGAATCATCGCTTCTATATATTCTATTAAATTTAAATCTTTTGGTGTCATACTAAAAACAGAATTTGCCTCTGATGATTCAAAAGTCCAACGACAAATTTGTGCACATCCCCCACGATTCGAATCACGATTGGTACAATAATTAGATAAAACACAACGTCCAGAAAAGCTTGTACACATAGCACCATGAATAAAACATTCTAATTCAAGACCAGTTGCCTTCTTAATTTGTTGAATATCTTTTAAATGGGCTTCTCTTGCTAATACAAGACGAGTTACACCTAATTTTTTATAAAACAATGCGGCTTCATCATTTAAAATACTTGCTTGAGTAGAAACATGGGTTTCAAAATGCAAATTTAAATCTTTCGAACGTTTTAAAACAATAATATCACTAGCAATAATGGCATCTACACCAATAGCATCTAAATCTTGCAAATAATCATCTAAATTCGTTAATTCTTCTTCATGAAATATAAGATTTACCGTAATATATATTTTTTTGCTTAATTCATGTACGAATTTTGTAGCTTCTTTTAATTCTTCTATAGTAAAATTATTTGCATTCGCTCGTAAACCGTACTTTTTTCCCGAACAATATATAGCATCTGCTCCATATAAACAAGCAATTTTTAATTTCTCTAAATCTCCTGCTGGAGCCAATAATTCTACTTTTGGCATAAATTTTCCTCTTTCAATCGATAATACGTTTTTTTCTCTAAAAAACCAGTATCACTAATACCCTTTAAATCTTCTTTAGCTAGTATTTTTTCTACATCCTCTTTTTCCAAGCCAATCGGTTGAATAAAATAAAATAAAATATTCGGATGTTGAATAAAACGATAATCAATGAATTTTTTGGCATAAAATACCGTACCATAATCATTTTCTATAACTAAAAAATTATTTTTAGAAATAGGTTCTGTTAAAACTTCTTCTCTTTTTGGCTGCAAATGAAATTCTTCTTGAAAATTATTTAATAATAAACGTCGACTATACATGACATCCACCAACATGAAATAAGGTAAAACCAAAGGTTTCTTCGCTTGATTTAAAATAGTCATTATCTCTTCTTTTGTAATATCTGTACTAATTAAAACACTATCTACATCCTCTAAATAACAATTAATGGAAGCAGAATTCGTTGTATTATGATTTTGCATATAAATAAGTTTTAAAGGGTAATTTAGGCTTTTAACAATTTGGACTACCCCTAAATCAGTAAAACAAATTCCTTCAATATTTGGATTTATATTTTCTAAATCCTTTTTTAATTGTTGAATACTTTCACAATCTAAAATACGATTTATATATAAATAAGAATTCTTTTTAGAAATTTTTTGTATATCATATGTTTTTTGAAAACCTACACTATATCCTTGTATAGGAAAAAGAAAGTTAACATTCTTAACTTCTAAATCTAATATTGAATCTGATGTAACCGTTATTAAATATCTATTTATTTTCATTTTTTCTTCTACTAATACTAATACCATCACCGATATCAATAAACTCGGTATCAAACTCTTCATTATTTTTTAAGAAATCAATATAGCCTTCTATTTTATCAACAATACCACGTAAATTTTTACTATCAATAGTTTCTTTTTTTCCTACATATCCATGAAATTTTAAATTATCCGTAATAATTACCCCACCTGGTGCTAAAAAATATTGAAATTTTTCAAAAAATTTTTTATATTGTCCTTTAGCTGCGTCTATAAATATTAAATCATAAGTAACACCCGTTAAATTTACATCTAAAGCATCTTGAAAAACTACATTTATTTCTTTATCAAGACCACATTTTTTGACATTTTTTAAACATTCCATATAACGAGTTTCATCACGCTCAATTGTAGTTACTTTAACTTCTTTACTACTAGATGCCATTAAAATAGCGGAATACCCTATTGCACTACCAATCTCTAATATATTACGGACATTATTTGCTTTAATATAACGCATAATGTAAGCAATTGAATCTTTTTCAATAATTGGTACACTTTTTTCTTTAGCATAGTTTTCCATTTCTAAAATTAGCTCTTTCATTCTATCAACCTGCATTTCTTTGTATCTCTATAAATTCCTCATATGTATTTGCAAAAAAAACTTCATGTGTCATAATATTAGCATAAAAATACATATAATCTGTAGCACTTGGGTGTAAAACCGCTTCTATACTTTCTAAAGAAGGATTACAAATTGGCCCAATAGGTAGTTTTCCAGTCATTACCGGATTACTTTCACTGGTATTATAATAATTAATACTTTTTAAATCATTCATTGTTAATTCTTCTCCCAGAGTTTTTTGAACAGCATAATAGGTTGTTACATCCATTCCCAGTCCTTTACCCATCTCTAATCTTTTATAAATAACTTGAGCTACTTTTTCACGATCTGTTTGATCAACAGCCTCTAATTCAACAATAGATGCCATCGTAAGCACCTGATGTAATGTATAACCATTATTTATTTCTAAATCTGCTAATTTCGTTTTGGTATGATCTAAAATTTTAATTATAAGATCTTGTACACTTATATCTTCTAAAAACTCATAGGTATCTGGAAACAAATAACCTTCAAGTGCATAATAAATATTATCATTTAAAATCTCGTCTGTCAAAAAATCATATTTTTCGACAAGAGATTTTATGAATTCTTTATCTTCTAAAACCGCTTTTATATCTTCTTTTGGAATCGCTAACTTAGTAGAAATTAAATCCATATAATCATTCATATTTTTTCCTTCTACAAAAGTAATCGTTACCGTATTTAAATCAATATCCCCTTTATTCATTTTATCTAAAATATCTGGTACATCCATGTTTCTAGCAATAGTATATTGACCAGCTTGCAAAGAAATATCTTTATGAAATAATAAATAAAGCAAAGATACCGTTTTACTACGAATCAATCCAGCACTTTTCAAATCATCTACGATTTCAATTTTACTAGCTCCTGGTTGCACTGTAAAAGTAACACTTTCTGCTTCTTTAAAGCCAGTTAATCCAAAAAAATATAAACCAATAGAACCACCAATCAATATAATAAGTACAACAAGAACGATTAAAACCCATTTTTTTAATCTAATTTTCTTCATGTACTAAACCCTCCAATTTGGCAAGTATTGTTTCAATCGTATTCCACTCTTCATCCGTTTCAATAGGCATTAAGGCTTTATTTTTTCCCGTCTTATCATAAATATTAGCATACACTTTTAATAAACCATCTTGTCTTTCTTTATCCGTATATACAATATAACTTTTCTTTGTTTGATTGGAATCAAATTTAAAAATTATTTCAAACTCTTTTTCTTTACCCTTACTATCTTTGGCAAAAAAAACTTTATCATTCGTATCCACTATTTTCCCTACTTTCTTTCAAATAAGTATCTAAAATAATTGCTGCAGCATAAGCATCAATTACTTCTTTTCTTTTGGATCTACTAGTATCTGTATGAATTAAAATATTTTCCGCTTCTGTAGTAGATAATCTCTCATCTATAAGTATAATAGGCAAATCAAAATTTTTTTCCAACAATTCTTTAAAAACCGTTGTTCTTTTTACTGCTTCCCCCAAAGTATTATTCATATTTTTGGGATATCCTAAAATCAGTTTCCCAACTTCCTTATCTTCAACAATTTTTTTTAAATCTTCAAGTAAAATATCATAATTTTTAAAATGTAATGTTTTATATGGACTAGAAATCGTTCTTGTTTTATCACTCAACGCTAATCCTAACGTTTTCGTTCCTAAATCCAACGCTAAATATCTCATTTTAAATACTCTTCTAATAAAAAGGCAATAATAACTTCTCGATCTATCTCTTGAATTATATTTCTTGCATTTTTATAACTAGATATATAACTACTCTTACCCGTCGTTAAATATCCAACCAATTGATTTAATGGATCATAGCCTTTCTCTAATAAAGCTTTATAAACTTCCTTTATTGTATATTCAATTTGTGCTTGTTTAAACAAAGCAACATCAAAAAGACACGTATTATCCATAAAATTCACCTTCTTATACTAAAATTATTTTAACAAATGTTTCATAATATTACAAGAAAAGAAAAAAGCACTATTCTTCCCATTCGGACTACTTAGAATACTTTTTTTTCTGCTGCTAGTTGTGCTGCATATTCTGTTGCTTTATCTACATTCCATACTTCTGTTTTACCATCTTTTGATGTTAATGTTAATCTATATGCATTGATTTTTACTACTACTATTTCTGTTACTCTTGCTATTGGACTTGTTGTATTTTTTCCTTTTGCTGCATTATATCCAGCTTCATCTGTATTGTATATTAAATATTCTACTGTATACGTTTTTGTTATATATCCAGTTCCACTTGCTATGGCTTCTTTTGCTTCTTCTTCTGTTACTTCTGTTGTTAATGCTTGTTGAGTTATTTTTGTAATCTTATTACTATTATATTGAGCAGCTGTATCTTCTCCTTGATCTACTCCATCTAGACTATATCTTACTTTAACATTAGTTTTAGTTAAACCAGTAGTATCTTTTAATGTGATTTCTGGACCAGTTATTGATGTTGTTACTGTTCCTATTCCTTTTTTATTTAATGTTAAATTAACATCTTTATACACTATTTCTGTTGTTCTTTTATCTACTGTTTTATTCTCATTTGTGCTTTCAACAGTAGCACTTGATGTAATGCTTTTCCAATCAACTGAACTTATTTCTGGAACAGCTGGTGTTGCTGAGACACTTCCTACAAACAGTACGCTTATCAAAATATTCTCTTACACTTTTTACTGTGTATCCTCCTGCTACTGTACCTAGGGCCATTATTCCTACTAGTGCCATTGGGAATACTTCTCCTGTTTTTGGTACATCATCTTTTTGACTTCCTGTTCCTTTTGTTTCTCCACTACTTACTTGTCCATTATTTCCTTCTGCTTCTTTTTCTGCTGCTAGTTGTGCTGCATATTCTTTCGCTTTATCAGGTGACCATAATATTGTGTCATCCTTTGCTGAAGAAGTTGTATCATTTAAAGTTGCTTTTGTTGCATCAACTTTTAATATAACAGTTTGAGTAAATGTTCCGATTACCTTCTCAGCTTGTTTTACATTCCATGTAAATTTATATGTATTCGTTAATATACCATCATTTTCAGCTATAGCTTTCATCATATCATCTTTTGTTATTGATTTATAAAAATCTAAATCACCTGAATCGACATCACCTTTATCTACACCATTAACTGCATATGTTCCAGTTACAGTATAACTAGATGCTGTTGGTAGAGTGATTCTAAATCCTATCCATGCTGCATCTACTGCAGTTCTATCAATTAATCTATCTATTCCCCCAGCATTCCAATCAATAACATTTAAATCTGCACTATTATATTCAATTACAGTATTTTTATAATTATCATTAGTATAAGGAACTGGTTGAACAAATCCTGCACCTTTATCACTAGTAATTTCTGTTACTGCTCCATAGGTTATATCGCTTTCGTCTAAAGTAACCGCTGAGACACTTCCTACAAACAGTACGCTCATTAAAATATTCTCTTACACTTTTTACTGTGTATCCTCCTG
>CANRKD010000034.1 GCA_947631105.1 uncultured Bacilli bacterium
ACGGAAGTTTAGTATTAGCGCAGTCATATATGTCAATTATGGATATTTTATTAAATATTCAATCATGGAAAAGTGTCATTCAATATGGACAAAAAGCAATTATTGAAAAGAAAAAAAATGATTTTTATGGCTATGTAAAAATTGGCTGTATTTTGGATATATCAACGGCTATTTTCGGAGGAATTATAGCTATATTGCTAGCCAGTACAGTAGGAAATATTTTAGGATGGAGTCAAGAATTAATAGCTTGCTCCCAAATATTTTCTATTACAATTTTTTCGCATTTTGCTGGCACCCCCACTGCAATTTTGCGTATTTTTAATAAATTTAATTTAGTAGCCATTCAAAAAATTATCTCTGCCATTATTAAACTGGTAGCACTTCTTGCTATTTGGTTATGGAAAAGTTCAATTAGTGTTACAGCCGCAGTAATTATTTATTGTATTGGTGATATTATAGGAAATTTACTATTAATTATTTTTGCTATTTACATTTTCAAAAAGAAATATAACATACGCAAGTTAGTGAAAGCCACTTTACCTAAAGATTATAAACAATTTATTAATTTTACTTTATGGGGTACACTTTCTGACATTGCAGATTTACCAATTGGTTATTTTGATGTATTCATTGTTTCTTTTTTAAGTATTGATTTAGTTGCAGTATATAAAGTATTTAAGCAAATAGGTGCCATCTTATCAAAAGTTACAAGTACTATTTCGCAAGCTATTTTACCGCAATTTTCTTACCTGTCAGCACAAGGCCTTAAAGCAAGAGGATATGACGTTGTTATTAAAATCAGAAATTCTCTTTTAATAATTTTAGGTGCCTTTTCTTTAATAATAGGACTATCTTCTCCAATTTGGCTAAATATTTTTTATGGAAGTTCTTATGCTAAATACTGGTATATATTATTAGTTTATTTACTAACTCAAACTGCACTACTATCATACACTATGATACATCCTTATTTCTTATCTTTAGGAAAAAGCAAACAAATGGCTTTATACCTTTTAATTTCTAATATTATTTATATGATATTAGCAGTTAGTCTAATAAAAATAGGAGGCTTATTATCTTTAGTAATATGTATTTTTATCCAAGGAGTAATTATTATAAGTCTAATAGTTTATGACGTTAAAAAAACTTTAGTTAAAGAAACACCTCAACTAAAGTATTAAAATTTTTATCAATTATTCTCATCTTAATTATTTTTTTTCTTTCTCAAGAATAGATATTTAACCAAAAATTTATGAATTTTATTTCTTATTCTATTAAGAAAAATATTAATGTTTACAATAAAACTGTTGCTAACATTCATAATATGATTTATCAATCTAGTCATTTTAGTTATTTTTAAAAATGTTGCTTCTATGCATTTGTTTCGATCATTTTTCAAAATTACTTTTATATCAATTTTTTTTCTATTAACCAAAATTAAATCTTCATAACTAATTTCTAGATTATTGAGATAAAAAATTAAGTCCTTAGGTTCTATGTAAGAAGAAATGATACCATCGTAAGCATACATCTTAATATTTAATTTATCAAAATAATATTTATCATAAACAAAATTATCGTCATTCAACAGTTGCATAAATATTATATTGCTAGATTTTGGTTCATATAGCTCTATTTCTGAAAATCCTTCATTACCAGTCAAATCATCTAATATTTTAATTTCAAGAAAATCAGTATTACATGCATTAATAACTATTTCACTTACTAAGTCATTCAAAATAAAATCATCAGTATATTGATTCATTTTAACTCTTATATTTTTTATAATTCCTTTAGAATTAAAATTTTGATATAATTTAATAACATTTATACATTGAACCGTTGCAAACTCAAATCTAATAGTTTTTTCCTTATCATTTTTCTTTGGCATCCAAGCAGCATTTATTAATTCTGCTTTTTGAGCTTTACAATTTAAAATATTTTTGCAATCAAAATATAAAAAATCGTTAATATATGCTACCTCCCCAGATGATGCTGTAATTTTAGAATGTAATGCAATATTATCTGTTCTACGCTCCCAAAAAACTTGATCTGAATTAATTATTTTGTTATAACTTTCTAGCAAAGTTCTTTGACTTACATGTTTATTCAAATTTTTATATAATCTGTTTGCTAAAACAAATTTCCTTCTTACATCTTTCCCGGTAGGGAACCTCACTCTATCCACCCATTTATAATATGGATTTTGCATTTCGTTTAATGAATATAATTCGGTATTAAATTTAGTGCTTTCAATATTTATTTGACTAAAATCGGCTATTCCTCTATATGCAGTTGGATATGCAAAAGCCTTAAATATTTTTGGACTATAATGACTTACTTTTTTTAATACGATTCCGATAGCTTTTTCAAATGTTAATGATAAACATCTATGATCAGGATGACTATCAAAATCATTTGTAATCAGTATATCTGGCTTATATTTTTGTATAATAAGAACTAAATCTTCTAGTAAAGAATCATAATTATAATTAGCATGTTTTTTAAATACTTTATAATGAAATTCGTCATCTAATTCTAAATATGTTTGTCGAATATTATGATTAGAATAAAATATATCAGGCTTTCTTGTGTGATAAATATGATTTTTACTGTTTGGTGATGTATCTGGATATCCTAAAAAAATCAAATTTTTATCAGGTATTCCCAAATATTTAGCGCTTTTCCGAGCTTCTTTTTCTCGAATGATACTAGGCAAATCATATTCGCCATTTGTTACAAAAACAATATAGCAATTATCTTTATTAATTTCCTTTAAATTAAGTAAGCCACCTACCAAATTTAATTCATCATCCTCATGAGGAACTATTATCATTATTTTTTCCATATTTCACCTTCATTACTAATTATTGTTAAATGAGAAATATTTTTAAAAACATCATGAGTGTTTAATCTTCATCTTTTTTATAATCAAACTTTATGCCGAATCTGAGATAGAACTTATATTTCTCCAATTTTCATAAAAAATTAATGCAAAAATCATCAAAAAAGGGTAACTAAATACATTTAAATCAAACTCCATTAATAATTCTAAATTAAATAAAAACAAAATAAAGATACATAAGTAATTTTTAAGTTTATATAATTTTTTAAAAATAATTACAGAAGCTAACATAAATAAAATGGTCAAAATAATTCCATATATTAAAGATAAGTGTATGTACCCATTATCTAACGGTAAAAAAAGAGGATTTGAAACATCATTGATGTATCTATAAGCAGATGGGATATTATTACCAAAAAGAGTTAGCCAAGAATAGTTTTGCAAATATTTATGTGCTATGGCTACTCTACCAGAAGTTATTTCGTTTAAAGCATGTAACCATGTGGAATTTGGAGAATAGATAAGACACGAAATCAATGAAAAGATTAAAAATAAAGCAAAACTATAGATAATTAATTTTCTAACAATAAAATTATCTAATATATTTTTAATATAATTGTGAGGAATGGCTAAATACATAATCATCATAAATTCCAAAATCATGGATGTTCGACTATTAATAAAGAAATAATTAATTATAAAAATTATTATCATTACTAATAAAGTCCACAATTTTTTTCTATTGTGCAATATATATGCACATTCAAAACCTAAAATAGTAATATATTGTGCAAAATTATTTGGATGTTGAAATCCGAAAGAATATCTAATTCCATTTCGATACAGATCTGTGCTAATATCAGTGAGTCCTATAAAACTAGATATAACAATTATTAAAACTAACAAAAAGCGATATTTAAAATCTTTTTTAATAAATTTTTCGAAATTTATTCCTTTAAAAGCTGCCAAGACTATTAAAGACTTAGCAAAAATTTTATCATTGCTTATAATTGTAACTATTGCTACAAGAAAAGTAATTCCACCCAAAATCATTATTTCCTTTTTGGTATATTTATTAAAGTTTAGTAATATACATATTATTAAAATACAAAATCCAATGTATGTAAGATAATGTGTAACATGAGAAATAGATGTTATATTATAAAGAATTTGTCCTGCTAACATCAACACATATCCTATAAAAAACAAAGTTTCATTATTAATTTTTAAATACTTCATCTTAAAACTCCTTTCTTATTTTTCAAAACTAGATTTATCCGATAAAATCTTTTCAAAAGAACTAACTAATTTTTCTTTCAATTTTTCAAAATCATCATCATTTAAATTCTCATGATCATTAATACATACAATTTTATATTTTTGATTTTCGATAATATAATTTACATTATTATCATCTAAATACAATGATTTGCCAAATTTAATACTACGAGGATGAAAATCCCCCTTACATATTTGATAATTCTTTAATAGCCATAAATTAATATTATTATTGGTTCGAAATTTATTCGAAGATGTCCTTTCCATTACATCGGGTTCTAACTTCCACAAAGTTTTAAAAGTTTCTTTTTTTAAAGAGTTGCATACATGTAATTCTGTCATTCCAGAAAAAGAATGATAAGGATATAGTAAAATATTTTTAATAAGCTTTATACCATATTTAAAACTGAACCATTTTAGAAAGTTTTTCTTCATAACTTCCTTTTTATCAAAATATTTATTTAATATAATAGTTCCATTAAAATTAGAATATCCACTTCCATCCATTGAAACAATTCCTAAAATTCCAGCATCACAAGGAAGATTATGATAGAAGAAATCCCGCTCTGCTACATTTTTTATAATAAATAAATCATCATTAAAATAAACAAAATTTTCCGATAATCCATTGATTCTGTGTAAATTCACTTCGATAGCCTCAGAACTAAAAGTTGGCAAATATTTTTTGGGAATAAACTCTTCATGTTGTACTAACACTAATTTAGGATTATTTAAATTAAGCCAGTCAGGCACTTGCCCGTTCGTTACAAAGTATATTTTATTTACCCAAGGTGCATATTTTTCTACGCCTCTAAACCAATATTTCAATGTTCCCATATCTCGAAAACGACTATTAGAGTAATGCAATTTATTTCCAGAATTATCTTTTTCTAAAAATTTTTTCAAATATTCTTCCTTTTCTTTAATAAATTTTTCATCATTTCCATCTACCCATGTAATTACAAAATCTATTTTACTTTGCTTCATTCTTAGTTTACTCCTTTCACAAAATTACACATAAATACAAAAAATTTATAATTAATAACAATTAAAACAATCGTTATTTTTCTAGAGATTGGAATAGAACATTTCAGTAATTCTTTATAGTTTTTCTTTAATTCTTTTAGCATTTTATCTTTTTTTAACTTGTATTTGTTTTCAATTTCATTAAAACTCAAGCTTAATGCCATTTGCATAAGAAGTGTATAATTAATTCTATTTCTATTTAATAGTGCCCAATCAATATATTCTTGATTACTACTTCTTGTTATATCTACAACTCTATCCCATATTTCAAGTGTATCAAAAGCTTTCGCTGAAAAGGATGAAGATGTAAGACTTTCAGGATTATAATAGTAGTAGTAATAAGGATAATTAATTTCAACTATTTTTTGACATTTTATCAAAGCCTTGTATGTTCCTAGCACGTCCTCTGCTGTTAAACCAACAGGATATTGGTTATTTGCAAGAATATTTTTTCTATATAACTTATTAGTTGCATAATATACACATTCTTGCGTTTTAATTTTGAAAAATTTTTTCATATAATTATCTTTTGTGTATACACTTATAGATGAATCATATTTTTTAGGAATAGATACGTTATTATCACTTACTCTAATTATTTTACAACATGATATATCTGCTTTATATGTAGTAATACTATTATATAAATTTTTATACATATCTTTGTGTATCCAATCATCACTATCAACAAATCCAATATACTGCCCTGTTGCTACTTCTATACCTTTATTTCTTGCATCTGACAAACCTCCATTTGTTTTGTGAATGACTTTAATTCTTTTATCTTTTATAGCATATTTATCACAAATTTTTCCACAATTATCTGGAGAGCCATCATCAATTAAAATAATTTCTAAATTTTTATAGGATTGATTTAATATAGAATCTAAACACCGATCAATATATTTTTCTACATTATATACTGGAATTATTATAGAGATTAATGGTTCATTATCTTTTACTAATTCTTTTTCTTCTATATCATATTTTTGTTTCCTTTTTTTCATGCCCTACCACTCCATTTTCGTTGTAAATTCCACGCAATAACAAATAATGGGTATCCAAATTTCAATAATATTAATGCAACTTTGTCTCTTTTTGGAAGCTTCTTATTTTTTAAAACATTCTTTGAATTTTGTTTAACATACAATAAACAATCATTCGTTTCTGGATAGTAATGCCTTTTTGAACTAGCCATTTGAGACAAAGTGCTTAAATGTGCAAACATTCTTCTTCTATTACAAGCATCATTCAAATCAGGATACTTTTTTTCAACATAATCACACATTTCAAAAGTTACAGTAATTAAATCCATTTTCTTCGAATTAAATTCACTAGATGTAATCGAATTTTTACGTAAAATATAATTATATGTTATATCACTGCTTACATATATTTTATGAGACTTATCAATCAATTTATATGTTGTGGCAGTATCCTCAAACAAAAAATTTTTAGGAAACTCAAAATCTTTGAAAAGTTCTTTTTTAAATAATTTATTCCATGAACACGTATCAATACCATTATGATATAGTAACTTTTCTAATGCTTGTTTACTATCTAGCATTACATTTCCACATGTATTCTGAACAACAATTTTTCCGCTTTCATATATAACATTATGTCCTGCTATAACCATATCTACATTTTTATCTTCGGTTACCGGCCTAGATAGTTTCTCTATGCAGTCTAACTCCACAAAATCATCACTATCCACAAATACAACAAATTCGCCTTTTGCAATATTTAATCCAGCATTTCTCGCATCAGAAAGGCCACCATTCTTCTTGTGTAAAACTTTAATTCTCCTATCTTTTTTTGAATATTCATCACAAATCTGAGGGCATCTATCTGGGCTACCATCATCTACTAAAATAATTTCTAAATGTTTATACGTTTGATGAATAATAGAGTCTAAGCATTTATGTATATACTGTTCTACATTGTATATAGGAATTATTATCGATATCAAAGGATTATCAAAAACTTTTGTCATATTTTTCACCTAAAAACTTTGCCTTTAAAAAGCTTGTTCCTTTCTTCCACCAATTTACTTTTTGCATATCCATAAATCTAACTTCTTTATAAGTTATATTGTTTGTATTTAAATAAACATCTAAAAGTAACTCCGAAATTCTTCCAAAAAATCGAGCATGAAACGCATCATATTTATTATAATCTATCTTTTTCTCTAATTCAAATAAAATATCAAATAACCATTTACAATATTCATCTAATATATCTTTTTTCATAATAAACATATTAAACATATGTGCACTAGTTCTTGTTTTTAATTTATCAAATTCTTGTAAATAGTCCGGGTACTTTTCTTTTATAATATTTCTAGTCTCATCTAAAGGCTCAATATACATAGTATGTTTATAGTGGTCATATAAATTTTCTATGTAATACTTTCTTATCGTAGGTACAATAACATCTGTATTTTCCAATAATGGACTTGCTTCTTCTAATGTTAATACATGCTTAAATTTTTCATCTTCTGTTTTATATTTTTTCGTACTTAATGTAAAATATCTTCTATAATGACATAAGCCTATATAATCTGCATCTAAATTTTTCCAAGCCCAATAAAGACCAGTTAATTCGCAAAAATAAAGATTCCTTTTTGAAATATTATTCCCTTTATTATCTTTTTGATAGCCTAAATCTTCTTTACCCTCTGCTCCAACATGTAATGGTAAATACAAGTTATCATCAGGCATCTGATATTTTTTATGTGTTGCTATAATCACTTTGATATTTTTCATAAACCACCTACTCAATCGTCAACTCTTGATTATTGGATTGTAATTGAACGAATGTATTTCCATCACTTAATTTTAATTCATTACCATCTAAATAAGTATATATTGTTTTATCTGTTCTACTCTTTTTGCTCCATTTAATTGGTACAGCATAACCATTCGTAATGAAATATCCATTTCCACTTCCTACAGTTTCTAAATCCCAATAATAATTATCACTAGCCATTTTTGTATTTATTTTTTGAACAATAATATTTTTTGTTGTAAATTGTTCTTTGGTTTCATGGTCGATATTTGCATTTCCATTTACAAATCTTTTATAAACTTTATTTTCTTCATCATACTCATAAGTTGTATTTAAACTTCCGCTTGAAGGTATATAAACTGTATTAGCTACTTGGCTTTGTTCCTTTTCACTTAAGTTTACATCATTTACTTCATAATTGAAAACTAATCCTTTTTCTGTTGTACCGGAAAAGCCACGTTCATTTGAGAACTGTCTTATATTATCAATACTTGTATAAGCTGTATGCTCACTTGCTAAATTCTCAGGATTATTTCTCCAAAATGGTTTAGCATGTACAATTCCATTAATATAGCTAATTCCAGTTGATTTACAATCACTTTCTGCATAATGACTCCATCCATAAGCCACAAAAATAGCATCTTGTTCAAAAGCATAATCTAAAAAATTATGTCTAGCACTTCTTATTGTTCCAATTGCTAAATCCTTAATATCTTTATAAAATGCAAGAAGTCTTGTGATTCCACCTTCGACAGGAATTTCATAAACCATATAAGCTTGTTGAAGACCAGTTTGTACTTTTACTGCAACTGGTGAATTATTAATCACAATTGCATATGGTCTAGTCTTAGAATTTACATCAATAATATCAACTGTTTCTACAATTTGATTTTGATTTTCCTCATTATTATTTTCATAAATTGGTTGTTCTTCTTTTTTTCCACATCCAGATAAGCATAATATCACACAAAAAAGTGAAAATATTTTTTTCACATTGCACCATCTCCTTTAAACACCGCTTTAATTGTATGTAATAATATTTTCAAATCCATACGAAAAGAATTCATATTAGAATATTCTTGTTCTAACTGTAACCTTTTTTTAAAAGAAACATCGTTTCTTCCACTTACTTGCCATAATCCAGTAATACCAGGTTTAGTTTTAATAATATCATGATAATATTTTCCCATTGCTTCTTTTTCTCTTGGTAAATAAGGCCTATTACCAATCAAACTCATATTTCCCAAGAAAACATTAATAAACTGTGGAAATTCATCTAAAGAATATCTTCTAATAAATCTTCCAAATTTTGTAATTCTTGGGTCACTTTTTAATTTTCTGTTTTTTTCATATTCCTTTTTTAATTTAGGATCTTTTTCTAATAATTCAAATAAAACTTCATCTGCTTTTGGAATCATAGTTCTAAATTTGTAGAAACTAAATAGTTTGCCATTTTTTCCAATTCTATCTTGTGTAAAAAATATAGAATGAAAATCTCCAGTACATACATATCCAATCTTTACAAAAATGGCTATAGGTAAAAGAAGTATTATACCCCCTATTCCACATATAATGTCAAATACTCTTTTTATTGCAAAATATAACGTTCTCTTTATTTGATGTACTTTACTAAGCTCCATTGTCGTATCTCTACTTTCCATATAAAATATTCACCCCATACACATCTTTAGGTATGTTAACATTTTAGCATTTATTCAATATGAATTCAACTCTAAATTT
This sequence comes from uncultured Bacilli bacterium, assembly GCA_947631105.1. Taxonomy (GTDB): domain Bacteria; phylum Bacillota_I; class Bacilli_A; order RF39; family UBA660; genus MGBC108787. The sequence goes on from CANRKD010000034.1 coordinate 9,680, forward strand.
CACAATCCAGGATAAATTCATGAAATAGCAAAAAACGACCAAACATGATAAAATGTACATGAAGGTAGTTGATTATTAATGGCT
>CANRKD010000035.1 GCA_947631105.1 uncultured Bacilli bacterium
AAAAAAATATAAATAGAAAGGGATCAATCAATAAGAAATTAATTAATATTTCTATAAGATTGATTATACGTGATTTTTTATGGCAACAAAAGCAGATTTTAAATTATTTGCATCTAAACATCCAGAATTAGTTCGTTATATAAAAAATGGTGAAACCTCTTGGCAAAAACTTTATGAAATTTATGATATTTATGGAGAAGATACCAATGCTTGGAAAGATTATATAGGTCAAGAAACTTCAAAAGAAAGTAATAATTATAATATTAAAAATTTTACAGATAAATTAAAAAATATTGATTTTAATTCCATTCAAGAACATATTAATACTGCTCAAAAAGCATTAGGAATTGTTCAAGAATTGACAAGTAAAGGTGCTGCTACCGGAGCAGCTGCAGCAGCAAGTTCAGTAAAACCAAGACCGATTAATAAAATATTTGAGGATTAACGTATGAACCTATTTATTCAACAAAAGTTAGCAGAAGATAAAAAAATGGCGGAATTATTAAAACAAAATTCTTATTGGTTCAAAGATTTAAATCGAAATGATGATAATTATAAAAAGTTTGTTCAAGCAATGAAAGAGAAATATCGTTTACATGTAACGGATCGAATTAATGATGCTATTGATAATATTGATTTAATTAGTAGTGTTTTAGAGACTTTAAAGTAAGCAACAAAAAGTTGCTTTTTTAGGTTGTCAAAGAAAAGAATTTAGGTTAGAATAGAGATAGAAAAATAGGAGAGGAAAAGAAAGATGAAATTAGAAAAGTTTAAGAGAAATAAAAAAGTAAGAAATACCCTCCTAACTCTAGGAATAGCGAGCACAATCCTGGGGGGGGGGTATATTAGTATATAGGAGTTATGCCCTATACCAGGAGAATCAAAGCTATGATGTATTAAAAGGGGTAGTACCAAGTTTTGGAAAAGATATAGAACTTGCTTTTACAATAAATGGAAGTTCATCAAAAACATTGCCAGCAAAAGGAAGTTATGTGGCTAAAACAGTCTCTTGTGATGGAGGAGTTCAGGCCCAATGGGATAATGACAACTGGGGATTAACAAATATAAGTGGAAGTAATGTAACCAAAGTAAAATGTGAAATAGATTTTACAAGTGGAAAAACATTATCTTCCCAAGCAAAAGTAGGAGACTATGTGGATATGACTCCTACTAGTTCTAGTATAAGTGTTAATCCAATAGAAACTGGGATAGTAGATAATGGAGATAGCAGAGTTCAAACAATAAACCCAAAAGAATTAACAGTATGGAGAATAATAAAAATCAATGTAGATGGAAGTATTGAGATGGTATCCGAAAATGTTTCAAGTACAGCCATAGATTTTTATGGAGAATATGGATATGAATATTTCGTAGAGGTATTAAACAAGTTAGCTAAAGGATATGAAAATAGTGCCTATACAATAGGTTCTAGACATATGGGATATAATGGTCAATCAACATCAATGGGTACACCAAGTGCTACAGAAGATAATTTATATCAAGCGGATACTGGTTTAGTAAATGCCGCTCTTGGTACATTAACAGCAAAGATTCCGAGCGGAAGTAGTAGTAAAGATTACTTTATAGCGTCACGTAAATATACTGGATCTACTATTTATGGCGTTAGTTATATAAGTGGGAGCTCTGTTGCAAGTTATATGTTAGTGACTCCAGGTTATGAGGATGATTTTGATGCCGCAATTCGTCCAATAGTCGTATTAAAACCAGGTGTTGTAATTGCATCAGGAACAGGAAAAAGTACTAGTCACTGGAAATTAGGATAAGAAATTTTATCACTTGATGATTGACTATAAAAGATTGCTAGTGTATAATTAATCATAGAATAGATAAGGATGGTAATCTTCGATGAATGTAATGAAAGATAATAGAGGTTTTACATTAATTGAATTATTAGCTGTAATCGTTATTTTAGCAATCATTATTGTAATAGCATCATCTAATATTGGGGGACTTACCACAACTGCTCGTAAAAATGTGTTAGCAGTTGAAGGAAATACTTTGGTAGAAAGTGCAAAGACTGCTTATCAATTAGCTGTTTTAAATGGTGAGGTAACAACTGAACCAGCTTGTTTTTCACTGGCTTATTTGTATAAAGAAGCTTATTTTGATAAGGGACCTCAAAGTAATCCAAAGTATACAGGAAGTGTATTGATTACACCAGATGAAAGTGGAAAAATATATACTTATAAATATTGGATTAGTAATAGTAGTTATGTTCTTAGTGAGGCCACTCCTGAAACTAAAGGAAAGAGCGCAGTAAAAGGTACTTCGGCATCTGAAACTTGCGGAACTACTAGTGGTACAGGAACAACTGTTTTTGCAGAAAATGGAAAGAAAAGTAATCCTTAATTTACACTTTTCTTTTTTTATGAGATAATGTTTTTGGTGATAAAAGTGATTTTAGGGTGTCATGTAAATTTTAATAATGAACAATTATTAGGAAGTGCTAAGCAGGCAGTTTCTTATGGAGCAAATGCTTTTATGTTTTATACGGGAGCTCCTCAAAATACAGTGCGTAAAGAGCTAAGTGAAGATTTAAAAAAACAAGCTTATGCTTATATGAAAGAAAATGGCATAGAGATTAAAAATGTTATTTGTCATGCGCCTTATATTATTAATTTAGCTAATAATAAAGAACCAGAAAAATGGAATTTTAGTATTCAATTTTTAAAACAAGAACTTTCTCGTTGTAAGTTTTTAGGAATTTCATATATTGTCGTCCATCCTGGAAGTGCAGTGGGTCTTGATCGAAGTGTAGCAATTACAAATATTATTGACGCTTTAAAATTAATTATAGATGAAGATGGACCTATGATTTTATTAGAAACAATGGCTGGTAAAGGGAGTGAATGTGGTTGTACTTTAGAAGAGATTAAAGAAATGATTGAAAAAGTAGGTACAAAATATATTGGAGTCTGTCTTGATACCTGTCATTTAAATGATGCAGGATATAATATGCAAGATTTTGATACTTTTTTAAAAGAATTTGATCAATTAATTGGTTTAGAATATATTCACTGTGTTCATTTAAATGATAGTAAAAATATTTGTGGTTCTCATAAAGATCGACATGAAAATTTAGGGCTAGGAACGCTTGGATATGAAACTTTGCAAAAAATATTTATGAATCCCAAATTAAAAGATGTTCCTAAAATTTTAGAAACACCTTATATAGATAAACTTTATCCGCCTTATAAATTTGAAATAGCTTCTTTAAAAGAAAATAAATATAACCCTAATTTAATTCAAGATATTATTGATTTTTATAAATAATTTTTATATTTAATTGAATACTCTTTAAATAGTTTTTTGATTTTTAACAGATTTTCTGGAGAAAATTTATCTTTATATCTATCTAAATTTAAAACGTTAGGATTGGCAAGAATTTGTTGCCAATTTTTTTTAACAAATTGATATGTAAAAGTTAATTCTGGTTCACTTAAAATTATATTATTTTTTTTTGCAAAGTTATCTACATCAGTTATGGATAATTTATTCATATACCTTTCAATTATATTAAACATAAAATCACCTAATATATTGTATGAAATAGCTTTTATTTTGAATACTATTAATAGGTGTTTTTATGAAAAAAATATATAAATGTATAACCATTTTTTTCTTTATTTTATCCACATTTACCTTGTATCATTATATTTTTGTAAAGGGGGATTATTATCAAGAAATTTATCAAGATAAAACAAACGTTTATGTAAAATCTTTATCTACACCAAGAGGGCGAATTTTAGATACTAATGGAAAAGTATTGGTCGATAATGTGGGAGTAAAAACTATTGTTTATCGAAAAATTGATGATGTAAGTACAGAAGATGAAATAGCTATTTCTTATCAGTTAGCTAAATTGTTAACACTTTCTAAAGTGGCATCTGATTTAGATTTAAAAAAGTTTTGGATGATAAAACATCCAGAAGAAACAAAAAAATTAATTACCGATGCAGAGTATCAATTGTATGAAGAAAGAAAGTTGACAAGTCATGATTTATATTTATTGAAACTTGATCGTATTACCGATGACATTTTAATGGAGTTTGATGATTTGGATCAAAAAGCTGCCTATATATATAGTTTAATGAATCAAGGATATGTTTATGATGCGAAAGTTATTAAATTTGATGCAACGGATTTGGAATATGCACAAATTTTAGAAAATCATATTAAAGGGATTACGAATGAAATGCATTTTGAAAGATATTATCCTTATGGAAGTACTTTAAAAGGGATTTTTGGTAGCATAGGAAATATTCCGGCAGAATTAACAGATGAATATATCAAAAATGGTTATGATTTAAATGATACGGTAGGAATTAGTTATTTAGAAAAACAATATGAATCTTATTTAAAAGGGGAAAAAGATTTATATAAAGTAAATAATGATGGAACTCTTACAAAAGTAGCAGAGGGTAGAAGAGGAAATGATTTAGTATTAACGATAGATATTGATATGCAGCTAGGGATAGAAAATATATTAAAAGAAGAAATTAAAGCTGGAAAAAAACTGCTGAATACTACTTATTATAATGGCAGTTATGTTTTAGTAGGGGATGTACAAACGGGAGGAATCAAAGCCGTTGCAGGCTTCAAGTTTTTAGGAAAAGATGTGTTTATTAATTCGGAACGAGATGCTATTTATTCTTCTTTTACGGTAGGAAGCGTTGTTAAAGGTGCTGGCATGGCAATGGCTTATAAAAATGGCTTGGTAGATGTTGGTAAAAAAATATTAGATTCTTGTGTCAAATTATATTTGGTTCCTGAAAAATGTTCTTATAAAAAATTAGGATATATCGATGATATTACGGCTTTAAAAACAAGTTCTAATTACTATCAATTTTTATTAGCAATTAAACTTGCTGGTTATAAATATTCTTATAATATGAAAATGGATGTTACTGATCGGGAGTTTTCAGTTTATCGAAATGCTTTTGCTGAGTTTGGTTTAGGCAGTGAAACAGGGATAGATTTACCTAATGAAGTAACGGGTATTCAAGGAAGTAAAATTGCTCCAGATTTGTTATTAAATTTAGCAATAGGACAATATGATTCTTATACGGGAGTGGAGTTATTACAATATATTAATACGATTGCTAATCGTGGGGTGCGTTATAAATTACATTTTTTAAATCAAGTTTTAGATTCCGAAAAAAATATTATTTGGCAGGAAGAACCTTATATTTTAAATACTTTTGCATTAGATTCTACTTATTTTGATCGAATCTTAGAAGGATTAAGACAAGTTGTGCAACTCGGTACCGGATTAGGATATACAGATGTATCTTTCAATCCTGCTGGTAAAACAGGAACAAGTGAAACGTATTATGATAGTAATCAAGATGGTAAGGGAGATGTTTTAACCATTACGAATACATATGCAATGTTTGCTCCTTTTGATCATCCTAAATATAGTATGGTTGTAATTAGTCCTAATGTAAATCATAAAAATGGTTCTAGTGATTATTTTGCTTATATTAATCGTTATATAAGTAATCATGTAAGTTCTTATTTATTTAGTAATTATTAGCTTAAAAAAGAGTACTTATTACTTGAGTGCTCCTTTATTACAGCGGTTGCCCCAGCTATCAATTAGTTTTTGATTTTTACGCACACAAATAATTTCACAATGATTAGAACAACCTTTACATTCAATACCTTTTGTATCAAAATCTGCTTCCATAATTTTAAAAGTAAATTCAGATTTTAAAGGAGTACTTTTGGATAAAATAGCTACTCCTAAAGCTCCCATTAAATGACCATTTTCATCGACGATAACGTTTTCTCCAACTTCCTGTTCAAAGGCTTTTTTTACGCCGATATTTTTACTTACTCCGCCTTGAAAAATAATAGGAGAGATAATTTTTTTGCCTTTGCCAACATTATTGAGGTAATTGTTTACTACGCTTTGACAGAGCCCGGCAATTATATCTTCTTTTTTGTAACCCATTTGAGCTTTATGGACTAAATCACTTTCCGCAAATACTGTACAGCGAGCAGCAATTTTTGTGGGATTTTTACTAGTTAAGGCAATTGGCCCAAAATCTTCCACATTCATTCCTAAACGTTGTGCTTGGCTAGATAGAAAAGCTCCAGTTCCTGCAGCACATAAAGTATTCATAGCATAATCAACGACAATCCCATCTTCAATTAAAATAATTTTTGAATCTTGTCCACCAATTTCAAAAATAGTTCGAACATCGGGGTGAAGAGATAATGTTCCAATTGCATGAGCAGTTATTTCATTTTTAACTACATTGGCATTTAACATGACACCAATCAATTTTCGAGCTGATCCTGTTGTGCCAATACCTTTAATTTTTATGTCTTTATTTTGAATTTGTTTTTCTAGATTTTCAATTAATGTTTTTACAGCATGAATGGGATTGGCTTTTGTCCATATGTAATCGCTAGCAATTATGTTATTTTCTTCATCTATAATGACTGCTTTGGTTGATATTGATCCTATATCAACCCCTAAATATGCGTTTATAGTAATCATCCTTTCTTAATTTTTAACATATCGTAAAACGCTTCTAGTCGCGTTTTTATGCCCACTTCGCTAGTTTCTGAATCAAAAGAAAAAAAGATTATGGGCATTTTTTCATCTTCACAAACTTTTCTGATGATAGGCATAGCGCCAATTTCTGGAGTACATCCAAAAGGCTTAATGTGAATTAATCCATCATAACCTTTGGCACTCAAAAATTTAGCACGATATACATTATCCATTCCATCTGCACCTAATTCGTAAGTACAATACTTTTTAATATATTTCTGCATTTTTTTGATTTTAAATTTTTTTTGGTAAATTAGAAAAGAAGCGTTAGTAAATCTTTTGACTTGAATGTTCATATTGGCCAATTCTTTTTCTAAAAAATAATTAGAAAATGGTTCCATAGAAGTATAAAGTTCACCAATGATACCTACTTTTAAACAATTTTTAGGTTTATTTATTTTTAAATTTTTTATTTTTCTTTTATATTTTAAATATTTTGTTAAAAGAGAGAAAAAACCTGTTGTTTTAGAAAAACTAGCTAACATTTCTTTTTTTAAGTCTATAAAACTATTTTTTTGGGTTTCAAAACCAATATTTAATCTGATATAATCATCTATTTTATCCATAAAATGGATCATAAAAAGGGTTAAAAGGACATAGTAACTTAGTTGAAAAAAAGAGATATTTTTATTTAATTTTTTAATCGTTTTATATAGATAATTTAGAGTAATTATTTTATTTTGACCAATAGTCATCATTTGAAAGTCATAGCCTAAATCTTTTAAAATTTGTTCTTGAACTTCTGTATAATAGCCATAGCGACATCCTCCTCCAGCTTGAAAAAGAATAGTTGCTCCTTGTTCTAAAGTTTCAATAAAATTACCAAGATTATATTTAAAGGGGATACAAACAAAAGAGGGAGAATATTTTGTACCTAATTCAATTGTTTTTTTTGTAATAGGAGGGGCTTCTATGACTTTGTAATCGGTCAAATGGGTTAATAGAAATTTTATGGGGATGTAATAATCTCCTAAATGTGGAAAACTAATCATTGGTTCTTTCTTCATTTCTTTTCCTTCTTTCTTCTAAAATATCAATAAAACTTTCAATGCGTGTAATTAAACCAGTGTTAGAATCTGCTTCATCTAATATTAAATTAATGATAGGTATCTTGATTTTTCTTAGGATCATTTCGTTGGATAAAGAATCTGGACCACAAGGAAAAGATGTCAATAAAATAATGCCATCAATGTGTTTTTCATATTGAACTATCGCTGCAATAATTTCTTTATTATACGTCCAGTAATTGGTTTTTGTTATCGTTTTAACTTGTTCATTTAAGTCATTTTCTTCGTAAATATCCGAAAAAATTAAAGTAATATTGTTTTCTTTTAAAAGTTTTTGAATTGGTTCTCCAATAAATTGATCATATAAATTATAAGGATGTCCAGCGAGTAAAATTTTTAAATTTTTTTGCTGCAATAGCTTTTTTTGTTCATCTAACATTTTTATTTTATTTAAATCAGCTCTTGATTTGGCATAATAATAAGCAAGTTGACTTTCTTTTTTGGAAAATCCTAAAGTTTTTCCCATTTTGATAAAAGCCATTTCTTCTGTTTTATTGTGTTTAACATCTACATTATAATGAATAATATTCGTAGGGAATGTATTTTTTATAAGATCATACAAAGCGGAAAAATTAGTACATAAAATTTCATCTTTTTTTAAACAAGCAAGACGAGGTACTAATATATAGTCGCACTTATTTTGTAAAAAATGAATATGCCCCATATAAATTTTTAAAGCCATACAAGCTTCATCAGGACTAAATTTAATGCCGTTTTCTAAGATTTCTTTATTAGTATCAGAGCTGATTATAATCTGACATCCTAATTTTTGAAAAAATAAATGCCACAATTCTTTATATTTGAAATATAGTAAAGCTTTAGGAATTCCGATTTTAATATTTTTCATTTTGATCATCTCATTTAATTTTATGAAAAGCTAGAAAAAATAACTAATGCAAAGTTCGACAAAATATTATTTAAAAATATAAAATATGGTATAATTAAAATATCAAGTTTAATGGTGGTTAACTATGAAGAAAAAATTTTTTCTGTTTTCAATAATAGTCGTGCTCTTTTCATTATTTGTTTTTACATTTTATCAACTTATAAAATTTATAGATTATAAAAGTTCGTTATCTCATTTGAAAAAATATCAATTGGTAGAAAATGAAATAATTATAAAAAATTTTCAATATCAAAATCAAAATTATGTGATTTCCAAATATTATAATTCAGGCACATGGAGTCATCTTAATTTATTATTAAAATATAAAAACACTTATTATATTTTGAAAAACATAAAAAATTGTGACACAATTGATGACGGGAGTAATTTATATATAAAAGAAAATGATTTTTATATACATTGTATTGGCAAACCTGACATTATAGATAAATATACCGTCAATAAGTTTACAGTTGAACAGGAAACCATGAACTTTAATTTTGATAATACACCAAATATTAGTCAATTACACATGCTAATAGATGCCGTTGATGATCGATATATTTATTTATCCTCTGTTTTTAAAGTAGATAATACTATTCAAGATCCACCTCAAGTTAAATGTTCATTTAAAGATAAAAAATGTAATTATATAGAATAATTATTTATAACAATTTAGAAGAATGATTTTCTTATTTTTTTAGTTGTCAAAGAAAAGAATTTGGTTTAGAATAAAGATAGAAAAATAGGAGAGGAAAAGAAATGAAATTAGAAAAATTCAAGAAAAATAAAAAAGTAAGAAATACCCTCCTAACTCTAGGAATAGCGAGCGTCATCCTGGGGGGGGGGTATATTAGTATATAGGAGTTATGCCTTATACCAGGAGAATCAAAGCTATGATGTATTGCAAGGAATAATACCTGAATTTGGAGATATAGAACTGGCCTATACAGTAGATGGGAAAAGTTCGCCAGATTCATTTCCAACAAAAGAATCAGACTATATAGCAACAGAAGTAAAATGTAACGATGGAGTAACAGCAGAGTGGAATAATATCACATGGACATTAAGTGATATAAAAGTAGAGAATAAAAAAAGAATAATATG
>CANRKD010000036.1 GCA_947631105.1 uncultured Bacilli bacterium
TTTCATTTGTAAAATTTGTTTTATAACTTTTTAAACTATCCACATTTATTTTTTGTATTTCACTCATTTTATCACCAACAAATATAGTCTTTTTATAGCTCTTTGCCTATTTTCTATTCTAATTAATCATATCATTTTTTTGTTTACATCGTCAACTTAAAAAACAGAACATCAACTCTAAGGAGTGAAAATTTTTTCACAATCATTAAATTGATATCATAAATAAAAAAAACTAAAGAAAAAATTTTTTCTTTTTAACAAAAAAAGGAGCGTTTTTTATTTTTCACCCCTTAAAACTGAATAAAAAAATGTCAAATTTTTATTTATTTTTTTTACTTGTTTGCTCACTGTTTACCATATTATCATTACTATATAATAATTGATTCAAATCTTCATATTCTTCATTTTTAAATCCTAAAAAATAAAGTTTATCAATTTGGTTATGGTCAAACAAAAATGTCTGATTAGTAGATATTACTCCAACAGGATATAAACAACCATTATAATCATAGATTTTTTCTAAATTATCATTAGCAGTCGTACAGTAACCAATAATCATGAATTTTTGTTCCGAATTTTTAACTGATATTATTGTTCCAATTGGGAGATATTTATTATATTTTTCTTGCATTTTATTTTTTCCTCTCTATATACTTTCCTAAACGTAAACTATATGTTTTGGTATGTTCAGGATCAAGCAAATAATTCAAATCTAACAAACATTCACTTTTTAATAATTTAAAATCATCTAAATTAATGTTATTTATCTTTTTTTCATATTCATTCATTTTTTCTTTATATTTTTTTATTGTATCTTCAGACATCTTTGCTTTATTTAATGCAGCTCTAAAAATAGCTTCTGATAATTTTTTGAATTCTTCATATTCTTTATCTATCGTTATAGCTTTCAATTTATTTATTTGATCATAATTAGATATTTTTTTTATTCTTTGGATAATATTATCTATTTCTATATAATTTTCTTCTTGTATTGCTTTTTCTAATTGTTTCTTATATTGATCTTTAAACCATATTTCAAATGAATTTATAATTTTTTTCTTTAACTCATCATTATCAAAATTTAAACTTTTTTGAAACTCTTCATATACCTCTTTATATATTTTATCGTATATCTCTTCTACCATTTTTATCTCTCCATTTTTTATATTAAATATTAATATTTTTTAATAATGTCTGGAACTGAAACTTTTTAATTTTTTTATACTCCAATCATCATATTTAATTATTCTAATATTTTCTAAATTAAGATCTCTACATTTTTTTTCGATTTTTTGAACCAATTCATTAAAATAGACTTGTTGTTTTTTTAAATATATACTCCAATCTTGATCATTTTCGTATTGAATATTAAATACGTCATATCTAAAACCTATAATAATTGAATTATTTGGCACAATGTATTCCAAAATTTCTGGGCCATAATTAGTATTAGTAATATATCCATTTCTATTTACATCTTCAAATGTGACTTTTTTAAAAGTGTTTTCAATAAATGCTATTGTTTCTTCATCTAGATCAAATTTATGTCCAGATAACATTTTATTATACAAAAAATTATATTCTTCACTGCTCAGTCTTTCTAAATAAATATTATTTCTTAAGTAAAAATAATTTAATTTATCACTATCAAATTTTTGATAAATATCCATATTAGAAATCTCAATTTGTTTAAACTGTAGTTTACTATTTTTTATTTCATTATCATAAGTTGTTAAATCCAATAAATGAATCAAATATTTACTTAATAATTCACGATATACAGTATACATTTGTAAATATAGTTCTAATTGATTTGAATCCATTTTCTCTAGTTCAACATTAGAATTATAAGGAAAAACACTTTTCAAATCATCGAATGATATTTTTTTATCTCTCACTAATTATACCTCCATTCAATAAAAAACTTCTAAAATTTAATCATGAGCATTTCTTCATCTACAAAATCCCTTAAATTTTGTTTTCTATTTATTGCTTGAGTTATGTATTCGATTTTTTTATTCAAATCTGTTAATGACCAATTGTTTGGAAAATACTTATCCATTTCTTTTAATATTTCTTCTTCCGATTTATTTTCAAGCCCCATTTTTTTTAAATATATATGTTGCAATAAAAGATAAGTTAAAGCTTTTGCATCATTGTTTTCCATTATTTACCTCCTAAATTTATCACACATAAGTCTTATTCCTATTATACTATTATTTATTTTTCTGAAGTCGTATTTAATTCTTGAATTTGATTATTTATTGTATCTATTACTCGATTCATTCTATTTTCTAAATCTGTATATAAATCTTCTCCAATAATTTGTTTTAAAGTTTCTAGTGCTTTTACTCGGCCATTAAATTGTAAAGAACAAAATTCTGCAAAAACTTCATCATATGATTGCATCGCAGCACTAACCCCAGGATTCTGTGTCCAGTAAGAATCAGAATGCTTCAAATTACAAGGAATGGAATCTCCATTAGATAACTCAAAATCAATTTTTTGATATATAGAATTTATAATACCAACTAAGGAAGAAACATCTCCAAATAAATCATGATCAAATATTAATCTATACTCAAACAAACTTTGTTTATCAAGAGCATTTTGTTTTTTTACAATTTCTTTTGTTAATTCTTTATTAGCTAATATCTCATCCAAATCAGAATCAATTCCCGTTTCTTTTAATAATTCTATAGCTTCTTTAGATTTGTTTAACATCCATTTTAAATCAGCATACCCATTTTTATTATAAAAATCTTCTATTTTTTCATCTATTTGGGCTTCTTCTGTTTCACGTATCTCATTATACATTTCAATTGCCTGTTCAATTATTACTTCACGATTTTCGATACTAGTTTTTAAAATTTCCGAAACTAAATCTTCATTTTGAATTAAATTCATTTTTGCTGAAGATATTTTTGAATCTATTCCAAAATGATCCTCTATTTTATATAAGTTTGATTTATCTCCATCAATTAAATGAAAAATAGTATGGCCTATTTCATGTGGAAAAACAGAATCAACACTTGCATTGTTAATTAATTGATCCTCAACCATTCGTATAGCAATATCGGCAGGTGCCCAACAGCAAACACCATAGGATACTATTTCTAATGATAAATTATATAAATCTTTTAATTTTGGGAAATTAGAAAATAATTTTTTTATATTTTCATTTAAATTTTTGTTATTAACTATAGAGGTCATAACATCTAGTATTATTTTTGCAGAACCATTATAGTCTAAATTATATGCATTTTTCATATTTTGTATAAATTCATCCCAATTAAATTGAATGCCATTATCATTAATATTTAAAGATTTAGGCTTTTTAATCGATTTTATTTGACAATTCTTTGCTTTTGAGTATTGATCAACTTTATTTAAATCTATTCCATCATTTTCATCATATAAATAAAATAATTTAGTTTGTTCTTTTCCATCAATAATAAAAGTTACCTCATTTAATCCTACTTCAAGACCTTTATATTTATTAAGATATAAATTATTTTTCGAAACATCTGGTGATATTTCTTTAATTTTTAAATTACCACTGAATAATGCTTGTGAAAAATTCCCGTAATTTTCGCTATCATATAAAAACTTTAATTCTAACATTCCATCCGAATCTGTTTCTAAATTCACTGTTCTTTCTTCTCCATTTATTTCATAAGTTACATTATAATATTTATTAATATTATCTGTTTTCATAGCTAATTCGTCATTCCAATTAATAATTAATTCAGCATTTGTTGACTGTGCTAATATAATATTAAAAATTGCCTCTTGAATTGTTTGTTGTAGTTTATTTTTATATACTTCTTTTAAATCACTGGATTTATTCATCTTATCTTCTACTGCTGTAAATAATTTGTAAACATTATTAAAATTAGTTTTATTCGGTCTAATATTGAACATATTGGAATCAAGCCAATCATATAATTCATTGTCATCCAAATTAATTATTTTATCTATAAGTGTCTGATTACCTAAAATTTGTTGTGTACTTAGAATCGACTTTGAAATTTTCATAAAATCATTATTATTTAAATCACTTATATAATGTTTCATTGTTTTGCTATTCATAATTTTATTAAAATTTTCTTCATTCATGTTCATAAATATAAAATAAAACATAGACGTATTTTCCGATAAATTTTTTTCTAATAGTGATGTAATACGATTCAATCCTTCTTCTGTTTTTAATAACTCATCAAGCATCACTGAATCTTTCATCATCTCATATATACAACCGCCTTTATTTATTTCTTTTAATTTGCCACTTTCAATTAAAGTATTAATAAATGCTCGTTTATATTCATCTACTGATTTATAACCATTCATATCTATCTCTCCAGTTTGGATTTGATTAAGCAAATCAGTAAAGGCATAATAATCTAATTTGGTATTTTCAATCAATTGTAAAATATTATTATCTATATTCAAGTTATTATTAGCTACATTATCTTGTAAAAATTGAATATCATTTGGATTATAAGAATAGCTCTCTGTATTTATATTATTATAAGTAATCCAATCAATATCTAAAGTAAAGTAACCATTTTTTAAATCATCAAAGGGTATTAAATATTTTTTACCCCAAGAGCTAACTATAAAACCAAAATCATTTATTCCGGTTATATATATTGAGTGTCCGCCACCTTCGTTCCAAGTATTTGTCGTACATTCAACTACTCCAGTAACAAGATTAATCATTTTTATAGGATTCATCTTCCCTCCTGAATATATATCTAATTCTACTTCATAATTTGAATTCAAATAATTTTCAGTTGCTGACTTTATATATTCTATTTGATCTTTTGACAAACCATATCCAGGTATAAGCGAATCTTCTTTTGTTATCAATCTGTAATTATTCCAAGATAGATGAGGATCTTTTGATTTTAAATAAGCATCTAGAATTTCATTTGCCTTAGAAACTGATGTTGTCATATATTGTTGGTCCTTACTATTTATACCCGTATTACCATAGATATCCACATCAGCTGGATCAATATTATATACAATCATCTTTCCAGTTTGTAAATCTGGATAAAATAAATTACCTCCATTTGCTGCATTATTGGCATATAAATACAAATCTAATAACAATTCAGCAGAATTTATTTCTATTGTTCCATCTTGATTCGTTTTATATAAATCAAAGCCAAACGTTTGTTTAAAATAATCTTGACTATTTCGAAATTGCATGACAATTTGGTTCACTGTTGCTGCATATGAACAAGCGCCTTCTTTATCCACACCAGATAAAATTTTAAATGCATCTTGTTCACTAAATCCCATATTAATTAGTTTATTATTAAGTCTTGCATAATCCTCCCATATGTATTGTGTAAACCCAGTAGGTGTCAATCTTGCTTGATGATAACTTGTTTCTATATCTCTCATTTGGCTACGATTATATATATTACCATTTAAATCTCGATAATAATATAATGAATCTATAGCTCCTTGATCCACACCATAATTACTATTATTGGTTCTTAGATAACTAAATAATGAATCAGCACTGTTTTCGGTATTATTTTTACTATATTTATTGTTTGTATAGTTTCTATGATTTTCAAAAAAAGATTTTATTTTAGCAAAAATACTATTTTGAGACCTTATATCTTTTTTAATATTTTTTTGCATTGTCTTTAATAAATTCTCTATATTTTGTTGATTGTTATACCATACATCCATCATTTCAAAAAAATTATTTAAGTCTGTTTTTCCATACTTTTCCATTAAATCATTTAAAAAATTTTTATAGTTATTCAATATATATGTAGTTAATAACATTTTATTATTCTCTCCATATAAATTTGCAAGCATGTTATCTATAGCTTCCCATACACTTACCATCGGAGTATAAATATTGTTATATTTCAGATTATCAGAATATTTAGATGTTAAATAGTCTGTTAAGCTTTCATTTGCCATTGTCGATAATCTAGTATTACCATTACTATCTATATAAGCTTGTCTAATTCCTGTTATTTTATAATTTTCACCATTGATATCAATTTTATATTGCTTATTATAAACTTCTGAAAAAGCATGCATTAACTCATGTAGAACAGTGTGATTATTTGAATTTTCTGAAAAATAAACATCACCTGTACTATCACAGAATCCTAAAACCTCATCATTTAATCCTCGATTTTGTTTTTCCGTTTTAAATGCACTATCTGTTAAAATATGAACACTATTTAAAATATTATTTACATTTTCAGCTTCTATTAATGAATCCATTAAATTATGACAAACAGAATTTATATAACTCATATTAGCTGGTGTATTATAATCAGCCGAAGTAGCCATACCTTGTAAAAATTGGACATCAGCAACTGCTGTTTGTACTCCCGCTATAGCAGCTAATTGTGCTTTTAATTCATTATATAATTTATCTGCTCTTTCTTTTAATAAACTATTTAATGTTTTACTCTCTCCTGATTTTGTATGGATTTCTACATCATTACCACTTTTATTGATTGCGCTTAATTGTTCATTCGTTATATCTTCAAAGCTATTTACATAGATATCATATTTATCTATATTTGGATTGTCAATAGCATTTATTCCTTCTATTTGTGTTTCTACTGGTCTTTCAAAATATGTTTGTTCTAATGTATTGTATAATTGGTCTGCTCTTTCTTTTAGTAAACTATTTAATGTTTTACTCTCTCCTGATTTTGTATGAATTTCTACTTGATTTCCATTCCTATTGATTGCACTTAATTGTTCATTCGTTATATCTTCAAAGCTATTTACATTAATTATTCCTTTTGTTCCATCTGGTTGATTATTTATATTCTCTATTTGATTATCAATATTTAATACTCCTAATCCTGCTTCTAGTCCCATATTTACGCTATTATTTATTTCAGTTTTAATAATATTTTTCAATTTGAAAGAAGAATCTGTTACGGTAGATAAATTTAAGGATACGTTATTTTTTATATAATCTATTATATTAGAAGATAAATCAGCATAATGTTGACATGCCAAAGCAAATCCTTTCATTCCGCTAAATGAAACATTAAAATCATAATTATCATATTCTTCTTTACTGACTTCTTTATATTCTAATTTTCCGTTTTCTTCAACTAAACATAAGTATACTAACTCTGCATTTGCACTATCAAAATTATAATTACCTTGATATGTTATCGCTTGATCATCTGGACGATATTTCATATTTGAATCAGTCGTATCAACATTTTTTATTTTAATTGCTACTGTTTTTACTAGAATATCATTAAGATTTAAAGATACATTATTTACATCAGGAATACCTGCAAAAAAGAAACTTTTTTTACTACCATAAGATGTTGTTACACTACTTGCTTTAACAAATCCACTTTCTAATATTTTAGAAGCAGCTTCTTCAGTAGTGAGATGATATAATCCATTTTGTTCAATTTTTTCACAAAGATTTTGATTTGTATTTAAATTTAAATAGATAAATCTTCCAATAACACCGGGAAACATTGCAACAGCTCCTAATGTGGTTTTTACAAATGAAATACTATCATTTAACGCTTGATTTATATCCGTTTTAATCGCTGACTCTGTAGCATTTACAGATTCAACATTATTAACATTTGTATTATTAGTTGATGGGTTGTAACTTCGAGCATTTGCCAGTTCTTCTAATGATTGTAACTCTATTCCTTCTTTTGTATTTGTATTTTGTTTTGAATTTTTCCAATCCTTTACTTTATTTACAGCTTTATTAGCAGCTTGTACTGCTTTATTATTTTTTATATCTTCTGTTATTCCTAGTACTTGATTTATTGCTGTTGTCGGTTTTGTTCCATCCTTTATTAAATCATGTATTTGTTTTAATTCACTTTGCTCTAATGTATATTTTAAACCATTAACTTTAATATTTACTACTGTAGATGGTGCTTGGAATACTCCACATAATATTCCTCCATCTATTGTTGCTTGCTTTACTTCATCTGTAAATTCATCAAAATCAAATTCTTCTCCTAATATTATCTGATCCCATATACCTGATTGTAATGCTTGTTCTATTCCTTCTTCTCCCATTTCTGAGATGATCTTCAATGTTAAGGAATTACATTCTCCAAATTTACCTAAACCTGGTATTGCTCCTAAGAATCTTTCTAATCCTGCTGCTGTTACACCAGTGATTGTCCCATACACTATTGATGAAAGTCTACTATTCCCTTCTTCTAATGCTGAACGGTAATTTTGACCTCCTGCCGAAGCTCCCATTAAAACACTACCAACTTTACCACCTAATGCAGGATTTACAGTTCCTACAGCCATACTTACTGCTACACTAGGTATCATATTTCCTGCTGCTTGCGAATATTTATAAACATCATCTGAACAAGCTGCATAGTCAATCGTATAATCGATTATATGTGAACTACTATCTCCATTTTCTTTTATTAATCCTTGATTTATTTTCTCTTCTTGCGGAGCAAGAGCCATCATGATATACATCGTTTCATATTCTTCTACTGTTCTGATACCAGATGAATCAAACCATGCTAATAATCCTTCCTCAAATGATCCAATTCCATCTTCTAAGCCTTTTCCTGTTATTTTCAAATAATCAGTTAATACTTCTCCTGGATTATCTGATGCTTCTAATTTTTCTAAAAATTTTTGGGCTTCTATTTCTCCTTTTGATTGATTTACTGATTCTTCTATTGCTTTTAAATAATTTGTTGCTTCATCTATTCCTTGAGTTTCATATATATAATTATAATTTTTAGCATATTCTGGATAATATTCTTCTATGTCTGCCATTTTTTGCATCGTTTGAAATATTCTCACATCTTTTGTTATATCATCTTCTAATTTAAAACGATTAATATATAATTCTTCTCCATAATATTCTCTATATGCTTTCATATATTCGTACGGACTTGGAGCATCGTTACCCATTTTTTTTACAAATTCTTTATAATCCATACTCCAATATTCTACGTCTGATTGACTATAATTTTTAAAAGATTTTTCTAATATTTTAGCCCATTTTTCATCTGAAAAAGTTGCTGATTTTTTATGAAACATTATATAATCCGCTTGATAGTTAATTACATCATATTTTGCTAATTTTTCTTGTTTTTTTAATTGTTTTATTGCATCATCTAGGACTTTTAATTGGGCTTTTTTTATTTCTTTTTGTAATTCTTCCTTTGTTTTTTCTTTTTTTTCACTATATTGTTCATGTTTATTTACATTTACATTTTGTTTTACTTCTTCTTTATATAAATCTATTCCTAATTTCTTTGCTTGTTCTTGTAGTTCTTCTTTTGTTTTTCCTTTTAATAACTCGTCTAGTAAACTTGGATCTTGTTTAATTGCTTCATATGACTTTATTTCGTTATTTATCGATGCTAATTCTTCTTCTAATTTTACATCATATTCATCTTTTTCAATTAAAACATTATCCTCTATTTCTTTTCTTCTGTTATATTCTGTAAATTTATCTGCAAAACTATACTGAGCAGCTTGTTTCAGAAATTGATAATTTTCTT
>CANRKD010000037.1 GCA_947631105.1 uncultured Bacilli bacterium
TGGAGAATAAGGGATTCGAACCCTTGACCCCCACGGTGCAAACGTGGTGCTCTAGCCAGCTGAGCTAATTCCCCAAAAGAACAAATTTATAATATCATAAGAAAAAATAATAAGCAAGTATTTTTCATTAAATTTATAATATTATAAAAAAATTAATTTTCTTTAATCGTAATTAAGCCCTTTTCTACCTCTTCTAAAGCTCTTCCTAGTTCTTTTTTATTACAATACTCTTCTTCTTTCATTTGATAATGATTATTTTCACTCATTTGTTTACTACGAATTGAAGCAACATGAACTAATTTATATTTAGAATCTACTATATTTAGCAATTTATCAATTGATGGGTATAACATATTCTCACATCCTTACAATAATATAATACTAAAGAATATGTAAACCATACAATACTTTCGATATTTTTTGACATTTATTTTACCATTTTTCGTAAAGCATTTAATATTTCAACCATTGCCCATGTATCTTGTTTACAATAAGTAATTAATGCTTGATATTTTAGATTATATTCTTCTTTACTCATTTTATTATAATTAGCATATTCAATAATCGCTTCTGTTCCATTTTTAACAACTAAATTATCATAAGAAAGATTACTAAATACAGGTAATGTTTTTTTAATAGAAAAAGATCCTGAAAGACGTTTATCATAAAAATTAAATAAACCTGCCCTTTCTTCATCATAACCTAAATCTTCATATAACTTTTTATTCGTATTTACTAGCCACAACAAATCAAAACCACGATCATATAACTTCATTAAATCATCATGATATTGTGGAAATATTTTTGCTAATTCTTTAATTCTATTTTTTTCAAAATGAACATTTTGTGCAAACAAAGTGCCCTTATTAGGATCCATATATTTTAGCATCAATTTAATCATATCTTCACGTTCATCATTATGCGTTTTAGCAAGAAAAACGATATTATCTTTGTCATTATCACAAACACCTGGTTCACGCTCAATATGTAAACTAAACTCAAAAGGTGATTGAATATATGGATTTTCTCCTCGAAATCTTGGTACAGGACATGGCATAGTTTCAAAATCCAAATGATAAATTGGATATTTTAATTGTTTAATTCCTAAAGCTATCTTTTCTTTATCTACATACACTCGATCGAATTGATAACATTCTCTTTGCAGTTGATGTTTTTTTTTCGTTATCCAAGAATCTGGAATATCCATTAAATGAATATATCCCTCATTAATTAAATTTAAACCTTTAATGACTTCACCATTTTCATTTTTAAAACCATGCGCATTATGCATATAACTAAGACTAGAATTTTTTTTAGGTATCATTTTTCCACAAATTGAAGAAAAATATTTACAACCACTTGATTTTTTATATTCACAAGAATCTCCCAAAGGATATGGCGCAGCATCTAAATTTTTAAGATAACGTTCTAATTTTTCACGATCTGCATCTACATATTTTTGATATTGTTCCGTAATTTTAGTCAAATCAAAAAAAGTAATTAACTCATTTCCATTTTCATCTGAATTATAAACCGGTTTTCTATTTTCATAAGTACCATCAAAAATATAATTGGTATCTAATACCGCCAAGTAATAATGAAAATGATTTAATTTTTCCTCTGTATGAGTACTTTTGTATTCATTTTCAATAAAATAACGTTGTACAGCCAAATCATAAATATACTTACCCAATCGATAACGATCAAACATCTTAGGAATATGTTTTTCATAATCTTTTAAAGGCATTTCTGCCTCTATATCATATCCTTCTAATTCTCCTTTCAAACGATAAATATTATTTATCTTTTTCCAAATTGAAAATTTCTCACATTTTCTATACCCAGAGGCCAAATCTATATATTTTTTACTAGTAGTAGCTTTTACTTCTATAATATTAATCTCTTTACCAGACTCATTATAAATATCAACATAACATAAATATTTAATTCCATGAAGAGAAAAATCAAAACACTCTTGATCTTTTGTTTTCTCCGAATATATAGAACTCCCTCCAAAAGTTTTTTCACTAATACGGCCTGCTTCTAATTCAACAATTTTATAATAATCCATCATGGCCTCTAATTGGCGATCCACTTTATCAATAAGATCAATTTCTTCTCCATTTTCCTCATTGATTTCGAACATTGAATCTGCGAGTTCCTCTAATTTCTCTTGTAATTCTTGATTTTTATAATTTTGATAATCAATATCAGCGTCTAAGCGTTCTTTTTTTACCTCTTCTAAAGCAGCATATCTAGGGCATCGAGTATAATTAATAAAATTCGTTTTCGTAATTGCCATTATTTAATAATTGAAACTTCGATTTGATCCGTTTCTTCCACATAATCTAATTTTATTTTTATATTCTTATATTCATTAGCATCTACTAAATACCCTGCTTCTTCTAGATCGTTTGCAGAAATATATTTTGTTTTTTCATTTTTAATCATATCTTTATTTTTCTCACTGTAAATAGTTGCACTTTTTGTTAAAATTAACTCTTCTGTTTTCTCACTAACATCTTCTGGATTTTCATAAGCATAACTAGCTTTATTGATCAAAAAAAATGACATAATCCCCACTACTACAATTACTACTAATAACTCTGGTATTGTATATCCTTTACTATTCATTATAATTCACCTTACTACTTTATCCCATTATAACATTAATGAATTTTATTGAAAAGAAAAAATCTCGAAAAACGAGATTATTTGCAACATCTTGGTTCATAAACCTCACTAGTTTCATCTTCTTCAGAATAACTATAACAAGGTTGATAAGTGTGTTTATAAATATGATGATTTACCATTGTAGTATGACATGGAATTATATGAGGAACTTCATAATTGACCACACGATGACAACATTTAACTTGTGGACATTCCATAATCGGAGGACACATAATTACTTGACTTGGACAACAATTCATTCCCATCATAGTGTTCATTCCTGACATATTCATATTATAATTAGGCATTTCTTGAGCTTCTTTAAACATATTAGTATCCATACAACGATTTGTTTGCATAATATCATTTCCTTTCTAATTTATTTTATGCCATAAAAAAAATGGTGCTTATGATAAACACCACAAAATAATAGTTACATATATAAATATAATCCAAACATAGTAAAATTTTTCTTAAAGTGATTTCAATATCTATTTTAAAAAGGCATTTTCATATTACCTGAACTAACCATTTTCATCATTTTTTTCATTTCTTCAAATTGTTTTAACAATCGATTGACTTCTTCAACATTTCTACCGCTACCTTTAGCAATACGTATTTTACGACTAGCCTTTAATACTTCAGGATGATGCCTTTCATAAGGAGTCATTGATAAAATAATCGCTTCAACATGAGCCATATCTTTAGGATTAATACTAATATTATTAATCCCCATTTTTCTTGCTTGAGGAAGCATTTTTAAAATATTCTCCAAAGGCCCTAACTTTTTCATTTGTTTTAAAGTATTTAAAAAATCTTCTAAATCAAACGTTCCTTTTTTCATTTTTCGAGCAGTATCTAAGGCTTCTTGTTCACTGATAACACTTTCTACTTTATCTGCAATAGATAAAATATCTCCCATATCTAAAATACGATTTGCCATTCTTTCAGGATAAAACTCTGATAATCCGTCTAATTTTTCGCTATCACCAACAAATTTTATCGGAATATTGGTTAAATGTCGAACAGATAAAGCTACTCCTCCTTTTGTATTACCATCTAATTTAGTTAATATAGAACCAGTTAATTTTAACGTATCATTAAATCCATTGATAACATTAATGGCATCTTGTCCCATCATAGCATCAATTACTAAAATAGTTTCATGAGGATTTATAGCTTCATACATATTTTTTAATTCCTGCATCAAATTCTCATCAATTTGTAAACGTCCTGCAGTATCTATAATTATATAATCATAATGATTATCTTTAGCATAAACTAAAGCATTTTCTGCAATTTTCACAGGATTTTTACTTTCTTCCGAAAAAACCTCTATACCAAGCTCACGTCCCAAAGTTTTTAACTGATCAATCGCCGCAGGTCGATATACGTCACAAGCAACAAGTAATGGTTTCTTAGAATGTTTTTTTCTTAAATAATTAGCTAATTTACCAGCAGTGGTAGTTTTACCACTTCCTTGTAATCCTACAAGCATCAATAAAGTGGGATTTTTAGAAGTCTCTAGAGCAACATAATCTCCACCTAATAAAGAGATCAACTCATCTTTTACCAATTTAATAAACAATTCATCTGGTTTTAAACTTTTTTCAACTTCCTCACCAAGAGCTTTTTCTTTTACATCCGCAATAAAGTCTTTAACTACAGTATAATTCACATCTGCTTCTAACAAAGCCATACGAATTTCTCTTAAAGCTTCACCAATGTTTTCTTCAGTAATTCGTCCCATGCCTTTTATATTTTTAATTGCATTACTAAGACGATCTCCCATATATTCAAACATACGCATCACCTTTTTCTATTATAACAAAAAAAAAGAATTTTTAAAATTCTCTCTTCAATTATATGAAACGATTATGTTTTTTAGCAAAATATAATGCACTTAACCCTATAGTTCCAAGGCTTATTAATCCAATAACAGATATAAACCCAACACCTGTTTTAGGATTTTCTACAAGACCTGCACAATCTACATCATATTGCTTTTTATCAATCGGTTGGCCATCTTTTCCATAGTAAGTATCTCCAATTTTTGTACAATAATGATCACTACATGACTTATTATAATCTTCTTGACTCACTAAATTGCCATTCTTATCAAAATAGTTATCATTAACTTTGTCACAACTATGTGGCTTACATTGCAAATTATATTCAGTTTCGTCAACTTCTTTTCCTTCTTTATCATAATATTTATTATCAACTATTGTACAATAATTTGGATCTTTACAATCCTTATCAAAAGTTTCTTGATTCACTTCTGTCCCATCTTTTCCGTACAAAGTACCATCCGATAAAATAGCACATACATTATTTCCACATTGCTTTTGCCAATTTAATTCATCTACTACAGTTCCATCTTTTCCATACAAAGTACCATCCGACAAAACAACACATACATTATTTCCACATTGTTTTTGCCAATTTAATTCATCTACTACTGCACCGTCTTTTCCATAATATTTGTCACCTTGAAATTTACATTTTGGACTACACTCTTGATTAAAAGCTGCTTCATTATCTAATTTTTGACCGTCTTTTCCATAGTAATCTGTTCCATCTTTTTGACATATATGCTTACATTCTGTTTCATATTGTGTTTTTTCTACTGTGTCACCATTTTTTCCAAAATAAGTGTCACCTATTTGTTCACAAGTATGTTTATTACATTGTTTATCCCATTCCGTATAAGTAGAAACTATTTGACCATTTTTTCCATAATAAGTATTTTTATAAATTTTACAAATTCGTTCTTCCTTCTTAAGAATTATAGGGTGTAAAGAGAAACGACAATTTGCTAAAGCAGCTACTTTAGACAATTTTACTTTCGCTACTGTATAACTGCCATTTGAAATAGAAGTATTCGTTGTTTTTATTACATAACTTCCTTGATTGTTTTGAAAAGAAGAACCTTCTAAATACCATCCTGATGATGTTTCAAAGGAATCAACTTTCAAATTTAATACAGAAAAATTAACAGTTCCGACATTAAAATTTACTGGTCCTCCTTCAATTTTTAAAATAATATCACAATTCATACTAGTATTATTTTGTGTACAATTATAAGTAGTTCCTATACTATAAGCAGACACTGTTTTAATTCCCATAAATAACACTAGAAATAAAAAAATACTATAAAACTTTTTCATACACTCACCTTATCTTAATACTAGTATAACCTATTTCCATATTTTTTGTTATTTTTTTTCGTATTTTTGACATTTTTTTATCTTATTTTGCAAAAAAGCTATCATATCTAAATATTTTTGTTCTTTTTGAAAAAAATTTAATTTTTTTTCATAATCATCTAACTTTTTATTAATTGTTTTAATAGTTGTTCCAATAGCGCTCTTACTAACAGATCGCTGATTGGCAATTTCTTGCATAGAGTAATCTTCCTCGTAAAATAAATGAAAAATTTCTTTTTCTCTTTCATTTAATAAATTTCCATAAATATCAAATAAATTATTATAATGAAGATAATCTTTTGTACGACTCATCCAATCATATCCTTAAATAAACCATATATATATTCTTCAATATCAAACGTTTGCAAATCTTCCATCGCTTCTCCCAGTCCAATAAACTTTACAGGTAAATCAACTTCTTCTTTAATTGCTAACACAATCCCACCTTTTGCTGTTCCATCCAATTTAGTTAAAACAATTCCTGTTATATTAGTAATCTCTTGAAAAGCTTTCGCTTGTAATATTCCATTTTGTCCTGTAGAAGCATCAATAACTAGAAGGGTTTCATGAGGAGCATTCGGAATTTTACGATTTATGACTTTATTAATTTTTTCTAATTCTTTCATTAAATTCACTTTATTTTGAAGTCTCCCGGCAGTATCAATAAATACAATATCCACTTTTTCTTTTTTAGCTAATTCTAACCCATCATAAATCACTCCAGCTGGATCTATATGATCTTTCCCATAAAAAATAGAATCAGTTTTATTCGCCCAAATTTTCAATTGTTCAACAGCTCCAGCTCGAAAAGTATCTCCAGCAATCATCATTGTTTTTTTGCCCAGTTTTTTATATTTATATGCTAATTTAGCAATTGTTGTCGTTTTTCCTACTCCATTTACACCAACCAATAATATTATTGTTGGTCCTTCTTCTGCCATATTAATTTTAGTAGTGATAGACTCATTGTTAACATAAATAATAAATAATTCATCAATAATAATTTCATTTAACATTTTAACATCTTCGATTTTTTCGTTTTTTACTCTTTTTTGCAAACGTTCCATAAACTTAAAAACAGTATTGATTCCAATATCTGCTGAAATCAATAAATCTTCTAATTCTTCAAAATAAGCATCATTAATTTTTGTATATTTGATTCCTAATAAACTTAATTTCGAAACAAATTCTTCTCTAGTTTTTTTTAGCCCTTGATCATATATTTTTTCTATTTCTTTATTTTCTGAACTAACTTCGCGTTTACTTATAACTTTTTTTATTTTATCAAAAAATCCCATAATATATCCTCCTTTAATTTAAACATACGGAACTATCAATGTAAGTTTTATATTCACTATTGGTTCCATCAAAATGACGATAAACAATAACAGAATCACTTTCTTTACAATAACCATTTTCATCCTCAAATAAACCTTCTTGTTTTAAAATTTTCACTGATATCTCTTTAGCACATGAAGAATTAACAGAAAGATTTTGTAAATTTCCATTCATTAGTTCCTTAGAAAATTCTTCGCTACACTTTTGTAACTTATATTTTTCTAAAACATAGGTAATTGCACTATCCGCTAAATTATTTCGCATATCCTCAGCTGTATTTTCTCTTAATCTTCTCATCACACTCATAATAGATGTAGAAGAGATTGTAATAACAATAGCTAATATGACTATGACCGCTAATAATTCAATCAAAGTAAAACCTTTTTTTTGTAACATACTATTCACCCGCTGTTTACAGTATACCATATAAATGGTAGACAAACAAAGTTATTTGCGCTATAATATTTGTAGTTAAAAACTTTATTTTTTTTATTTTGAAAGGATTTTTATTATGAATGAAGATAATACAAGCACGTCTATTATCGCTTTAGGTGGTTTAGGCGAAGTTGGAAAAAATATGTATGTAATTACACACAAAAACGAAATTTTAATTATTGATGCTGGAGTAATGTTCCCAACAGAGGATCTATTAGGAGTAGATGCGGTTATTCAAGATGTAACTTATTTAAAACAAAATGAAAATAAGATTATTGGATTAGTAATTACTCATGGACATGAAGACCATATCGGAGGAATTCCTTATCTATTACAAACAATCCGTATTCCAAAAATTTATGCCCCAAAAATTGCTGCTGATTTAATCAATAAAAAACTAATTGATCAAAACATTAAATATCAAGAAATAGAAACAATTGATAACAATTATATAATAAAATCTAAATATTTTGAAATTGAATTTGTAAACACAACACATTCTATTCCTGATTCTTATGCAGTTGCTATTCATACTCCAAATGGAACTATTTTTGAAACAGGAGATTTTAAATTTGACTTGACACCTATTGGGCCAATGGCAGATTTACATAAAATGGCAGAGATTTCAAAACGTGGTGTAAAAATTTTACTAAGTGATAGTACAAATGCTCTATCCGCTGGTTTTTCTACGAGTGAAAGCGTTGTTGATGAAGCATTAGAAAGTATTATAAATAAACATCCTGCCCGTATCATCATTGCAACATTTGCCTCTAACATTTACCGTATAAAAAATATCATTGAAACTTGTAAGAAACATAACCGTAAAATCGTGGTATTTGGTCGTTCCATGGAAACAACAATTGAGCTTGCTATGAATAATGGTTTAATTGAGGATAAAACAATTATTATTGATTATAACAAAGC
Organism: uncultured Bacilli bacterium; assembly: GCA_947631105.1. Taxonomy (GTDB): domain Bacteria; phylum Bacillota_I; class Bacilli_A; order RF39; family UBA660; genus MGBC108787. The sequence goes on from CANRKD010000037.1 coordinate 8,580, forward strand.
CAAAACATTAAAAAAGAATGAAATTTGTATATTATGTACTGGATCTCAAGGAGAACCACTAGCTGCATTATCAAGAATTGCCAACGGTATACATAAACAAATTACTTTAATGCCAGATGATTTAGTAGTGTTCTCATCAAATCCTATACCAGGAAATGCTAGCAGTGTCAATCGTGTAATCAATAAATTATATTTAAAAGGTGTACAAGTATTCACAAATAGTGAATTTAGTGACATCCATGCTTCTGGTCATGGTAAACAAGAAGAACAAAAATTAATGTTACGTTTAATTAAACCAGAATATTTTATGCCTTGTCATGGAGAATATCGAATGTTGAAAAAACATGCAGAATTAGGACAAATGTGTGGTATTCCAAAAGAAAATATTTTTATATGTAAAAATGGTGATTCGGTTATTTTAGATAAAAACGGAGCTCATAAAGGTTCTCCTGTTCAAGCAGGAGACGTCTATGTAGATGGTTCTCGCATTGGCGATATTGGTTCAATAGTAATTAAAGATAGAAAATTAATGAGCAACGATGGTATTTTATTAGTAATATTAAATATTAACCCATTTACCAAAAAATTATTAATAAAACCAAATGTCACAACTCGTGGATTTGTAATGGTAAATGAAAATGGTGAATTAATAAATAAAATTGAACGTAAAATCTCTTATATAGTCAATACAACTTTAGAAAATAATAATTATAATTATACGGATTTAAAAAACCAAATTATTCTTGAACTTCACCCATACATCAGTGAATTAACTGGAAGACATCCAATTATATTACCTGTAATAATGGAAGTGAAAGAAAAATAAAATTCGATTTATTTATCGAATTTTTTTATGCCTTCATGTCGTTCTTTCATACAATTATAGTT
>CANRKD010000038.1 GCA_947631105.1 uncultured Bacilli bacterium
ACTCTATACTCTGTATTCATTATTTGGGATACATTGACTTCTTTTTCTTTTCCTTCTTCATATGTATACTCTTCTTTGCCTACATTGCTATACCATATTATTTTCTTTATCTCTTCTTCTTTTTTATTGGTTGTTTTTAATTTTATACTTAGTTTTACATCTTCTTTGCTCCAATCCTCCTCTTTTATTTCTTCTCCACTTATTTTATTTCTTTCTATTATTTCTATATTCTTATTTTTTTCATCTATATCTTCTTCTTTTTCTGATTGGGTTAAATGGCCATAATAATTTCCCTTCTCTTTGGTTATTGTTACTACATACTTATTTAAACTTTTCTTTGTTCTTGGATCTAGTAGTTCTCCGTCTTTATCTGCTTCTATATATCCCAGTCTTATTAATTCTTCTACGCTTGTACTTAACTTACCTGTTTCACTTGCATAAATTGATGCTTGCGCTTCTATATAGCTTACTTTATTGGCATACTCTTTTTCTTTTATTTTTTCACTTACTTTTTGATACACTCCTACTCCTATTACCGTTACTATACTTAATATTATTATACTTGCCATTATCTCTACTAATGTGAATCCTTCTTTTTTCTTCATTTAGCTTTCTCCATTCTCTTTTATTCTACTAAATTTTTCTTGCTTTGTCTATTTCTCTAAATTAAAAAAATAATAGCTTGAAACTATTATTTATTCATTATTTTTTTCGGTAATTAACTCACTTAATTGAACAATATTTAATCCTTTAAAATTAATCTCTTTAATGAGTAACTTTAATTGATCTAAATTGGCATTTTTCTTCACTAGAATAATGACGCCACTTTGAATATTTTTTTTTGCTTCTACTATATTCTGTCCATCCAAATAAAAAGTTTCTTTTACTAAATATTTTTTGTTTTTTTCACAAAATTCACGATTTAGAGTATTTATGTAACAAATATTGGTATTTTGATTATTTTTATTTAATAAACTTTCAACATTATTATAGTTTTCTAAATCATTGTTTATTTGCTCTAAATTTTTATTTTTATTATAAGAGTCTTGTGTAACTAATACGCTAGCAGCTATTTTATTTTGGACAAAATAATTTTCAATTGAAGAATTCTCTTCTAACAAAAAAGCAATCGATTTTCTATTAGAATTTCCATTTTTGATAATTTTATCTTTATGATCTTGTAAAGATATATCTGGTTTTATATCATCAAAAATTAAGTAATACTCATTAAAAGTCCCAAAAGATTTCATATTGACATAACTTTTTGTTTTATTAATCATTCTCCCACTAATACCTGGGGTAATATAGTCTCCATCTATATTTGCATTCACTGCCTCTACATAATATTCTTTTTCTATTTCATTTATATTTTGCATAATTGGACTTTTATTTTGCATTAAAATAGCTATTTTTTCTGTATAATAAAAACTAAATAACATAAGAGTAACTAAACCAATCATTTTATACACATTTTTCATTCGATTTATTCACCTAATTAACTATATGTTAATCGTTTTTATCTTTTGCCAATTTTTTATTTTTCTTCTTTTTTGTTACTACTTAAAAAAGTAATTTTTTCAGCTATAACTTCCATGACATATTTTTTCTTTTTTGATTCATCTTCATAACTTCTAGTTTGTAATCTTCCTTTAATGCCCACAACATCTCCAGAATGACAATATTCAAAAGTATTTAGTGCGATATTATTCCATAAAACACAACGAATAAAATCTGCTTCATAAATCCCTTCCGTATTTTTAAAAGATCTTGTTACAGCAATAGTTATTGTACTTTTCTTTTTTTCCTCTTCTGTTGTTATTATTTCTGGATCAGCACAAAGTCTGCCAACTAATATCACTTGATTCATAAAAAATCCTCCTTTCAAATAGCATTTAAACATATCTTTTTGCTATTGCCAAATTACAGATTTTTATAATTTTTCATTATTTTTGTTAAATTTATTAATACTTTTTTTATTTTAAATTTTAAAATTAAAAAAAGAATAAATTAACAATTAAAATTTATTCTTTTAATAATCGATTCAATTCTACAGCATATTCCATTGGTAATTCTTTTTTGAAATCGGATATAAATCCAAGAATTAATAATTCTTTTGCTCTTTGTTCTGTTAATCCTTTACTCATTAAGTAAAATAATTTATCTTGATCTACTTTAGATACCGTTGCTTCATGAGATATTTGAGAAGAATTATTTAAAACAATATTTGTCGGATAAGTATCACTAAAAGATACATTGTCTATTAAAATAGTATCACATTTTACTTCTGCTTTACTATTTTCAGCAGATGCACATATTTTTACAGTTCCTCTATAATTGGCTATTCCTTTATTCTCTGCAATAGACTTGCTCACAATATTACTTTTTGTATTTTTACCAATATGAATCATTTTAGCTCCAGCATCCAAAGCTTGCCCATTTTTAGCATAAGCAACTGAAATAGAATTCCCAGTAGACCAATCTCCTTTTAAAATACAAGAAGGATATTTCATAGTAACTTTACTTCCTATATTTCCATCAATCCATTCCATTTTACCATAATCATCAACAATTGCTCGTTTGGTAACGAGATTATAAACATCTGTACTCCAATTTTGAATAGTTGAATAACGCATCGTAGCATTTTTTTTGACAAAAATTTCCACCACCCCAGCATGAAGTGAATTTTTAGAATAACTTCTTGCGGTACAACCTTCTATATATTCTAAACTAGAATTTTCATCAACAATAATAATTGTTCTTTCAAACTGTCCTAAATTTTTTGTTTCAATTCGAAAATAACTTTGTAATGGACGATCTAAAGTTGTATTTTTAGGAATATAAATGAAGGTCCCTCCACTCCATACAGCACCATTTAGTGCAGTATATTTATTTTCATCATACTTTACTAAATGATTAAAATATTCTTTAAAAAGTAAGGGATATTGTTTTAAAGCTTCATCGGTACTTAAAAAAATAATATCTTTATTTGTTTTTTGTTTATGATAAATTACTTCACTTTCATATTGGTTCGATACACCATCTAAATATTTTTCCTCTGCATCTATTACCCCTAAATTACAAAAAGTCTCTTTTACTTTATCGTTTACTTCTGCCCAATCTTCTTTATTTTTTTCTAATTCATTTTTATAATATAAAATTTCGTCAAAAGAAAAATCAATAATTGGTCCAAATTTTGGATTTTCTAGTTCTAAAAATTTTTCATATGATTTTAAGCGAAATTCTAACATCCAGTCTGGTTCTTGTTTTAATTTTGATAATTCTATAATAAATTCTTTGGACAATTGTTTTTTCATAAATATCACAAGGAAAATTATACTACAAAAATAGTAGATTAACAATTGAAATCCATTCTGTATTTTGTTATACTTATTATGTAATAATAAGGAGGGCTTAGATGAGCGGCAGTGATAATTTCCAAATTAATGCTGCTTATGTAGCATCTTGGAAGCAAGAAAATCCTAAATTATTTGATATGCATACAGATGGACATTATTTATATTACAAAAATCAAAAATTAGATATTAGCGATATTTATATGCAAGATTTATTAAATAATCCGACTCTTTTTCGTAATCTTAGTTCCATAGAAGGTCAAGATTTGTTTAATGTTATTAGCATACATGTAAACGCGATTAAAATAAAAGAAAAAGAATTACAAAATAAAGTAAGGAGATTGAATGAATATGAATATTCAAACGGACAATGAAAAAATAAACAATAAAAATTCTGTTACAACTTTAGATGAATATTTAGAATTATTAAAAAAGGAATCTTTGTCCCCTATTGAAATGATAGAAAAGAAAAGATTTGAAACTTTTATTTCTAATTGTCAAAAATATGAAGAATTTATATCTCCAGCAGCGCAAAGTATTTTGAATACTTATAATTCTTCTGTTTTATCTTTAGTAAACAAAAATCATAAATCAAAACAAGAAGAAGAAGTGTTAGATCGATTCCAAACTTCCATGGAAGACAATCAAAAACAAATAAGCCAAAATGGACCTGTTCGAAAACTTGCAAAGGCTGGCTATATCGATGCTACGATTATTCTTGTTGCTCTTTTAAACATCGGTTTTATAGTAGCTATGTTTATGTTAGCTAAGTAATCACATAAGTGATTTTTTTATTTTCCTAAAAAAAAGAAACCTACTTGGCTTCTACAATTAATTTTATAGCGGTTTTTTGTTCCCCATTAATTACTATATCACTGAATGCTGGAACAACAACTAAGTTTTCTCCACTTGGAGCTACAAATCCGCGGGCAATGGCTATTGCTTTAATCGCTTGATTTAAACTTCCTGCTCCAACTGTTTGAATTTCTACACATTTACTTTCACGATAAATGTTTGCAATAGCTCCAGCTACTTTGCTGGGATTTGACTTTGATGATACTTTTAATATTTCCATAATTCCTCCTTCGTTTTATTTACATTAAAACTATATGATTCAAAACGAAAAAAAATTATGATTCTTCAATAAAATTTTTACTTTTATGTGGTTCATCAAATAATAAATGACGATAATTTTGTTGGCGTAAAGCTTCATAAACCATTATAGCTACGGTATTTGATAAATTTAATGCTCTTACATTTTTAGTCATGGGTATACGCATACAATGGTCAATAAATGGTTTTAATATTTTTGGAGGGATACCTGTACTTTCTTTTCCAAAAATAAAATAAATATTTTCTTCAATATTTGAATAATCAAAACTAGTATGAGGTTTATGACCATATCTAGTTAAAAAATAATATGTTCCTTTGTTTTGTTGAAAAAATTGTTCTATATTTTCATAAACTTGATAATTACAATATTGTATATAATTCACTCCACTTCTTTTGATATATTTCTCATCTAAAGAAAACCCTAGTGGTTTAATTAAGTGAAGTTTTGTATCCGTTGCCACACAAGTACGCATAATATTTCCTGTATTTCCTGGTATTTCTGGTTCAAATAAAACAACATTAATCATAGTATTACTCCTAGTAAATTTCTATTTTGTTATCTCAAATATTTCTAATAATTTTTCAAAATCTCCCACTGACATCATATTCCCATCTTCTCTTGATATTATACTATCTTTAGAAACGGTACCATCTTTAAAATATATAATGGTTGGAACAGATGTTACTTTATTTTCTGTCAAATCTAAAGCTTCATTTATTTTTTCTAAATAATTATCTTCTTCTTTTAAATCGGTAATATCAATATAATAAAAAATATCATTTAAATTATATTTGTCGATTACTTTTTTTAATTGTTTTTCTAATTTATACACATTTTCATCATTTCGATAACCAATATACACAAAATAGTTATTTGGTGATTCAGAAAGTGTGCTTTCAATTTCTGTTAAATCATTGACTTCTAAACTAATTGTATTTGTTTTTATTAAATAACTTTCAGAAAATTTTTTATTTTCATATAAATTATACCAGCTAAAAATATAATAAGTCATAAAAATAGCTAGTAAAGATATAATTAATACAATTACATAATTTTTAGTTGGGATTGAATTTTTTTTCATCATCATTTATCCTTTCTTATTTATTTTAACAAAAAATAAGCTAAGTAGCAATTAAGTTCACACATAATTACAAAATTTTTACTTAAACTATTACTGGTGAAAAAAATGTATTATTGGAATTGTTACTTTTTCTTTTCAATTTTAGGATTTTTATTTGAAAGTATTCTTTTTCTAATACTTAAAAGACATTATAATAGTGGTATTTTATATGGACCTTGGACTCCTATTTATGGACTAGCTTTTTTTATCATATTAGGAATTCATAAAGTATTAAAAAAATGGCACTTTCATAAAATCGTTGAATATATATTATTCTTTTTATTAAGTACTATATTACTTAGTATTTTAGAACTGATTGGTGGAGAACTTATTCTTTTTTTGTTTCATGTACGCTATTGGAATTATGAAAAATCTTTTTTAAATATAGATGGTTTTATTTGTTTAGAAGTATCTTTATTTTGGGGTGTATGTTCTTTAATTACCAATTATATTATTTATCCACGCGTAAAAGATTTTATTCGCCGAATTCCTAAATTTGTCACTTATTTTCTTATTCTCTTTTCCATAATTGATATTGTCTGCACTCTTTTTTATAAATAAAAAAAATCTTCTTAACAGGAGATTTTTATTCTTTTATATATTGTACAACAGGATCGATTACTTCAATAAAACTATTCATAAAGAATAAAAAACCAATCATAAAGATATTACCATCTTTTGTTAGTAAAATGCTAAATGAAGTAAGCAAACCAATCATAATAAATATAATCAAAGTTGTTATTTCTAAAATCCACATCTTATTTTTTTGATCATGATAGTAATCGGCTTTTTTTAAACGAATAAACGATAATGCAATTACCCAAATAAAAACAAATAAAGATAACGTTAAAGAAGAATTTGAAATTTTTATGATAAATAAAATAATAAATAAAATTAGAGCACAAAGACTAGTATATAATCCTTCTTTATCATTTGTTTTTCGATTTAAAATAAATCTACCAAAATTAATTAAAGCGTTAAAAAGAAATAAAAATTTTAAAGTAAAAATAAGATTACTTTGTTGAAAAACAGGTAGAATTAAAGCAATTGTACCTATTAAAAGCATTAAAATTCCTGCACCTAAATCTATTTTTATTTTCATAAAATCACTTCCAAATAAATCATATAAAAAATTAAAAAAATTGTCAATTTTAATTATGTATAGACAAATGCCTTATCATGAATTTTACCTAAGAATAGTATATTTTAGGGAGGAATAAAAATGTTATTTGAAAATAATAATTATGATTTTGATGTTTTATCATTAGCAGGATTTAATTTAAATGAACCACCTAAACCTTATGATTATATGAATAAATCAAATGAAAAATTAGTTAATAGTAAAGAAGGATTCTTACGTGGTAATATGTTTAAAGATCTTTATAGCCCTTATAAAAATATGACTTATAAACCATTAAAACCAACTACAGAAAACGAAGTATTACTTTATAAAATAATGGAAGTAGAATTTGCTGTAAATGATTTAAATTTATATTTAGATTTACATCCAGAAGATATGTCTATGTATGAAACATTCAAAATGTATGTAAAAGAATGTATTCGCTTAAAAGATGAATATGCTAAAAAATATGGTCCACTAACATTAGATCAAACAAATGCAAATACTTATGAATGGATGAAAAATCCTTGGCCATGGGATAAGACTGGAGGTAGTATGTATGTTTAAATATATGAAGACTTTAAATTATCCAGTAAATATAAAAAGAAAAGATCTAAAAATGGCAAAATATTTATATACACAATTTGGAGGAGCGAATTCAGAACTTGCTGCAGCGCTTCGTTATTTTAGTCAAAAATTTTCTATGCCCGATGAAAAAGGAAAATCTCTATTAAACGATATAGCAACTGAAGAACTTGGACATGTTGAAATGATCGATACTATGATAAAACAATTAACTGCAGGAGCAAGTGTTGAAGAAATGAAAGCTGCGGGACTTGGTGATATGTATTCAGAACATGGAATGGGACTGTACCCTTCAAATGCTTCAGGAGTACCATTTAGTGCAACTTATTTTGCTGTAACCGGAGATCCACTTGCTGATATATCCGAAGATATGGCTGCTGAACAAAAAGCAAGAGCGGTATATGAAAACTTAATAGAACTTGCAACTGACGAAGATGTTATTGGTGTATTGTTATTCTTACGTCAAAGAGAAATTGTTCATTTTAATCGTTTTAAAGAATTATACAAGCATTATAAAAAGAAAGGTTATTAATTATTTAAAAAGAAGCAAAGTTAAAAACATTGCTTCTTTTTTCATTTGACAAATTTGCTAAACCTATTCTAATTTTAATATATATGGATCTATATCCGTTCCTGTTCCTTTTGCTATTTTTATATTTGTATCTAAAAATACTACTGGACGTATTACATGAATTCCACCTAAAGCACGATGTTCAGCGCCTCTTGGATTACTTCCATTAATCTCGTATACATAATCAGGAACCATATTATCTGGAGTCATAGTCCATTGCGTACTTGTATATAGCCAATTATTATTACTACAATTCTTCTCTTCATCATAATCATGTAATTTCTTGGTTAAACATGATTCTCTATCTCCATCTTCACTTCCACTTGTTGCATAGCCATAATCACTTGGATATATCAAACCTATATTTCCTGTCCATGTTGATGGATTACTCTCATATACCTCTTTTCCTCTTTCTTTTTCATAAAATTCTGTAGTATTAAGATTATATTGTTCTTGTTTGTGATCTATTCCTCCTAAATTCCATTCAACTTTGGTAATCATCTGTTTTGCTTCGTCTGTTAATCCTGTACCACTAAAATCACAACTAATAGTAGTATTTCCATTAGGACATTCTTCACTTTTTCCCTTTTGGTAATATGTTTCATTTAACATTTTTTGTAATGGACTATTTTCCCAATTATTATTATTTTGATTATGCCAAGAATAACTGCCTATACTATTACTTTTTATTAATTTTATTCTTGATGCAGTATTTCCACTTTCATCTTTTACGTTGTTCATGACTCCTATGATTCGCCATTTCTCTCCGTTAAATTCTACATAATTATCTGGATTTTTTCCGATGTATCTTATATTGGCATCTTGTGTATTATCTGTTACTAATTCATCTGTTTCGGTCTGTGCTATTGTTTTTATATAATCCACTGCTGTTATTTCAAAATTGATTTTACATTTTATTTTTTCGTTATCTGGATTACTTATATCTACTAATCCCCAATCTTCATTATCCCAGTTTGCAGTTACTTTTCCTTCACATTCTACACTTTTTCCTTCATACAAACTTCCCTTTTTAGGAAATATATTACTTTTTTCTCCATTTACTGTATAGGCTAGTTCTATATCCATTAAATTAAATTGGGGAACTTTCCCTTGTAATATATCATAGCTTTTGTTCTCCTGGTATAGGGCATAACTCCTATATAATATTATACCCCTCCCCCAGGATGATACTTGCTATTCCTAGAGTTAGGAGGGTATTTCTTACTTTTTTATTTTTCTTGAATTTTTCTAATTTCATCTTTCTTCCTCTCCTATTTTCTATCTC
>CANRKD010000039.1 GCA_947631105.1 uncultured Bacilli bacterium
ATTACCGTTACTATACTTAGTATTATTATACTTGCCATTATCTCTACTAATGTGAATCCTTCTTTTTTCTTCATTTAAGCAAACTCTCCTAAAAAATACTTTTATAAAATTCTTTTAATTGAAACCAATTTTTGATTTTCAAAAACAACTTGAATAATATCTATTTCATGAAATGTTCCATCAAAAATTACATCATCTTGATATTCTAAAATTAAATGATCTTCTAAATTATAATCACAATTACACCATTTAACAAATAAACTTAATAAAGCTATATTATGAGAAACAATAGCAATATTTTCAAAATCACTTTTTAAAAGATCCTCCAAAAATAAAATCATTCTTTTTTGGACATCTTGAATGGATTCACCATTTGGAAGTTTATAAGAAAAATCATGCTCTTGCATGCCTTTTAAAAAACGATATTCATTACTTCCTAATTCCCCTACAATTCTTTCATTTAAACGACTATCCAAAATAATATCCAATTGATTTTGATTTGCTATATATTTACTGGTGTCCATAGCATTTACATATAAGGAAGAATAAACAATATCTAAAGAAGATAGATTTTTTAAATGAGTTATCTTTTCTGCTAATTGTTCTCCTTTCACATTCAACATCGTTTTTTCACGTGCTTCTTGAAATGTCATTGATTTAGGAAAAACAACATTTCTTGTTTTCAATAAATTATTACTAATAAAATATATAGTTTTCATCATAAAATCCTTCCTAAAACTCCATAAGAAACAAGTAACATAATTATGCCAGCTAAAAGAACTCCTAAAAAAGCAGCAATCAAAGATTTTTTCTTATCCATATCTAAAAGGGCAGCTATTAAACTCCCTGTCCATGCTCCTGTTCCCGGCAGAGGTATACCTACAAACAAAAATAACCCTACATACTTTAAATTTTCAATTTGCTCTTTTTTAGAATTAGCTTTTTTCTCACACCACAAAACAACTTTTCCTAAATGTTTCCAATTACGCATTTTTCTAAAAATTGGATTAATAAACCACAAAATAAAAGGAATAGGAAGAATATTTCCTACAAAACATATTAAAAAACTTTGCCACATAGGAAGATTTAATAAACTCGCTGCAATAAGTCCTCCCCTTAACTCAAGAATTGGAATCATAGAAAGAATAAAAATAATTAAATATTTCCCTATTAAACTTCCTGTTAGCCCTCCAAACAAACCTATCATAAAATTTGCCAATTTGTGTGTCATTATTAAGCTCCTTATAAAATAATAATTCAATAATAATAAAATATGCCGATTATTATCTATTCATTATTTTATCATACAATTGATAAAACAAAAAGAAGAAAGAAAATTTTTCCTTTCTTCTTAAAAAGATTACTCTTCTCTTAAAATTGCTCCAAATTTCTTATCTAAAATTTTAACTACTTTATTCATCTCATCATTAATTTCTTCCGACGTTAAAGTAGACTTCCCATTTCCTATCTTTATACGTAAAGTAATAGATTTTTTACCCTTCGGAATTTGATCTCCACGATACTCTTCAACAAATTCTAAATCATTTACTTTTGGAAGAACAGCTAAAGATATTTCTTGCCAAGTTAATGATTCATCAATAATGAAAGATAAATCTTTTTCAATTAATGGAATTTGTGGTAAATGTTTAAATTGATTATCCCGTGAAGCAAAAGGGATAAGTTTATCAAAATCTAATTCAAAGAAAGCAACATTCGTACGTTTAATTTTAGATTCAGACATAGAAAGTACAGACATTAATCCAATTGAACCAATGATTTCCTTTTTGCAAATAATATTTAGATACACTTCTTTATCTGCCCAAGAAGGTTGTATTTCTTTTCTAAACTCTAACTCTTCCATATGACATAAAGAAGACATATTTTCTATAATACCTTTTATTTCATAAAATATACTTTTAGCATCCTTATCAACAATACATCCTGTAATATACTTTTTATGAATTGGTAAAGATTCTTCGTTTGTAGATGGATGATAGACACCTTTTTCAAAAACTTGAGCAAGTTCAAAAATTTTAAATGAAGATATATATTTTAAATTTTTAGTTACTGCTTCTAACATTCCAGGTATTAAAGAACTACGTAAATATTTTAATTCTGGGGCTGGAGGAGTTTCAAGTTGTATGCAATCCAACACATTAATCCGAGCGGCCTTAATATATTTTTCATCAATCCAAGGATAAGTAAAAATTTCATTAAAACCACAACGTAAAGCTAAATATTCTTTTATTCGTCTTTCTAAAAGTACCTTATTTTGAAGTATAGCATGATGAATATCTATTGTTAAAGGCGTAGCTTCAAAACTTTCATAACTTAATAAACGTGCAATATCTCCCATTACATCATCTTTAATGGAAACATCCCCAGTAGATCTCCAGACCGGAACAATTACATGATAAATACCTTTTTCAAAGGTGACATCATAACCTAAATTTTGTAAAACTTTAATAACAGTTTCTTTGGTTAAAACTTTTCCTAAACGTACATTTAAAAATTCTTGAGAAATATCTATTTTTTGACGAATTGTTTGTACAGGATAATTATCTTTAAAAGATACAATTTTACTTTCAGGAAATATTTCTTTAAATAATACAAGAGCTAAAGACATTCCTTGTAAAACACGTTCCGTATCAATATTTTTTTCATAACGAATAGAGGCATCCGTTTTTTCATCAAATCGCTTTCCTGTATTTCGAATAGTACCTGCTGTAAAATTAGCAATTTCCAAAACAATTCCAGTAGTATCTGGAAGAATTGAATCTTTTTTGCCTCCTTTTATACCTGCCAAAGCCATTGCATCTTGCGTATCACATATTACTAAATCTTCTTCCGTCAAATCAATTTCATTATTATCAAGAAGTAAAAGTTTTTCATTTTTTTTAGCATTTCGAACCACAATTTTTTGTCCTTCAACATGGGTTTTATCAAACGCATGAAGAGGTTGACCAACTGCCATCATAATATAATTGGTAATATCAACAATAGCATTTATAGGACGCATTCCTGTATTTACTAAAGCAGCTTTCATCCACATCGGAGACTCAGTATCATAAACTCCATCTATTTCCATAGCAACATATCTTTGACACTTTTTTGTATCCTCAATTAAAACAGAATATTCTGGTAAAGTAGGATCTAAATTGACCTCAGGCAACTTTTTTAGAGGAACATCATAAATAGCAGATAATTCCCTAGCTATACCATAATGACCCCATAAATCAGGACGGTTAGTTAATGATTTATTATCAATTTCTAAGACAACATCATCCATACAAATCACTTCAGAAATATTTTGTCCTGGCACACAAGAAATATCTTTTAAATCAACAATTTCATGATCATCTTTAGGCGGAAAAAATTTATCCAAGTAAACTTCTGTAGCTCCACAAATCATACCATAAGAATTTTCTCCACGCATTTTTGTTTCTTTAATTTTAACTGGTTCTCCTTCTCCATGCCATACAACTTCAGCACCTGGTTTAGAAACAACAACATATTCACCTTCATATAAATTTGAACCACCACATACAATTTGCACCGGTTTATCTTCACCAATATCAGTAATACAAATCTTAAGCAAATCAGCATTTGGATGATTACGTACTTCTAATATTTTTCCTACAACAATATCATGAAATTTATCTGCAGTATTTTCAACTGATTCCACTTCTACAGTTCTTAACGTCAAATCATAAGCAATTTGTTGATCCGTTAAATTTTTAGGTAAATCAACATATTTTTTTACTAAATTTAATGAAACTCTCATATCAATATCCTCCTTATTTAAATTGTTTTAAAAATCTAAGATCTGTGCTATGAAACAATCGAACATCGTCTACTCCATAACGCATCATAACTAATCGATCTAAACCAATATTAATATAAAATCCAGTCCAAACTTCAGGATCTAAATTAGCTGATTTTAACACATTAGGATGAATAACACCACCTGGCATAACTTCAATCCAACCATTATGATTACAAACTCGACATCCTTTTCCACCACAAACTAAACATTCCATATCAATCTCATACCCAGGTTCTGTAAAAGGGAAAAATCCCTCACGCATACGTACATTAATTTTTTTTCCAAATACTTTTTCTAAAATTGTTTGAATCATAACCATACCAGAAGAAAATGAAATATCTTTATCTACAATTAAAGCTTCATATTGAAAGAAAGCTCTTTCATGACGAGCATCCGTAGTTTCATTTCTATAAACTCGCCCTGGATAAACAAAACGTGCAGGTGCACCATGCTGTAATAAATATCTAACAGATCCTCCAGTTAAATGTGGTCTTAAACAAAGACGTTCGTTTCCTTTTTTTTCTTCAGTCCCATGAATCCAAAAAGTATCCATTGATTGACGAGCTGGATGATCAGGGGCAAAATTTAAATTATCAAAAGCAAATTTTTCACTACTAATGTCATCTTCACTATAAACTTCAAATCCTAAAGATAAAAAAGCATCATTTAAATCATAACACATTTGAGTAATAGGATGAAGTGCTCCCATCTCTTTTTTTGTACCTGGCAAGGTAAGATCTAAAGGAATATCTAAAACAGTTTGTGAAGCCACTAATTCTTCTTCTTTTTTTTGTATTGTATCTATGAAATCATTTTTTATTTCTGTAGCTTTTATGCCTATAGATTTTTTTAAATCTACAGCTAAACTTCCCAAAGATTTTAATACTTCTGTTAAAGCGCTATTTTTACCAGTAATTTCTCTTCGAATTTCCTGTAATTCTTCAATATTTTTGGCTTCAGCAATTTTTTTTAAGCCCTCCTTTTGTATTTGCTCTAATTTTTCTATCATATTTTTAACATCCTTTCTACTATTTTATAAAATAAAAAACCTTACAAAAAATTGTAAGGGACGAAAACATTTTCCGCGGTACCACCCAAATTCTAGAAATAAAATCTAGCACTTAGTTTAGATATAACGCATACATTGCGGATCCACTCAAACGTTTGAAATTCTTTATATTTTTTATCTTTAAATGCTCTCAGCTTTAACATTTAATCTCTTCATTAGAAAAACATAAATACTAAAACGTTATCATCGCTTCACTATAAAATATAGTATATCATAAATTTTTAAAATTTTATAGAAATTATTATTTTAATTTTGTAATAGAATCCAAATAATAAGATTCATCTACTTTTTTATAAACATATTGATATTTATTTAATTTTTTAGCATTTTCATCAAAATCTTCATTCGTTACATTCATCAAAATCGGATCATATAAATTATCAAAACTATAAAAACTATTTTCATTTTTATCATAAATAGTCGCAGTTGTTAAAATATATAATTCATTTCCTTCTGCATACATATCCGTTATATTTTCTAATATTTCTTTATTGGCAGTAGCACATTTATTATTTTCTGCTATATATTTATCTTTATCTTGATTATATACAAAATTTAAACAATCATATGAAAAATTTGCATCTTTATAGTTATCCAAAGTACCAAATAATTCTTGATAAGCATTTCGCATATCTTCTGCATTAACCGTTACGTTTAAAGAATTTACTTTAATACTTTTTTCCGGGATATGTTTATAAGCTAAATTTAAAAGATAAGAACTTTTAATTTCAGAAATTTTATGATCATCCATATATAAATAATAGGCATTAGCTTGATCAGCATTTAAATACACATTTGCATTCTTCAATAAATATCCTAAATTTTCAATATACCATTCCTTATCTTTTATAATTTTTTCTTCTTCCACACTATCTTGATTATTATTTTCTACTATTTCAGCACAAGTTCCATTTTTTTCACAATCACTTTTCATAAAAGAAAAATATTTAACATCATATAAACAATACCCAAAATAACAGACTAAAACAAATAAACCAATAATAACAATATCTTTTTTGAAAAGAGAAAAATTTTTACTACGAATCAATCTTTTTTCTTCTCGCTTCATAACATTTAATACTTCATTTTCAATCTCTAAATTTATATCCTCTTTAAATTCATTTTTATATTGTGAAAGATTATCCTCTATAAAAGATTGAATCTCTTTATTAACATCATGCAAGACTTTTTCTTTGATTTCTTTTTGTAAAGTTTTTTTAATATCATTCTCTTCTTTTTTCGTCATAAAACCACCTTTATGAAATGTATTATAACATTAATTAGAAAGAAAAAAAGTACAAATTGTACTTTTTAATAATTCTCTGCTTTCAATTCCATATAACTTTGAGGATGTTTACAAACTGGGCAAACAGCAGGAGCTGTATTGCCAACAGTAATATGCCCACAATTTCTACAAATCCAAACTTTTTCTTCTCCTCTTTGAAATACTAAATTGTTTTCAATATTATCAACTAAAGTCATATATCTTTCTTCATGATGTTTTTCTATATCTCCAACCATTTCAAATAATTTAGCAATGTCATTAAAACCTTCTTCACGTGCTACATCAGCAAATTCTTTATACATTTCTGTCCATTCATAATTTTCACCATTTGCTGCATCCTTTAAATTAGTTAATGTATCTGGTACATCGCCATCATGTAAAGCTTTAAACCAAATCTTAGCGTGTTCTTTTTCATTATTCGCTGTTTCTTCAAAAATAGCTGCTATTTGCTCATAACCTTCTTTTTTTGCTTTTGAAGCATAATAAGTATACTTATTTCTAGCTTGACTTTCCCCGGCAAATGCAGCCATTAAATTACTTTCTGTTTTACTTCCTTTTAATTCCATATTTTTTACCTCCAATAAATAATATTATACTCTTTCTATCCCATATTTCAATATTATCAGCAAAAAATATTTATATTAAATCACTCGTTAATATTTAGTACATATGGATTTGTATCGGTTCCTGTTCCTTTTGTAATTAAAACATTAGAGTTTAGATATACTACAGGACGGTATAAATGCGTTTCACGAACTCCTATAGCACCAATATGACCTCCAAGATTATCATTATGCTGAGTGTTAATATCTAAAACATTAGTGTATGTAGTAGTTACACTGTGATTAATTAGCAATTCTTCTTGACTGTTATACAACCAATCATTATTTGCGCATTCTGGATTTTTTTGCCAATCCCATACAATAAGAGATGTACATGTTTTTCCAGTAGTAGCAAAGCCAAAATCACTTGCATACATCAAACCTATATTTCCTGTCCATGTTGTTTGATTTTCTTGATATACATTAGTTTTTCTTTCTGCTTGATAATATGCTATAGCATTATATCCATAGTTAACATCTACACCACCTAAATTCCATAATGATGATGAAATTAATTTCTTAGAATCTTCAGATATTCCTACATAATATGTATTATTTAAATATTCTTGCAAACTTGATTCATTCCAATCATTTTTGTTACCACTATCCCATTCCTTTATATCTGTACTTAATTCGCTTTTTATTATTTTTATTTTTGATTTAGGTGCAGAATCTGTTTCATTATCTTTTACATTGTTCATGACTCCTATGATTCGCCATTTCTCTCCGTTAAACAAAACATAATTATCTGGATTTTTTCCGATGTATCTTATATTGGCATCTTGTGTATCATCTGTTACTAATTCATCTGTTTCGGTCTGTGCTATTGTTTTTATATAATCCACTGCTGTTATTTCAAAATCGACTTTACACTTTATTTTTTCGTTATCTGGATTATTTATATCTACTAATCCCCATAATTCATTATCCCATTTTGCTGTTACTTGTCCGTCACATTCTACATTTTCACCTTTATACAAGCTTTCCTTTTTAGGAAATATATTACTTTTTTCTCCATTTACTGTATAGGCTAATTCTATATCCATTAAATTAAATTGAGGGACTTTTCCTTGCAATACATCATAGCTTTTGCTCTCCTGGTATAGGGCATAACTCCTATAGATTAATATACCCCCCCCCCAGGATGAGACTTGCTATTCCTAGAGTTAGGAGGGTATTTCTTATCTTTTTATTTCTCTTAAACTTTTCTAATTTCATTTTTCTTTTCCTCTCCTATTTTCTATCTTTATTTTAAACCATTTTCTTATTTCTGACAACTAATAAATATCCACCAGCATAGCTGGTGGTTTTTCATTTTCGCCTAAAAGGCTTTATTATTGGCCTCTACTCAAGTAG
>CANRKD010000040.1 GCA_947631105.1 uncultured Bacilli bacterium
CCCCCCCAGGATGAGACTCGCTATTCCTAGAGTTAGGAGGGTATTTCTTATCTTTTTATTTTTCTTAAACTTTTCTAATTTCATTTTCTTCCTCTCCTATTTTCTATCTCTATTCTAACCTATTTTCTTATTTATGACAACTAAAAAAGCAACTTTTCATTGCTTAAGTTACATTTATAACATTTATTTTTTACCTACTTTTTTTATAAAAGTTAAAGTATATAAACTATTTAAAAAATCATTAAGTTCTGTAATATTTTTTACTTTAATTGTTAAATGATAAATGCTAGAATCATTATTTTCAGTAGTATACAGAGATGTAACTCCAATGTTTTTGACCGATGCTTTATTTATGATATCTGTTAAGTAATTCTTGTCATTTAAAGTTTCTATAAATATATCTGTATAATATTCGTTTTCATTTTGATCATTCCATGATACTTTAATCATTCTTTGTTGCTTATCGATTATATTTGGACAATCTGCTCTATGTACAGTAATACCTTCTCCTTTAGTTATATAACCAATAATTTTATCTCCCTTTACTGGTTTGCAACAATTAGCAAGTCGAATTAATATATCATTGTACTCTCCAACTACAATATCATTTTTATTATGCCATTTTGATGAACGCGTTTTTGTTACTCGTAAAGTTAAAGGATCATTAACATTATGTTTCTCTTCACTAGATAATTTTATAATATATCCTGCCGTGTAACGAAAAGAACCAATAGATAAATAAATTTCATCCAAATCATTTAGTTTTAAATCATTTTTTATTTTTTCTAGATTTTCATTATTAAAAACCTCTGAAAAACTTAATTTTTGTTTACGTAATTCTTTTTCTAAAAGATTTTTACCTATCTCAATATAATTTAATCTATCTTGTTTACTAAAATAAGATTTTATTTTACTTTTTGCTCCACTGGTTTTAACAAAGTCTAGCCATTCTTTATTTGGCACAGAATTTTTATTAGTCTTAATCTTGACTACATCACCATCTTGCAATTCGTATGACAGTGGTACAATTTCATCATTTACAATAGCACCAACTGTTGTTTCCCCAATTTTAGAATGAATTCTATATGCAAAGTCCACGGGTGTTGCATTTTGTGGTAATTCTACTACATCTCCATTTGGAGTAAAAACATAAATCAGCTCTCCTAAAATATCGTTATTAATATTTGTAACAAATTCTTCTGCCACATCATTTTCTTTATGAGCATCAATAATTCCTCTAAAAATCTCCAATTTTTGTTCCATCATATTTTGAATTTTTTTCGTACCTTTTTCTTTATAAGACCAATGAGACGCAATTCCTTTTTCGGCAATTTCATCCATTTCATGAGTACGCACTTGAATTTCAAAAACATGCCCATCTATACCAAAAACTCCTGTATGAAGAGATTGGTACATATTTTCTTTTGGCATAGCAATATAATCTTTAAAACGTTTAGGAATAGGATGAAATTTTGAATGAATTAAACCAATCGTCAAATAACAATCACTTTCTTTAGAAACAATAACGCGTAAAGCTAAAATATCATAGATTTCTGACCATTTTTTACCTTTTGATAACTTTTTATAGATACTATAAACACTTTTTACACGACTCTTAATAGAAAATTGTATCCCTTGTTCAATTAACAATTCAGAAATGCTATCTTGCATCGCTATTAATACATCATTTAATTCTTCTACTGATGCATCCAATTGCTTTACAATGTCTTTATATACATCCGGCTTTGTATATTTTAAACATAAATCTTCTAATTCACTTTTAATAGAATAAATTCCTAAGCGGTGAGCAATGGGAATTAACACACTCATTGTTTCATTAGCTTTTCGTTTTTGTTTTTCAGGAGTAACTACCCATATTGTTCTCATATTATGAAGACGATCTGCTAGTTTAATAAATAAAACTCTAACATCTTCCACTAAACCTACTAAGACTTTACGTAAATAAATTGCTGAAGATTCTTTAGTATCAGGAAGTTCTAATTTATTAATCGTTGAAATTGTCTTAACAATACTTGTAACTTCAATACCAAATTGATCCAATAATTCTTGTTCTTCTGTATTTCCGTTATTAATTACCTCATGTAATAACGCTGCAATAATTGTGATTTTATCTACATTTAAATCACTTAAAATAAAAGCTACATTTAATGGATGCATGATAAAATCTTCCCCTGTTAAACGTTTGATACCTTGATGTTTTAATTTTGCAAATGCATAAGCCTTTTTGATTTCTTCAATTTCCTCATCTGTAAAATTATTTTTTATTTTTTCAATTAAATCATCAATACTCAGACTAGAAACCATTTTTTGTCACCTCAAATTTTATAAAACTGAATTCATATATTCTAAAATTACTTCTTCTTTTAGATGTAAGATACTATCGACAATATCATGTAAAGTTAAATCACTTTGGTTGGACCATTCTTTTTTTGTCAAACAATCCCAAATATCTTTTTCGGTAATAAATCCTAAATTTTCAATTTTTAACTCTTTTTTCTTTAAACGTAGTGCTGGTAATACACGCATATAAAGTTCAGTAACAGAATCAAAATTTTCATTTACCATATTTCCACACCCTTTAACATATATATATTATATAGCAATTCTAAATATTTTTAAAGGTGATTATATGAAAAATAAATTTATATTATCAACACTTATTCTAATCTTTGGAGGATTTTTAACTAAAATCTTAGGCTTTGTAATTAAAATTATATCTACACGAATCATTTTAGAACAAGGAGTAAGTTTATATTCTATTGTAATGCCAACTTATTCTTTATTAATTACAATAGCTACAATGGCCATGCCCCTTGCTATTTCCAAATTAGTCGCAGAAGAAAAAACTAGAAGTAGCAAAATTTTAATTTCTGGAGCGGTAATCATGATGGTAGTTAATGTTTTAATTGTTGGAATGATGCTTTGTATCAGTAAATTTATCGCTTTTGAATTATTAAAAACTAAGGAAGCTTATATTTTATTAATTGCTTGTACACTAACTTTACCATTTATAAGCATATCCAGTATTATCAAAGGTTATTTCTTTGGGAAGCAAAAAATGTTTCCTTATGCCCTATCCAATTCATTAGAACAAGTTGTACGTCTTATTTTAATCATTCTTTTTTTACCGAAGTTTATGGAGAAAGGCTATATTTATGGAGTTACTGCCTTCATTTTATTAAATATTATATCCGAAATTTCTTCCATTATCATTTTTATGTTTTTTATTCCTAAAAAAGTTAAGATTACGAAAAAAGATATACAACCAGATATCAAGACTATACAAGAAGTATTGCAAGTCAGTTTACCTACTGTATCTTCCAGATTTATTGGAAATATTGGATTCTTTTTTGAACCAATCATTCTTACAAATATCTTATTGTTGGTGGGTTATAGCAATCATTTTATTTTAACAGAATATGGGGCTTATAATGCTTATTCTATTGCTTTACTTACTATGCCTTCTTTTTTTGTTGGAGCTATTGCTAATTCACTTGTACCGGAAATTAGTAAATTTCATCAACAAAAAAATAGAACAATGGTTATCCGTCGTTTTCGCCAAGCTCTATTTTTTTCTTTTTTATTAGGTATTTTTTTCTCTATTTTAATCTTTTTCTTTCGCACTCCTCTATTATGGATTTTATATCATACTACAAAAGGAGCAGATTACATTAAAATAATGGCGCCATTTTTCCTTCTTTTTTACTTAGAGGCACCAGTCATTAGTACTCTTCAAGGACTAGGTGAAGCTAAATTTACCATGAAAATAACTTTCTGGGGAGTTCTTTTAAAAACTGCAACTTTAGCTTTTTTCTCTTTCTTTAGAATCGGAATTTATGGTTTAATTATTTCTGAAATCGTAAACATCTTTTTCGTTGTAGGTACAAATCTTTATAAAATTAAACAAGTATTAAAAAATTAGTAAATTATCTTTTTTCCATAATTACAAATCGATTATTCATCAGAGATTCGCTTCGAATATGAAGCAAATGATTCGCAAGTAAAAGACAAATAAAGCAGATTCCTCCAATCGTAGAAAAAATAAATATAACTAACATTTTTCTTAACTTTTGGAATAAAAAAGTATATTTCATTTAATTCCTCCGATTTTAATTATAACATAAAATTTTATAGATTACTTTTACGAATTAAAAATATTTTATTTTTCTTTTTAAATGCATAAAAAACATCTGAAATGACAAGACCTTTTTTGGCTAATTCTTTTTCTAACCAACCTTTATCTTTTTTTATATAGTCCAAAGCTTTTTGTTGTAATTCTCCGTCTAAAATAATAGGCATTGGATAATTACCTTTGGTTTTAAAAATATTATATTTAAAAATAGATAATTTTCCATTCGGTTCTAAAAAGGCATATTCTACTTCATCTAAACTTTTAATTTCTTTTTGACGCATACTTAAAAGTAAATCATCCATACTATATCGTTGACGCACCATTTCTTTATAATTTACATTGCCATTTACTATTATTAAAGATGGCTTTCCTCCAAAAATGGTTCGAAAAGTACGAGATTTTATACTAATAAATGCTAAAATTAATTCTAAAATAACTAAAATTATAATGGGTATAATTGTTAAAAATACTGAATCTTTAATATTTTCAATACTAATCGCTACTAATTCTGCAATCAAAATAGATACTATCAAATCAATAATTCCCAACTGAGCAATTTCTCTTTTACCCATAATACGATAAGCTAAAACAATAAAAAAATAAAAAAAAGTAGTTCGATATATCACTGCAAACATTTCCATCTAAATCTTCCTTTCATATTTATTATGTTTCATTTCATATTTTTTTAAACATCACATATAGTTTATTAGGTGATGAAATGAAAACTTTAAAAAAATATGCATTACTTATTTTTAAATTTCTAAGCTTTTTTCTTATCGGAAGTTTCATATTAAGTATTTTTGAATATTTTTTCTTAAATAGCAATTTGACTCATATTATAGGTTTAATTTATTTAATCATATTATTCTTAGTAATCAGTTTTAAAGAAGCAAAAATCGGTTCATCGCGAGGTTTTATTACAGGATTAAAAATTGGCACATTACTCATTTTAACTTTAATTTTCTTTAATATTATATTTTTTCATAGCCATTTTAAATTTTTATATTTTATTTATTATCTTATTTTATTATTGTCTAGTCTATTAGGGGCAATTATTGGAATTAACACAAAAAAAGAAGAAATTTAATATTCTTCTATTTTTCTGTAAACTTAAAATTATCTTTTACTGATACATAAGATTCTGGAGAATATACGCTTTTTGTTATAGGATTAATCACCTCTTCTAAATCCATTTTTTCATATAGTTCGGATAAAGTAATTTTTTCATCAACACAAGATTCATTGTAATAACATTTTTTAGCAGTTGCAATGATTTTTTTAATCGCAACATTTTCTAGACGATCGTTATGTTTATTTATTGCTTTTAAAACCGAAGGAATGGATATCAATAATAGTATAAGTAATAAAGTCACATAAATAATTATTTTATTTTTATTCATTTTTGTCTCCATAATAATCTTTTATAAATTGTTCTTTATATTCTAATATAGAATCGTTTTTTATAGCTAGTCGAATTTCTTCTGTTAAATGAATTAAAAAACGTATATTATGAATGGATAATAATCGAGCTCCCAAAGTTTCATTCGCAACAATTAAATGACGTATATATGCTTTCGAGTATTTACTTTGACAAGTATAACAATCACAATCTAAACTTAAGGTGGAAAAATCTTCTTTATATTGAGCATTTTTTATATTTATTTTTCCATACTTGGTTAAAGCATGCCCATGACGAGCCAACCTGGTTGGAGAAACGCAATCAAATAAATCAATTCCACGAATTACGCCTTCTATAATATCAATTGGTTCGCCAATTCCCATAGCATAACGAAGTTTATTTTTTGGTAAATATTTAGTAGAGAATTCAAATGCTTTATACATGTCCTCTTTACTTTCATGATCATTAGCTACTCCACCAATACTATACCCATCAAAACCAATTTTTACAGTTTCTTCGGCACTCCATTTTCTTAAATCTTCATAAGGCCCTCCTTGTACAATTCCAAATAACATTTGATTTTCATTTTTATGGACAAGCTTGCCTCTTTTAGCCCAACGAACAGTTCTTTCTATACTTTGTTTTAGATACTCATATGTTGCACTAGCTGGAGGACATTCATCAAAACTCATTGCGATGTCACTATCTAATTTATTTTGTATTTCAATTGATTTCTCGGGAGTTAAAAATAATTTATCACCATTTATATGATTTTTAAATAGCACACCTTCTTCTGTTATATCTTTTGGTTTAGCTAAAGAAAAAACTTGAAAGCCTCCACTATCAGTAAGAATCGGCCCATTATAATGCATAAACTCATGTAGTCCTCCAGCATGATCAATAACATCTTCACCTGGTCGCAACCATAAATGATATGTATTAGAAAGAATAATACCCGCATGGACGTCTTTTATTTCTTCCACACTCAAAGTCTTAACTGTTGCTTCTGTTCCAACTGGCATAAACATAGGAGTTTCAAAAGTTCCATATTTTGTTTTAATATTCCCTAAACGAGCAGATGTATTTTTTTCTTCCTTTAATAAAGTATACTCTATTTTCATAATAAAATCTCACATTCTATTTCTTTATTTGCATAAATATTTTATCATGTCTATAAAAATAAGTAAATTAAAGTAAACTTTTTTAGAAGACAAGTCTTTTAGCAAATTTATTTAACTATATTTATATTATTTTTAAGATAATATTTTTTAACTTTTTGCAATATTTCGTTATGAGAAACCCCGTTAGATATAATAGCACCTTGTATATCTTCATCATATCTTTGATCTTCTCCATATAAGTTAGTTACTCTACCACCAGCTTCTGTGACAATAAGATAGGATGCTGCTATATCGCAATTACCATGACTAGTACCTGGAAATATATCACAAGAAAAATCCCCAGTTGCGATAGCCATACAACTTCTAGCAACACTTCCTATTGATGAAATTTTTGAATCATTTTTTAATTCTTTTATTAGTGATACTTCATCGATTATATCATTGTGAAAGATTTCAACATTTGTTTTATATCCTAAATCGCTCAAATTTTTCTTATTTACAGAAATTTTTATATCATTACAATAGGCTCCTTGACCTTTAATTGCCGAATACATTTTATTTTCATTTGCATTATATATTAGTCCAACGATGGGATTACCATTATAAACTAATGCTAGTGAAAAAACAAATACGGGAATGTGATTTACATACATTCCTGTTCCATCTAGTGGATCACATACCCAGACGTACTCTTTTGAATCATTATAACTTTCTTCTTCACCATTCACAGAATGTTCAGGATATTTTTCTTTTACTTTTTCTATCAAATAGCTATTTATTTTTTTATCCACCATTGTTACAACTGTCTTATCTTCTTTATAATTTAAATCTATAGTATCATTATAAAACTCCATCATTATTTTTCCTGCATAGGTAGCTATTTCTTTTGCAAACTCTAAATATTCTTCATACATATGATTCACCTCTATTGTATTTATTCATTATTTTAATTTATTATCTCTAACATATTGTAATGCTTTAGTAAATACAGGGTCGTCAGTATATATTCCTTTATCCCATTCATACCATATATCAAATGCTGTTGTTGCTCCATCTTGGATCATTTGTTGGATTCTACTGTTTTTGAATACGATATTGCCATCTTGTTCCTCTAAAGATCGTTGATGTCCCATATCTTGATATACTTTTGCTTGAATATCTGCTTCTAATTTATCACAATAATGAGCAAATTTTGATTCAAAAGTATCTTGTTCATCAAAACTAAAAAGCATCTTTAA
>CANRKD010000041.1 GCA_947631105.1 uncultured Bacilli bacterium
CTAGAGTTAGGAGGGTATTTCTTACTTTTTTATTTTTCTTAAATTTTTCTAATTTCATTTTCTTCCTCTCCTATTTTCTATCTTTATTCTAACCCATTTTTTTATTCCTTTCAACTCATTTTATAAAATTAATTTCTAAACACTACTAATTTGTCGTTTTTTCCGAATATAAACTTTCCTTAATAAATCAACTGGTATGACAGTTGCAGACAAAAATAATACTAAAGCTAATTCTTTTAATGTTAAACCATAAGTTCGAAATAAATCTCCACCATGATAAATTAAATAAAGTTGAACAATTACAATAAACAAAATTGTTAAAATGAATATTTTATTTTTACGAATATCTGCAAAAATATTTAATCGTTCAGTACGAGCATTGAAGGCATTAAATACTCCAATAAATATAAATAAAGCAAAATATGCAGTCATTAAATATTCATAATAAGCTCCTGTTCGAATTATTGTTTTAAAAATAGGTAATTTTAAGAATAAAATACATAATAAAGCTGAATAAGATCCAGTAAATAAAATTTCTTTATACATATAACTATTCATAATTGCTTCATTTTTATTCTTAGGTGGTTCAGACATATATCTTTCTAAAGGTGGCTCGAAAGAAAAAGCAAGTCCTGCAAACGTATCCATAATCATATTAATCCAGAGCATTTGGATAATTGTGATTGGTGTATTTACCCCAATAAATGGTCCTAAAATAGAAACAAATAAAGCACACATATTACAAGTTAATTGATAAATAATAAATTTTCGAATACTTTTAAATATTGTTCTACCATAAAGAATCGCTTTGCTAATCGATAAAATGTTGTCATCTAAAATCACAATATCACTTGCTTCTTTACAAACTTCTGTTCCACTGCCCATAGCAAATCCTACATTAGCATGTTTTAAAGCGGGAGCATCATTGACTCCATCACCAGTCATGCCAACAACCAAATTCATTTCTTCTAAAATGTGAACTAATCTACTTTTATCTTTTGGTAAAGCTCTAGCAACTACTTTGATATTTTTGATCATTCCTTTTACTTGATCATCAGTCATAGAATTTAATTCATCACTTGTTAAGATTATATCATTTTGATTTTTTATTAAACCTGCTTCTTTTGCAATACAACTTGCTGTATCTTTATGATCCCCTGTTATCATAATAATATCAATTCCAGCATTCTGAATTAAATCAATACCTTGCTTCGCTTCGCTTCTTAATTCATCTTTGATTGCAATAATTCCTAATAATACTAAATCTTTCGTTTCTTTTTTGATGTAATCTTTCTTTGAATAAGCCATTATAAGTACTCGAGAACCATTTTTAGTCAACATTTTTACTTCCTCTTCTATTTGCTTTCGGTTGATAAGTGTTCGTTCTTTATTTTCCTCATCTAAATATTTTGTACAATTAATTAATATTTTTTCCGCAGCACCTTTAACATAACAAGTTTTTTCTAAATCATTAATTTGAACAATTGAATATTTATTTTTACTATCAAAAGGAACTTTATTTAAAACTGTATATTGATCTACTTCTTTGGTATTTAAAAATTTTAATAAAGCTCGATCTGTTGAATTTCCCCCTATTACTTCTAAAGAATCATTAAATACACTTTCATTATTATAGTAAAAAGATTCATAAATTTTTTTATAAAATTTTTTCATTTTGATTTGATCTTTGGTTTTATAATGTTTTAAATTCCCACTTATAAATTCTGTTACTTCTAATTTTCCTTTTGTTAAAGTTCCAGTTTTGTCTGTTAATAACACATTTAAGCTCCCTGCCGTTTCGATACCTACTAACCTTCTTACCAAAACATTGTTTTTTAGCATTCTTTTCATATTACTAGATAATACAAGAGTAATCATCATCGGAAGACCTTCTGGTACAGCTACTATAATGATTGTTACACTTAATGTTAAAGCATATAAAATATAATCAAACATGACATTAAAGTTAGTAATTGTATTGATAATTGCTGTTTTATCGAAATGATTAGCAATAAATATCACTGAAAATAGATAAGAAAAAGTTACTAAAAAAGCCCCTACATATCCTATTTTGCTAATAATATGAGCAAGACCTCTTAAGCGTAGTTTTAAAGGACTTGTCGGTTCACTTTCTTGTAACTCTTTTGCTAGTTTCCCATAGATCGTATTGTTTCCTACTTCAGTAATTTTTACTAAAGCATTCCCATTATAAACTATGGATCCACGATAAACTATATTTTCTTCTTTTGGTTGATTTAAAAAGACACTTGTTTTCTCTGTTTCCTTTGCCTCTCCATTAATGCTTGATTCATCTACAAATAGGCGACCTTCTATTAAATATCCATCTGCAGGTATTTTATCTCCTGTATTTAAAAGAATTAAATCATTTTTTACTACATTTTGTATCTCAATTTCTTCTATTTTATTGTTTCTTTTTACTTTTACTTTAATTTTTGAAGCTTCTTCTTGCAATCTTTCAAATGCTGCTTCACTCCCATATTCTGAAATACTTGAAATAAAAGAAGCTAAAAAAATAGCAATTAATATTCCAATAGTTTCAAACCAATCAAAGTTTTTAAACAATATTACAATTTTAACTGCTAAAGCTATTAATAAAATTTTAATAATTGGATCCCCTAATGATTCAATTAATAGAGATAAAAAACTATTTTTTTTCTTTTTTGTTAGTTCATTTGTACCATATTTTTTTCTATTTTCGATTACTTCTTTATCTGTTAATCCATTTAAATTCATAATGTGCTTGTCCTCCTATAAAAATATATGTGGACAAACTTTTATTTATACAAAAAAAAATCTCTTTCGAGATTTTATATTTTATATAATTTATTATTTTTACGTGATATAGCAAATACAACACCAGCTAATACAAGGCCTGTTCCTAATGCTATATATGGTAAGAAACTTCCTGTTTTAGGATTTGTTACACATTCGCTATTATATACTGCTTCTGTTACTTCTGTTCCATTTTTGCCGTAATATTTTCCGTTTACAACTCTACATGTATATGTTTCTGTATAAGTTACTGGTTGATCTTCACAGATATAAGAACCCTCTTCATCTACACAACCATTCCATGTAACATTACATTTATCGTTTTCAGTAGCTAAACCATCTTTTTTAAATACGATTGTAGCTATTTTATATGTTCCATTAGTAATTCCTGCTGGATTGGTAAAAGTTAATGTATTCCCAGATGCTTCATAAGTCCATCCGCTTTCTGGTGTAATACTATCTAATGTTAAATGAGATAATGTAAAGTTTCCTCCTATTTTTGTATAAGATTTATTATTAATTGTTATGCTTAACTCTATTGTTACTGTTGAATCATCTTGTGTAGATTTCATTGACCAGTTGTATCCTGCTGCATTTACTGTTGTTGGTAATATTACCATCATTGCAAAAATGATTAGTCCTATAACTCTTTTCATTTTCTACCTCTTTCTATTTTACTATTATTATGTCTTAATTATAGCATAAAAATTCATAAAATCTACATTTTTTTTATAATTTCTGTAAATTTATGTTATTATAATAAAGTAAGAATAAAAAAATGGTGGTGATGCAATGCAGACAGTCCTTATTAGCGTTACAAAAGATACAATAAGATTTTCTTATAAAAATTCATCACCTAGTCAAATTAATTTAGAAAATACAAACGTTATTAATGATAATGAACTTGCTTTTAGTATTGAATATATTAAACACAACACGAAAATTATTTCACTTTTTATTAAAGAATTATGTAAAGAAAAAAATGTTTATCGTGCTACCATTGATTCCAATGAACTTGCTCTACTTTTAATTGATTTATTAAAGAAAAATTCTTATATTACAGCTATTTGTATACGTGAACATGCTTCTTTAACTTTTGCTTTATATGAAAAAATTATTGAGAATAAGAATATAAATTACATTGAAGCTAGTTTTATACCACAGTTTATGATTGAACTTTTTGATAAAAAAGGAATACGTTCTGAGTCTCGTTCTGAAATATTTTATACTAGTCAATTTATGCAAGGAAATAATTTAACAAATTATTCTAAAATATTTTATAAAATGAATATACGGATTTCTAAAGTTTTTACGGAAGAAGATGAAGATGATTTTTTGGCTTTTTGCAATATTAATAAATATTTAAAAACAATTCATTTTGATATTTTTAATAAAAAAGATTTAGAAACTATTTTACAAATTTTAATAAAAAATAAGATTAAAAATGTAACATTTTTGATTTATGACAATATTGGCGATTTAAAAACAATTGAATATTTAAAAAAAGTAAATAAAAAAATAAAGAAATATAAATTTCATATTCAACTCGTCTATTCTAAGGATTATTTAAAAAACAATATTTTTGCCCAAATTATTGTAAATACTTTAAAATTTTGTGGTTTAATTATTCTTGCTTTAATTTTATGTGTAGTAAGTTATGTAGGAATTAGTAATTATGCTTCATTAAAAGAAGTTAGTAAAATTCAAGAAAATGTTAAAACAACCATTGAAAATGCAGATGAAGAAGAAATTCCGGAACCTACTCCAACAAATGAAGATCACGTTATTAAAAATACCTATATTTCTTCACTTTTTTCCATTAATCCCAATGTTATTGGTTGGTTAAAAGTCAATAATACAAACGTAGATTATCCAGTGGTTCAGTATACAGATAATGATTATTATTTAAAGCATAATTTATATCAAGAAGAGGATAAAAATGGTTGGATTTTTATGGATTATCGTAATTCCATTTACTCTCTTGATTCAAATACGATTATTTATGGCCATAATATGTATTATAGTGGAGTTATGTTTGGGACACTTACTAAAGCATATAAAAAGGATTGGTATACCAACCCTGATAACTTAGTTATCTCGTTTAATACGATTTATGAGACAATGAATTTTCAAATTTTTTCTATTTATAAAGTGCCTTTAACAAAGGATTATTTGAAAACATATTTTGATAATGAAACGGATTTTAATGATTTTGTAAAGTTAATTAAATCGCGTAGTATTAAAAATTTTGATATTGATGTATCTTATGGGGATAAAATTTTAACTTTATCCACTTGCACAGGAGATAATCAAAGAATGGTCATTCATGCTAAATTAATTACCTGAAATTAACTTTCAGGTTTTTTTAATTCTTTTTCTATATATAAAATATTATTTTTTATTCGTTCATCTTCTGGATTTAATTCTAATGCTTTCTTTGCATACTCTAAAGCTTCTTGTTTTTGGCCGATATTTAATGCAGCAATACTAAATAAATCATAAAAGTAAGAATTCCAACTAAATTCTTCATTAATATAAGTTTTTGGTTTTTCTTTTATTTTACTTGCTTCTTTTAAATAAAAATAACATTTTTCAAAATTTTGTTCCTCATAATAAAGAGCAGCTAATTCTACGTACCCTTCTCTTAAATAAGGTGCTTCTTCAATTGCTTTATGGAACCACATTTTTGCTTCCTCTTTTCTTTCTAATCCAAGATAAGATCTAGCTATAAATCGCATAGAGGCTGCTCGTTCATCTTTCCATGTGCTCGTCGGCAAATTTAAGTGTTTTATTAAAGTTTCAATTGCTTCATTCCATTTATGATAATACATATATTCTCTTCCTAAATAATGCATATTTCGATCATCTGTTGGATCTTCTTTTACTGATAATTCTAATAGTGGTAAATAAGATTTTCGCGATTTTTTAATATCTTGGTGATGATTTAGAACAATTTTATCGGTTAAAATACTTTTTTCAGTATTGTATAGACATTTTAATACTTCATGTACAGGATGATGCCAACAATAAGCATGACGTTTATGAATTTTAGAAATATAAAAAGTAGTTGCTGGTTTTCCATATTCATTAAAGCTCCAATTATATAAATATTCAATTCGCGTAGGATTTTCTTTTAACCATATATTTTCTAAAGTTTCACGCCATCCTGGTTCAAATGCTTCATCAAAATCTGTACATACGCAGATATCCGCATCTTGCGGAACCATGTCTAATGATTTGTTTCTGGCAATATCAAAACGAAAAGGTTCTATTTTTTCTGATTTAACATGAACATGGTATTTTTTTAACTCTGCAACAGTGTTATCGGTGGATCCTGTATCTAACACATATATTCCATCTGCCTCACTCATACTTTTAACAAAACTATTGACAAACTTACTTTCATTTTTACATATTGCATACACATAAACTTTTAACTTATTCATATATCCTCCTATTAAAATATATGAATAATATTCTTTTATAGAAATTAAAAAAAGTATCTTTTCAATACTTTTTTATTTACATGTATAGCCATTCATTGCTAAATTTAATTGTATTACATTAATATCATTACCTAGATTAAGATTTAAATCCTTATTTAATTCTTCTATTGTTTTATTAGATTTTAAAATAATTGATTTATTGCTTTCATTAAAACTTGCCGTTCCTTTTTTACCATTTAATTCTTGAGCATCATCGTATTCTTTTTTTGCATTATTATAATCTTCAATTTCACCAAAGGTAAACTCAGATTTATTGACAATATTGTATACTGAATTATTACTATTTACTCCAAATCGATAGTTTTCTGTTAAAGTTCCATATAATTCATCAATATCCGTTGATTTACTTGTACATGTTACGTATTTTACAGGAGCTTCGTTAGATACAATTAATTTTCCGGTTATACTGGATTTATTATTATATTCATCACTTGCTTCGATATCTATATCATATTCTCCAACTTTTTGTAGTGCAGTTTGGACAGCTGATGCATCTTTAAACTCATAACTACATTTAGAAGCATCCACACAAGAATCGATAAAGTCGTCTACTTTTACAGTTGAATTTGGTATAATAGCTACTTCATTTAACACAACTTCTGGAGCTGTTGTATCATCAACTATCGCTGTTCCTTCCACTTTATTGCTTCCACAATTAATATAAAAGTTATAAGTTCCCACTTTTTCAGTTGATATTTTACTTGTGTCTACGGAACAATTTGATACACTATATCCATTAATTGCTGCATATTCTTCTACATTATCCGATAATTTTTGCCCTAACTCTAATTTTAATTCTTTTACATTAATGCTTGATAATGGAGATTTACTTTTAGCAGCTACTAAAAAATAATAAATGCCAAATCCTACTCCAGCGATTAAAACTACAATTAAAATTATAATTAAAATTTTTTTACTATTTCCCTTTTTTTTCTCTTTTTGTTCCTCTTCGAATAATGGTGGTGCTGGAACTGCATTAAAATTATCCGTTAACGGTTGAGAAGCAGGTGGTTCATTTTCTTGAATAATGTTATTTTCTGCCGGTTGTGGAGCTGAATTCACTGTATTATCAGTTATATTTGTTTCAGGAATAGTTTCCATAATTGGTTCATTTACAACGGAAGATTGCATACTTGCATCCGTACTACCGTTATTTTGATCTATTGGTTGACTTTGTACTGAATTCTCTGTTCCAAAAGTATTGGGTTGTTGCATACTCATATTGTCCATGTTTGGATTCATCGTATCCATTGGACTAATCGGTTGACTTTGCACTGAATTCTCTGTTCCAAAAGTATTGGGTTGTTGCATACTCATATTGTCCATGTTTGGATTCATCGTATCCATTGGACTAATCGGTTGACTTTGCACTGAATTCTCTGTTCCAAAAGTATTGGGTTGTTGCATATTCATACTATCCATTCCTGGATTCATGGCATCCATCGGATTTATTGGTTGACTTTGCACTGAATTCTCTGCTACAAAAGCATTTGGTTGTTGCA
>CANRKD010000042.1 GCA_947631105.1 uncultured Bacilli bacterium
TGGTAAATAATTTAACATAAAAAAATAAGATATAAATATTAAATTATTTACATCTTAAAGTATACTTGTAATTTGTCGTTTATTTCTTCTTTATTAACTATTTTCATTTTCACAATAGAATGTGAAATTATTTGTTTTTTTGATTTTTTTAACAATATTTTTCAATTTATTGTATTTCTACAGTTGTTCAACAACAGTATCTTATATTCTAATGTATCTATAAGTTATTCTATTAGTTCCTTCTTTCTTTTCTTTAACAACTATATTGAGTTCAGCCGTTTATTTAGAATGTTGTTAATTGAATTAATATGAACATCAAGTTCATCTGCCATTTCTTGGGCAGTAAATACTATTTTTTTAATCATTAATCAATTTACTATTATCTTCATTTCTTAGAGTTAAACCTATTTTACTAATTGAATTAAGTCTATCTAAATATGTCATGTGATAAAAGTTCATAATACCATCTCACTTTCAATTCACTATTTCTTCTACTATTGATTATAACACGAAAAAAGCAAACTTTATATTGTTTGCTATTATCTACTTACTTGCACTTACATCTTTAACTTTTTTTAAGTCATATATCACATCAACAGTATCACAGACATTTTGAGAATGAGTTACAATAATAACGCACTTATTTTCTTCATGAGCTAATTTTTTAAATATTTCTAAGATTTCCGTTTCAGTTTGTTTATCAAGATTTCCGGTTGGTTCATCAGCAATTATCATTTTAGGGTTATAAGATAGGCTTCTGGCAATCGCCACTCTTTGTTGTTCTCCACCGGATAATCTTAATACTTTACGGTCGGCATAATTTTCTTTTAAACCTACTTTTTCCATAAGTTCAATTGCTTTTTCTTTTTTGTTTTTAATTTTTAGCCCATTAGCATCCATAGAAAGGATTATATTTTCACTGGCTGTCATAAAAGGCAATAAATTATAACTTTGAAAAACAATACCAATATCACTATTACGATATTTATCTAAATTCATACCATTTAAACTTTTACCATCAAATATAATTTCACCTTCAGTACATTTTTCAAGTCCACTTATTAAAGATAATAAAGTTGTTTTTCCTGTACCACTTCTTCCTCTTATAGCATATATTTTTCCACTTTCAAAATCGAAACTAACATCTTTCAATGCATAATCATTTTCTTCAGCATCATTATATCTATAACTTGCCTTTTTAATACTTAAAATAATATTTTTTGGTTCTTTGCGCTCAAAATTATTTCTAATTTTATCTTTTGAAACATAATTGTTCTTTTTCTTATTTACCATTATTAAGACCTCTCTTTCAATATTGTAAGTGGTGAAAATCTTTGAATACTAACCATTGAAGCAACAGAACTTACCAATACTAATGAAAGCCCAATTCCGAGTAATTCTAGTAAAACTTTAATATCCACTACTGCATCAATAGAATCATAAGCCTCTACAACTGGCATACCTTTTCCTCGCATTTCACCTCTATCTCCTCCGCGATCAGGCATTCCACCATTCATATTTTCTCCGCCAAAGTTTTTGCCAATTTCTTCAGTTCTTTCATTACTACTATTTATTTCACTTTCTAGTAAAGCATTACTTACACCTTTAGAACTTACTGCACCAATACAAGCCCCAAGTATCAGAGCAACAATCGAAACAATAACAAGTTCTGATACAAATTGCATAGTTAATTTTAATTTACTAATACCAATCGTTCTTAAAACTCCTATTTCGTATTTTCTTTCACGAATATTTATCATATTGATTACAAATAAAACAATTCCACCAATAATCAGTGTTAAACTTAAGAATGTAGTTGCAAATGAGTTAATATTTTCAATACTTGAAACACCACTAGTTGCTTCTTCTTCATTCGTTTGTAAGACAAAGTTTTCATCTAAACCTTTTTCGTAAAATTCATTTTGTAATTTTTCTACATTGTCATAAGAATCTATAATAAAAGTTGGGCTAATTGTCGATCTTAAATCTTCGTTACTTGTAGTAATATTTGTCACAGCACTAGCATTTGTTAAAATTGTATTGGCTGAATTTGAAAACATTGACATTGCATTAGTATTTCCTTCTTCTTTTTCCTTAAAAATACCAATAATTTCAAATTCATAAATATTTCCATCTTCATCTTCTAATTTTATTTTGTCATTTAACTTTAAATCATTATATTCTGCTAGTTCTTCATTGATAAATACATAATTACCATTAAATGCAATATCCCAAGCATTATCAGTTATTTCACTCATAGTATAAGTACCACTTATAAATTCGCTCATGGCATCTAATGAACTATAACCAGTTAAAGTAAAATCAGTAGATGACATATTGTTTTCTTTTCCATGGCCGAATCCGTTTGGTATATCGTTATTTGATTCAATCTCAGCTTTTTCTATGCTATTACCATTTAATCCAACACCATAGGTATAATAATAACTTTCGATATAATCACTATCTGCAAATTTTTCAACATCACTAATCGTATAACTTGAAATATTATCAAACTTCTCTTTGGCTTTTTGCTTTTCTTCTTCCTGTGATGGATTAAAGTCTTTCATCATATTTTCTCTGTTAAAACTAATTGTTACTTCTTTTTCGTAAGCATTTTTATAGGAATTTATCAAATACCCAGCTGTATTCTTTATCGCTAGTGTTATAGTACAGGCACAAGCGATAATTAAAATAATTATTCCTATTAAAATGTTTCTTCCTTTGTTTCTTTTAATTGAAATCCATGCGTTTTTTAATATAAACATAATCTTCCTCCCTTAAAAACAATATCATTTTATTATGTAAATATTAAAGAAACATTAAAAAAACATAAAATGATATGTGATATCTTCTACAAATAAGAACTATAATAACAATATAATATTAAAAAAAAGAAAATGGTGGGACCATTTTCTCTAAGTAAAGTAAAAAAGTTTTTTAGGATAAAGTAACTGTAATATCTTTTTCTTTATATTCACGACCATTTATATAACTAATGGTTAAGTTTACTTTATCTCCTTTATTTAATCTATTTAAAACATCTTGTAGATCGCTTATACTTGTAACTTCATTACCATCTATTTTAGTGATAATATTGCCTATTTCAAGTTCTGATTTATCAGCACTACTTCCAGAAGTAATTTTAGAAATGTAAAATCCTGTTGGCATATTATAATAACGACTATTACTATCATTTATTACATATCCTTCTATGCCTAACGTTACACCTTCATCATTTTCTCCATTCATAAGAGTTGTAATCAGTTCACTAACATCTGATATTGGAATAGCAACCCCCATTCCTTCTACATTAACAGAATCAGATATAGCACTAGATGAATACTTGGCAGAATTAATACCAATAACTTCACCATGACTATTTAATAGTGCTCCGCCACTATTTCCACCATTAATTGCAGCATCTAGTTGAATCATTTTATTTGTATAATTATCTATTGAAACTTCTCTATTTAAAGCACTTACTACTCCAGTAGTAACGGATTGCCCATAACCTAAAGCATTACCAATCGCAATAATACCATTACCCACTTTCAATTCATTAGAATCTCCTAAAGTTGCTATTTTAATGTTATTTAGAGTATCACTATCAATATCACTCAATGAAACAGATATAACAGCTATATCTTTTCTTTCTGAAGTACCAACAACTTTAGCATCATAACTTTTTTCATTTATAAATTGAACAGATAATTCATTAGCACCCTCAATCACATGATTATTCGTTAAAATCATAAGTTCTTTATCTGACTTACTAATGATTATTCCAGATCCAGCACCTTCAGAATATTGATCTTCTCCAAAAAAATTTGGGCCAAATTTTCCAGATGAAATTAAAGTCTTGCTCGTAATTGCAACAATAGAGGGCATTACATTTTCTACAACTTCAGATACATCTGTAATATATATACCTCCATCGCTATTTGCACTATTCGTTTCAGTATATTTTAGTTCTATTTTTTCTTTTTCTGTATTTTCTAAATTAGATTTTAATTTTGGATAAATTAGATCAAAAAAGAAAATAGTTAAAACAATAATAAAAACCAATATACCTACAATAAAAAACACAATATTTTTTTTATTACTTTTTAATTTAGAATTTTTTTCATTAGAAAAATTTTCTTCTTTTTGGGATTTTTCTTCACTTTCTTTTATATCTTTAGCCATATATTATCACCTCATTTTTTATCTAACTAATTATTATTAGCAAGAATAAATCTTTTTATTTCTTTTTCAGTCAATATCTTTCCTTGACTAACTACCTTACCATCTATTATAAGAGCAGGAGTATTTACTACATGATAAATTTGTTTATATTTATTATCTTCTAAAATTTGAATAGCACAAGTATCTTTTTTAGGCTCTAATACTTTTTCAATATTTCTTAATAATTTCATTCTATTACTAGAATTTTTACCAACAATTTGTATTCTCATATAAAATTCTCCTTTCTAAAAATACTAATTCATATTCTACCTTTGAACCATATATCACCTTCTCTATGTAATTATCATAATACATAAACATTAAAGAAATATTAAAAAAACATTAACTTTTTTTCGTTAATGTTCGTTTGTTTTAAATTTAACTTCAAAAGTCGTATATTCATCTTTGGAATATGCCTTAATACTACCATTATGTGCTTTTACAATATTTTTAGCAATTGCAAGACCTAAGCCATATCTTCCACTTTTACGGTTGTGACTTTTATCATTACGATAAAATCTTTCAAATATTTTTTCACATTCATCAGGTGGTATAGGATCGCCCTTATTAATTACTTCCAATTTTATTTCAGATTTATCGCTCATTAAGTTTATTTTTATTTTACTACCTTCTTTTCCATGACTTATAGCATTATCAATTAGAATAGATACCAATTCATCGATGCTTTCTTTATGGCAAAAAATATTTATTTTTTCGGCAATATTCGTTTCTATGGTTATATTTTTTTCGTATGCTAAGCTTTCAAATGTTAATGCTTTTTTTTCTATAATCATAGAAATATCATTTTTACTAAAATTTTCTTTCTTCAAATATTCAGTTTTAGATAAATCAAGTAATCTTGTTATTAAATTATTCATCCTATCCGACTCGCTTTTTAAATTATTAATCCATTTTTCATTTTTCTTATTTACATCTAAACAATCAATACTTGCCATCATAACTGCTAGTGGGGTTTTAAGTTCATGAGAGGCATTAGCAACAAATTCTTTTTCTCTATTAAAACTTTCCAGAACAGGTTTCGTAATCCATTCCGTGATTTTTTTAGAAATAAAATAAATAATAATTTCCCCAATACTTATTAATAATACAGAAATTAGGAGATTCATGAGTAACATATTTCTAATATTAGAAATTTTTACAATAGTTAAAGAATTATTATTTTCCAAATTATAAGCATAACTTTCTAAATATAAAAAACCAATTTTTACTTTGCTTGTATTATTATTGCTAATAATATTTTTCGCTTTCGTTATAATTTCTTCGCTTATAATGTTATCACTATGACTTATTTGATCAACAATATCATTATTATCCTTTAAAATAAAGGTATATATCTCATAATCCATAACTTTTCTATTCCGAAGATCCCCATCATTTATTGGATTCATTTCTTTATCAAAAAATTCGTGTCTTTGAATAGTTAAATTTTTCATTCTCGTTAAATTATTTAATATTTCAGTATATTCTCTATGGTATGTTTGAATATTAAAGAAAGTAGCAAAAAAAACAGCAAATAAGGAGATTATAATAAAAATTGTAAAAAATGTTTTCTTCTTTAAATTTTCCATATCCCTTTATTCCTCCATTTTATATCCTAAATTACGAACAGCTTTAATATTAACTTTTGATCCAATAATTTTTATTTTCTTTCTTAAAAAAGATAAATAAGCTTCTAAATTATTAGATTCGTAATCATTATTAATTCCCCAAACTTTATCATAAATTTGTTCTTTGGATATAATTTGTTCTTTATTATTCATAAAATATTCAAGTAGTAAAAATTCTCGATAAGGAATATTTATTGACTCATTTGTATTTTTACAAGTTAAAGTAGAAGTTCTAATATTTAATGATAAATCACTATATTCTAATATATCCTTAACTTTACTATTAACCATACTTCTTAATTGAACATTTACTCGTGCAATTAATTCTTCAATATGAAAAGGTTTTGTTACATAATCATCTGCTCCAGTATTAAATCCTTTTAATTTATCATCCAATTCAGATTTAGCAGTAAGCATGATAACTTTAGCACTTATATCATTTTCTTTTATCTCTTTTAGTATTTCTAAACCATTCATTTTAGGCAACATGATATCAAGAATGATTAGATCATATATATTTGTTAAAGCATTATATAATCCCTCTTCACCATCAAAACTTGTATCAACTTCATACTTTTCAGCTCGTAATTTTGTTGCTATAACATCTGCAATTGTTTCTTCATCTTCGACGACTAAAATTCTCATCTTACCACCTTCAATTTTGTTATATTATATAATATTTTTTCTATTTAAACCAGAAATTATAAAATCGTATTTTGCATGTTTTTCGATATTATATTTTTCTGAAATCCTTTATTCTTCTTTTCATTATAAAAAATAATAATAACAAAATATTAAAGAAACATTAAAAATATATAATAAAGAAATTTATTGATCAACTAAAGTTTGTTTAGAATTCGTAATAATAATTCAATGAAATTCTGTAATATTTAAATTAATTTAATTAAATTTAATGATATGACCTGATAAAAATTAAATGTTAATTGTTTTATGGTCGTTTTCGTATTGATTCACCTCCAGACAATAAAAATGTCCATAACATCAAATGTCATGAACTTATATTTTTAAATCGCAAACGTACGATTTTCAATCTTTATAGTGCGAGTGATGAAGTTATCTAAATGTAAACTATTATTTTTTAGTTTGATTTGCTTTTTCTTATTTTCTTTCTAACCTCAACCTTTTAACTTCTTCTTTAGAAACCGCTTCTTGATTCACTAAAACATTGACCAACCTTTGATGAAGTGCATCTTCTTCTGGTGTATATCGAGTAGCAGCATCATTCCATTGAGTTTTTATTAATTCACTCATCGTTACAGTATTTAATTTTTCATATTTACTAGCTCTTGAAAAATAATTGCTATAACAAACCAATTCTTTTGAACCACCTGATTTAATATATTCATTCATAAATAATCTTAATCCAGGATCAGTATAATCCACGCCATAGGCCATAGGAATATCAATGTTTCTATTAAATTCTTTAGCAAAAAGAAATGCCCTACGAGGCCCAAATCTATTTCCACCACGTTCAATAATTCTATACATTACACAATTTAACATTTCTTCTTTTTGATAAGTCCAATTATCATAATTTTGAATTGCTTTTACGAACTCATTATTTTCTGGAATTTTAATGCCTTTAGTTT
The DNA here is from genome assembly GCA_947631105.1 of uncultured Bacilli bacterium. Lineage (GTDB taxonomy): Bacteria > Bacillota_I > Bacilli_A > RF39 > UBA660 > MGBC108787. The sequence goes on from CANRKD010000042.1 coordinate 7,463, forward strand.
TTATCATTTT
>CANRKD010000043.1 GCA_947631105.1 uncultured Bacilli bacterium
TAGAGTTAGGAGGGTATTTCTTACTTTTTTATTTTTCTTGAATTTTTCTAATTTCATCTTTCTTCCTCTCCTATTTTTATATCTCTATTCTAACCTATTTTTTTATTCCTTTCAACATAAAAAAAGAAGAAAATTATTCTTCTGAATGATCTTCTTCTTTTAATTTTACTAATACTTCTCTTGGTTTTGAACCATTTTGAGGTCCAATGATACCACGTTCTTCTAATAAATCAACAATTCGCGCAGCTCGATTATATCCAAGACGAAATCTCCTTTGTAATAAAGAAGCACTTACTTTTCCAGTAGATATAGCAAATTCTACAACTTGATCATAAATTGGATCGTCACTATTATCATTGTATGATTCACTACCTGCTAAATGATTGTTAGATTCGGTATTTTCAGAAGTAAGCGATTCATCATAAGAAGCACCTTGTTGTTTACACACGAAATTTATAATACGTTCAATTTCATTATCCGAGATAAAACATCCTTGGATACGAGTTGGATTATTGGCACCCATTGGTAGATAAAGCATATCTCCTTTTCCTAATAATTTTTCTGCCCCAGAAGCATCTAAAATTGTTCTTGAATCTACATAACTTGCCACTGAAAAGGCAATACGCGATGGAATATTTGTTTTAATGACTCCCGTAATAACATCTGCAGACGGTCTTTGTGTTGCTACAATTAAATGAATTCCTGCTGCACGAGCAAGTTGTGTAATACGCATGATAGAATCTTCTACTTCTTTTCTCGCAACAATCATTAAATCGGCCATTTCATCTACAATTACAACTAAATAGTTCATTTTTGATTGTTTATTTTCAGGATTCTTTTTATTTTCTTCTTCAATTTTAGCATTATAATCAGCAATTTTTTTAACACCTTTTTCTGCTAAAACTTTATATCTACGATCCATCTCAGCAACTACTTTTTGTAACACTAAAGAAGCTCGTTTTGGATCAGTTACCACTGGACACATTAAATGCGGTAGTCCGTTATAATTTGAAAGTTCTACTTGTTTTGGATCTACTAAAACAAGTTTTACTTCATCCGGACGATAATGCATTAAAAGGGAAATAATAATACTATTTATACAAACAGATTTACCACTACCAGTGGATCCTGCTACTAATAAATGAGGCATTGTTGTTAAATCGGCGTTAATCGTTGTACCTGTTATATCTTTTCCTAAAGTAACTAGAAGACCTTTTTTTACTTTTTCAGGATTTACATTGGTGATTACTTCTTTTATTTTTACCGGACTATTTTCACGATTAGGAATTTCTACTCCTATTGTACTTTTTCCTGGAATTGGTGCTTCAATACGAACATCTTTTGCTGCTAACGCTAAAGCAATTTCTTTATTAATTCCACTAATTCGACTTAATTTTGTACCTGTTGGTACTACTACTTCATACTGAGTTACTGTAGGTCCGACATGAATCTCTACTACTTTTCCATTAATTTGAAAATCATTTAATACTCTTTCTAAGCATTCTTTATTACTACGAATAAATTCTGTTGAATTTACTTTTTTATTTTTTGCTGGTTCTTCTAATAAAGATAATGGTGGTAATTGATAAGTATTAGAAGATGAATTTGTATTTTCTAATAATTTTGGTTCTTCTATTTTTTCTACTGAATGATTTTGTTTTAATTCTTCAACACTAGTAATAATAATTTTATCTTCTTCATCATTTCCGGTAATTGGAACTAAATCGGTAGATTCGCTTTCCGGATTTTTTTCACGCTTCTTTAATTTTGGTTTTTTAAATACTTTTTTAAGTATCTCTCCTAAATTTAAATTAAATAACATCACTAATCCAAAAATAAATAATATTGTTAAAACAATATATGTCCCAGTTAAACCAAATAAGCCAGATATTGCAAATGAAAAAAATGCCCCGACCATTCCACCTCCAATAACAATGGAGGTTTGCCCAGTTGATTTTAAAATATTGGCTTTATTAATTGAATCTATTCGATCCATATAATTGTCAATCGTTGCTTGAAAAATAGATACTGGTGTCTCACATGTTTTCACAAAAGTCATATGCGATAATACTAAAATGACTACAATTATCAGGTAAATACCAATTAATTTGGAAGAAAAAAAGTTGGGCAATTTCCTTTTAATTAGCATAAATATTCCTAAAATTAACACTAATATTAATATGCAAAACCACCATTCTCCAAGTAAGAACATTGCAAATTGTTTTAAGATAGCTCCTACTGGTCCAAAACCAAACCCTATTAGACCAATTAATATCAATATTAAACCGGTAAGTTCTACGCTATATTCAAATTTATTTGCATTATCTTCTTTTGTTTTTTTCTTCTTTGCCATATTATTCACCATAATTATTATAACAAGATGCCTATTTTTTTGCAAAAAAAAGTACGTTTTTTGACGTACAATGGTTATTTCTTTTTTTGCTTATATTTTCTGCCTACTTTTGTTAGTAAAAATGGATGTAATAAAAAATCCATAGAATCCGCCTTATCAATAAAAGTTAAAAGCCAACTTTCTTTATATTTAGGCAAACGAATGTTTAAAGGAAACATATGAGTTTTTATCATATCTTCTATTTTTTCATTTACTAGATTTGGAAAATATTTTTTGGCATTTTTTCGAGCCTGTTCTGCATGCACAAAACCATGTTTTTCAAATAACTTCTTTTTTTCAAAATTTTTTTGCCAAGGTTTATCATAGAAATCATGTAACAATCCTGCAATGGCTAAAGCTTTATAATCTAATTTTAATTTTTTGCCAATTTTATAACAGTCATAGGATACTCTTAGAACATGATCATAAACACTTTCATTATAATGATGTTCAAATTCTTTTCTTTTCAAAAATTCTTTATGATTCAAAATGTCTTTAACGATTTTTATATATTCTTTATCTTCATAATGATTTTTCTTTTCTTGTTTATTTTTATAAATTTTTATACATTTTATTATCGTAATCAATTGTAAGAATAAAGTTAAATAAAGAAAAATATTTACTACTATATTTAATTTAAATATAAAAATTTCAACTATTCCTAAAAGTACAGTAAAAAATACTAGCCATGTTTTTATTTTATTTACTAATAAACTTTCCACCCGTTTTGTTTTAAAAAATAACAACATATAAAATAAAATAATTATAGTTTCTAATATTAAAACATACAAAAATAAAGTATTATTTTTCATTAAAATTATCAGTAAACCAATAGTTAAAATTCGATCGCTAAAAATATCTAATTTTTTCCCAAATGAACTATTGGTTTGCCATTTTCTAGCTAGTCTCCCATCTAAAAAATCGGTTATGGCAATTATAATTGCTAATATAAATAAAATAGAAATTTGTTTAGTAATTCCTAAATAAACAATTAATGGAGTTAAAATGATTCTTATTACTGTAAGTATATTGGGCAAATATTTTTTTATTTGATTCATCAAAATCACCTTTTTGGACATTATAGCAAATAAAAAACATTAAATAAAGTTATCAATGTTTTTTATAAATATACTTTTAATTGATCTAAATTATTCTCCATAGATTTTAATAATTTATTTGCAAGGTTTACCACTTCAGAATCCAGATTATTGTTTTCATTTAATGTTTTATTAATTTTGATTACCCCTTTATTGGTTCCTTCCATCATCATTTTAGCAATAAAATTATCACTATCATTGGCCATTAATTTCATTTGGCTCATTACTTTAGCATTTGCTTTTACTAATTTATTGAGTTCTTTTTCTTTCATGCCAAAATCCATAAATAATTTCTCTGCTTGATGTAAAATTTCATCATATTCTTTTCTTTGATTATTTAAAAAATCACGAAATTCTTCTTTTGATGCTTTATCTATAACATCATTTATTCCTACTATACCCATTTCACTCGTTTTATAAATTGTATTTAAAACATTTATATTTTTATTTTCTTTCAAAAAAATCACCCATTTATAGTATGGATGATTTTTGTTATTCTATACTTCTTGGACTACTGCAATAATCATTGGTTTGCATTCTGTTTCTTCGTATAAAAATTTACTTAATTCTGTACGAATTTCCGTTTTAATTTTATTAAAATCAATATAATTATCAACAATATTTCGCGTTATGACCTCCTCAGAAATTCGTTTTATTTCATGAATAATTTCTTTAGAATCTTTTACATATATAAATCCTCTAGTAGTTACTTCTGGTCCAACCAACAAGGTTTTATCTTTTTTACTTAATGTTGCACTGATTAATACAATTCCATTTTCACTTAACATCTCACGATCTTTAATTACAAGTTCTCCAACATCATCACTAGATTTACCATCAATTAATATATCGTTAACTTTAATATGATCTGTTGTTTCTTTCATAATACCATCTTCTAACAGAACAATATCTCCATTTTGTTTTAAAATAATATTTTCTTTTGGAATCCCTAAATTGCTTGCTAAATTAGCGTTCCCTACTAAATAACGGTATTCTCCTTTTACAGGCATATAATATTTTGGACTCATTAATTTTAGCATTAACATTAAATCTTCACTAGAAGCATGATGTAAAATATTTTTATCTTTCGGTATAGAGATTATATTACAACCAAACATAGCTAATTCATTTTCAATTTTTACTAATAATTTTTCATTACTATCATATCTTGGTTCTGCAAATATCACCGAATCACTTGGTAGTAATTTGATATATTTATCATAGCCGCTCATTACTTTATTAATAGAAGCATAAGGATTTTCTTTATCATCACACATTAATAAAATAGCGTCTTCATCAGTGATATTTGACAAATCTCCTAATAAATCGTCAGGAAAACTTAAGTAACCTTCTTTTTTACCAAACGCCACTACATTTTGTAATTTTTTTCCCATTAACACTATTTTTCGATGCTTATTTAATGCACTATTAAATATATCTTGAATTGTATACAAATGAGTCGGAAGTACTAAAAACAATAAACGTTTTTCATATTTGTTAATGATGTCTTTAAAAAAATCTTCCAAACGATGCGTTGGAGAAGTATGACCAATATGTTCAGAAAAAGTTGATTCTGACAATAAACATAATACTCCTAACTTCCCTACATAGGCAATTCTTCCTAAATCCATATCATAATGTCCTGTCATTTTTGAATCTATAATAAAATCGCCGGTATAACAAATAGCTCCATCTTTTGTATTGATAACATACATTACAGCATCTGGACAACTATGAGATACAGTAATCGGAAAAATACTTACACGTCCAAAATTTAATTTTTTATGAGGCGTGATTTCGATAATATTTTTTTCTGGTACTCCAGATTCTAAAAGAACATATTTTGTAAATTTAGTAGCATAAAGCTTTATTTCCGGAATACTTTTTACTAAATCACTGGCTGCACCCATGTTTTCATAATGCCCATGAGTTAAAAATACTCCTTTAATTCTTTTTTTATTTTTTACTAAATAATCAAAATCAGGAATGATATAATCAATTCCAAACATATTATTCGTAGCATATTTTAAACCACAATCAAATACATATATATCTTTTTCAACTTCTATACAATATGTATTTTTTCCACTTTCGTCTAGTCCACCCAAACTAAAAATTTTTATCTTACTCATAATTCATCTCTTTTCTAATTACAAAAATTTTAAAAGTTTTTTCGACTAGAACATTATAACAAAAATAACTTTTATTTTCAATTATAATTCAAGATATATAATTTTCTATTAATACAAATAATACAAAATTTTTATTATCTTTTAACTATTGCTCCAAGTAACTTTTTCTACCAAAGGATTTTGTGATAAATTCCCTGCATGATCTTTTGTATAAATCTCTATTTCACAATAATTAGAAGCATTTCTTTGAATTGTTACTTTACTACTTCCATCAATATTTGTTATACAATTACCACCTTTATTCTTTATTTCATAACCAGCGATTCCACTAATTCCTGATTGATTTGTAGATTGTCTATCTGTACTATATAAATAAAATTCAAAAGAGCTATTTATTGCTCCAATTAAATTTGTTATGTCATTGACAAGATTTTCGCTTCCAGATTTCGCACAAAATACTGTTTGTGAGCTTTTTGACCAATCGTCTTCACAATTATTGTAACTTTTCGTATTATCAACAATATGAGGTATTCCGTCTTCATCAATTTGTATACGACCTAAACAAGCTGTATATGGTTTTAAATTATCATATCTTAAGTAAGCTGTTATTTTTGTTGAATGATTAAGTTGATCATAACATTTAAATGTTTCAGAATTTTTTGCTAAACTAAGGTTAGTTGGACTATTAAAACTATTAGCTGTACCATATTCTATTTTTTGAAATCCAGAATGTGCATCTGTACTACTTACTGTGACATTTCTCGGTTGATTTGTCCAATCAGGATCTTTTGCTACATCAACTGTACATGTTGGAGGGGTTTTATCTATATAAACATTGGCTACTCTAGAAGGACATTCTTTTGTATTTCCTGCTTTATCTTTTATTGTATAAGCATTAATTGTTGCTGTTTTTGTAGTTTCAGTAAAATTTTTAGACCCTCCATTACCTGCAACACATCCACTACCTTCATTTTCGTAACATCCCCAAGAAATAGTTTGTGAGTTGGTTGTCCATACATTATTATCTCCTGAATGGGTACAAATAGGTGGATCTTTATCTATATACACGTTTGCTAATTTTGAACAATTATTTGTATTCCCTGCTTTATCTTTTATACCATAAGATAATTGAGCTGTCTGGGTTGTTCCTGTATTATACTCCCATGTATTTTGTTTTGCTCCTTCTGCACAGCCACTTCCCGTGGAATCGTTACATGTCACTGAAATCGTTCTAGAAGTATTACTCCATGTTGTACTTTCTCCACTCCAATTACATGTTGGCTTGGTTGCATCTCTTTTAACTGTGATTTCACATTTTCCTTCATTTCCTACTTTATCTGTTACTGTTCCTGTTACTTTATAATTGGATGAATCTGTGGTTAAAAATCCTGAAGATACACTACCTGTTTTTAATCCACTTCCACTATCCGTGCCTTCTGTTTTAAAACTTATATCACTTGTATACCAATCATTATCCCCTTTTGTTCCACTAGCTATTACCTTACATGTCGGTGCATCTTTGTCTATATATACATTTACTGTTTTGCTACAACTTGTCTCATTTCCTGCTCCATCTTTTATTGTATAATTTAAGTATTCTGTGGTAACCGTCCCATTTGTATAACTTTTTGGATAGGTTTTTTGTACACATCCACTCATACTATCTTTACATGTTAATGTGACTGTTCGATTCTCTTTCGTCCACTTATCTTTATTCTTATCATCATCCCAACTACATGTCGGTTTCGTTGCATCTCTTTTAACTGTTATTTCACATGTTCCTTCGTTTCCCGCATTGTCTCTTACTGTTCCTACTACTCTATAACTACTTTTATCTATTTTTAG
>CANRKD010000044.1 GCA_947631105.1 uncultured Bacilli bacterium
CATAACTCCTATAGATTAATATACCCCCCCCCAGGATGATACTCGCTATTCCTAGAGTTAGGAGGGTATTTCTTATCTTTTTATTTCTCTTAAATTTCTCTAATTTCATTTTCTTTTCCTCTCCTATTTTTCTATCTCTATTATAACTTATTCTGATTGCTTTTTCAATGATTTAAAAATTCGTGTCCATAAATTTTGACTTGAGTAATTTAAAATACCAACCTTGTATATACGTAATCCATAATGGAAAAATAAACATGTAGCAAGAAAACATATCAATGTTGATAAAATTAAATCAACTAGTGTAATTTGTCCTAAAAAATAAATAACTGGTGCTACTAAAAAAGAAAGCAAAGGAATATAAGAAACAATTTTTATAAATAAAGAGCCTTCCAATGTTGAAGACATAATAGCAATATAATAACCTACCATTAAAATAATCATCAAAGGAGTTTGTAATTGTTGATAATCTTCAATATTCGTTGTCATAGAAGCAAAGACTCCTGCAACAATAGCATATGATAAAAAACTAAATAAAAATAGCAATAAAATAAAGATTACGCCTGGCCATATTAATTCAAATATTCCTGTATCATGCATTAAAGAAGTAAGATTATTTATATAAGAGGATACTGCTCCAGTATCCAAAGAGGAAGCAAATAAATTACGAACCGCTATAGCAATAAAAATATCAAATATCAAAATTCCAAATTGGATGAATACAAATAAAGTGGAAGCAATTATTTTAGATAAAAAATGGATTTTAGGAGAAACATTAGAAATAATAATTTCCATTCCTCTTGTTGATTTTTCATCATTGATCTCTGCCCCAAGCATTTGAGTTAACATTGTTATCAGTAAAAAGAAAGGAATAATAAAAACTAAAATCAAACCACTTGATAATACATCTTTATTTTTAGAATTTTCATCCAAATTTGGATTAGTAACCACTTTATCAAGCATCGCATTACTGGTTAAAGAAATTATCTCATTTTCACTTAAATTACTATTTTGTAAAATATAAGTATTCTTTACATTATTTAAACTCATTTGCAAAAATTGTTCTGTTGTTGAATTTAAAGGATCGTAACTATAAACTTGTCCGTTAATATTTAAATCATCTGATAAAGTAATATCTAAAACAATTAAATTTTTATCTTCTAATTTATTTTTTAAACTTTCAACATCTTCATCGCTTTTTTCTATTTCATAATTTTCAAAATCTTCACTTGAAGAAATCAAAGTTTCAAAATTATTTTCAAATAATTCAAAGACACCTAAATCTTCATGAACATAAATTTTTTTAACTTCTTCAAAATCTCCCCCAAAAAAGTGAATAATTTGATCTAAATTAAAAACTCCTATCAATAATATTAAAATAAAAATATTAACTATTTTAAACCATTTGGTACTTACTTTTTTCTTTAAACTTTGTTGAATTAAAAATTTTAACTTATTTGTCATAAAGAACCCCTACTTTCTCTAAAAATATCTCGTTTAAAGTAGCATCTTCTACCACAAACTTACTGACATCTGTAGATTGTTTTATAATTTCAAAAACCTCTTTAACAATATCATGATTTTCTATTTTTACAATTATTTCATTTGGATTTTGAATAATATCCAAAACACCATTAACTTTTTGTAAATCATCAAAATTGACATTTTCTGCAACTATATGAATATTTTTTTTACAATAATCTTTTTTTATTTGTAATAAATTTCCACTTAAAACACTTTTTCCTTTTAAAAGAACAACTAACTTTTCACAAAACATTTCAACATGTTCCATGCGATGCGATGAAAAAATAATAATAGTTCCTTTATTTTTCAGCTCTGTTATAATATCCATAAATAATTGAACATTTAAAGGATCTAAACCTGAAAAAGGCTCATCCAATATTAATAATTCTGGATCATTTAATATTGCCATGACAAATTGAATTTTTTGTTGATTACCTTTTGATAATTCTTTAATTTTTCTATCTTTATATTCTAACATATGAAAACGATTTAAATAGTAATCTAATTTATCTAAAATAATATTTTTTGGCATACCTTTTAAAGTTCCATAATAAATAGCTTGTTCTTTTACAGTTAGTTTAGTAAGCAAGCTTCTTTCTTCAGTCAAAAAACCAATTTTATCTGTTATCGAATAATCAATTGGCTTATTATTTAAAGTAATGGTTCCACTCGTTGGTTCTAACAACCCAATAATCATACGAAAAGTAGTAGTTTTTCCAGCACCATTAACCCCTAAAAGGCCAAAAATTTCTCCTTTTTTGACTTCAAAAGATAAATGATCAACAGCTAAAAAATCACCATAGTATTTTGTAATATTATTAACTTTTAACATAGATATCCTCCTAAAAAATATTATATATAAAATTATAAATAAAAAAAAGAGCTTTTCTCTTTTTATTCTATTCTCTGTTTAATATATTCTTCTAATAAACGAATAGTTCCATCTATTCCCATAACACTTGAATCTATAACAAGATCATAATTTGATTTATCTCCCCAAACTTGATTCGTGAAATGTTTATAATAATTCGCTCTTTCTTTATCTATTTTGTGTATTTTTTCTTTTGCTTTTTTTAATGATATTTTTTCTAAATCCATTTTTCTTTTTATTTTAAATTCTTCATCAGCAGAATAAATGAAAATAGATATAAGACCAGGTTTGTTTTTTAAAACATAATCGGAACATCTACCAATAATAATACAATTTTCTCGATTATATAAGTCTTCAATTGTTTTGACTTGTTTTAAAAATAAATTATCCTCCGCACTAACAGGATTTACTGTTTTAGCATCTTTTTTATAGTTTGTCGCAAAACTATACCATATTGAATTTTTTTGTTTCTCATCAACTTCTTCTAACAATGAAAGATCAATATGATTATCTTGAGAAGTTTTTTCTAACAATTCGCTATCATAACATTTAATTTTAAAATAATGTGCTAATTCTTCTCCAATATATTTTCCTCCACTACCATATTCTCGACCAATAGATATAACAAAACGATTTTGTTGTTTTGTCAAATCACTTTTTTCTTCATTTGAAGTTTGAATCATTTTAGAAATTTTTCGACATTCTATACTAACAAATAATACTGTAAGTAAAAATGATCCAATATCTGCTATTGGTCCTGCCCAAAGCATAGAATATAAATCTCCACATAATCCTAAAATACATACTCCTGGAACCAATAATATAACATCTCTCATTAAAGATAAGAACATTGCTTTATATGGTTTATCAATAGATTGCAAAAAAATACAGCTTGATTTTTGAATACAACACAATAAAATTCCACCTAAGTAAATCCTAAAACTTAAAATAGCATAGTTTTGATAAAAGGCTAAATCATTAGCATGTCCACCAAATAAAGATACAATTGCTCCGGGAAATAATTCAAATAAAATCATAGAAATCAAACCAATAATGATATTAAGTATAAAAACATATTTATAAGTTTCTAAAACTCTTTTATATTTTTAGCTCCATAATTAAATCCTATTATTGGTTGAGCTCCGACAGAAACTCCTAAACTAAATGCTAAGACAATCGCAAAAATCTTAAAGACAATCCCCAAAGCTCCACCTGCATCTGTAGCATTTACTCCCCCAATCATTCCAACAACATTATTAGCAACAATGGTTATAATTACAATAGAAATTTGAGTAATAAAACTAGAAATTCCTAATTTTAAAATCTTTTTAATGATAGAAAAATCCAATTGAAAACTAGAAGCATCTAATTTCATTAATTTAGGCTTACGAAAATACAATGCACAAAGAATTGCTGATAAAATTTGTCCTATAATCGTTGCAATTGCTGCTCCTTTAACTCCTAAAGAAAAACCAAAAATTAAAATGGGATCTAATATTAAATTAAGAATAGCCCCAACAATTGTGGATAACATAGAATACCCAGGAGCACCACTTGCTCGTATGATAGAAGCCATACTTGAAGCAAACATATAAAAAGGTGTTCCACAAAGAATAATCATAAAATATTGTTGGGTATATTCTTGACAAATTTCGTTGTACCCTGAGGCCCCTAATAAATTCAAAATAGCTGTTTTTAGAATAAACCCCAAAACAACTAATAATCCTCCCAATATCAAAGTAGTAATAATAGCATTTCCTACACTTTTATTACTTGTTTTTTCATCTTTTGCACCTAAAGAAATACTAAATAAAGTTGCACATCCATCCCCAATTAGTTGTGCCAAAGCAAGTGCAAGGACTGTAAAAGGAAAAATTAGTGTTGTCGCCATAATACCTGCTGTTCCAGCAGAACTATTTCCAATAAAAATTTGATCCACTATATTATATAAAGCACTTACAAGCATCGCCAGTACACAAGGGATTGAAAACTTCAATAATAATTTTTTAACCGGTGCATTTGTTAAATAAATATGTTCATTTTCTTCTTTCATAAATAAACTCCTTTCAAAATAAAAACGTAGAATTCACACTGGAATTCTACGCTTTACCAAGCTGCCATGGCCTATAAAGTATAACATTTTTAAAATTAAATTTCAAACATTTTTTAACATTTTTCTTGGGAACAACTATAAGATTCATCAACAATACATTTTAAAACACATTCCAATTGTTCATACATATCTTGTATCATTTCTTCAGTTAAATCTTCATAGCCGTCTGTTTGTTTTTCACTAATTCCTTCAACCAATTTAATAGCTGCTCCATCTTTAACTGCAACTACATTTGGAGCATATATACGCTTTTCTTTAGCATCTACAGAATTATCATTTTTATCTGTCAAAGTATATTCTTCTAATACATTATCCAATAATTCTAATAATTTTTGATAAGCATCTGAGCCTTTTTCTTCCACTACCAACTCACCATCTTCAGATACAGACAAAGTATCACGAATATCTTTTATATTAACATAATAGAGTTGTTTTATTTCAAAAGAATTAGCAACATCAATCAATGTTGGAAGCATACTACGACACCATGGACAATCAGTAAATCCAAAATAAACCACAAAAGTTTCCTTATTTTGAATCATTTCTACCAATTCCTCAGCAGTTTTATAAATAATTGGATTTTCTTCTGGAATAGTAATACTTCTTATTTTTTTCCCATCTTTATCCCTTATTGTATCATTTAAAGATTCATACTCTTCTTTAAAACGAATAGCATCACTAACCTTTTCTTCTTTCCCACAAGCTGTAGTTACACAAAAAAGCATAACTAATATTAATAAACTTTTTACTACTTTTTTCATTTTTTTACCTCTCCAAAAGTATAACATAAATTAATTAAATAACCAATACTTTATTCATAATCGTCTAAAAATGAGTGTTTTTTTCCATCTTTTGTATAACCTAAAATACAATTTAAATTTATATTTGACATACTTCTAAATAAATTATTATCAATATCTTTATTTTCTTTACGAAGTTGTTGGATTAATTTTTTCATCTGTAACCTTTTACTTGTGCCATCATCTGTTATCGCACAATTTTCTGTAAAACGACAAGCACAATTTATAAAATTTAAATTATTGTAATCTTTCCAAGAAATTATGGCGCTTTCTTTTACTAAAAATAAAGGTCGAATTAGTTCTAATCCTGAAAAATTCTCACTATGTAACTTAGGTAACATAGTTTTAACCTCAGAAGCATAAAACATGGATAACAAAGTTGTTTCAATCACATCATCAAAATGATGTCCCAAGGCAATTTTATTACATCCTAACTCTTGTGCTTTATTATATAAATGCCCTCTACGCATACGGGCACACAAATAACAAGGATTTCCTTCGGTTAAATGACTAACTATATTAAAAATATCTGTATCAAACATTTCTATTGGAACATTTAACAGTTTAGCATTCTCCAAAATTTTATTTCTATTAAGTGCGTTATACCCTGGATCCATTACTACAAAAGAAACATCAAAATGAATTTTACCATGTTTTTGAAGCTCTTGCATACATTTAGCAAGCAAAAAAGAATCTTTTCCTCCACTCATACATACCATTATTCTATCATTTTCTTGAATTAATTCATATTTATTCACGGCTTTAATAAACATAGACCATATGTCTTTACGAAATTTTTTGATAATACTTTTTTCAATTTCTTTATATTTGATAGATAAATCCAATTTTATTTCATTTAGATATTGCATTACTTCTTTATAAACCCTATTACTATCCTTATCATTTTCAGTTCCTTGATAAGGTTTTACAAAATCTTCGATCTCCGATAAAACTAAATCAATATTATTTTTATTGACTCTATCTTTAATTATTGCAAAACATGTATTTCTATAACCTCTTATAGCACAGCCCGCTAATGATTTATAATAGGATAAATCGGGCAAATTAGATTTTTTATATAAGTCTAATGCTATTTCATCTGTCATTATTCTTGGATTGTGAAGAATTATTTTATTACTTCTAAAAACTCCATGTGGAGCAGATACACTAGGACAATCTATCACTTCTGCATCCTTGGGAATCTCAACATCATAAATAGTGTCCCCTCGAATTAACCAACGTAAAATTTTATCTTCGGTACTAAAATTAAATCCACCCATCTCTTTTGGATCTGGTGAATTGGGATTCCAATTATCAGCAACATTTTCTTCATCAATTTTATAATTTATATTATTATTTGCTCCTGATATAGTGCCAAACATAACTTTCATATATTTATACATACTATTTCCTCCATTACCTAAATACAATTAATATTTATAAATATTATAACAAATTTAGTGATAGTAAAAAATCCTTAGAGCTGATTTAATCAATTCTATCGTATAAAAATAAATGTTTAATATATTGTTCTAGGAACATAAAAACAACTTTTTTACAAGTTGCTTTTTTAAATAACTCAGAAATTCCAAGTTTTTTATCAATCTGGTACTCTCAAGGAAGAAGCAATGTCATCAGTTTAAGAAACTACATAAGAAATTGTGAACTGATAAGATAAATGTAGACAGAAAAAAATTGTTTACATTTTTTGTTATAATAAAATAAAGGAGATGGGAAGATGGGAAGACCTAAAGGAGGAACAAATAAATATTGGTCAAAAGAAGAAAAATATAAATCACCGTTAGCACAATATATTATTCCTATTTTTTTATTGTCATCTATCAAATAATAATTATAAAATTCACTATCACTTATATTATTTCTTAATATCTTCAAGTTCATCTCCTTCTTATTGTTTTTGACAATATGCAAGTGTGTTTTCTAAATTGTCAAAATTTAATATAAAAGCATTGTATCAAGAACAAATGTTTGGTATAATTTTATTAGGAACTTTTAAAATAGTTGGGTGATTGCCAAACTTCATAAAGAAGGGAGGCGATAGTATGAATAAGAAGGATTTTTTAATTCTATCTT
>CANRKD010000045.1 GCA_947631105.1 uncultured Bacilli bacterium
TTCCTTGCAATACATCATAGCTTTTATTCTCCTGGTATAGGGCATAACTCCTATATAATATTATACCCCCCCCCCAGGATTGTACTTGCTATTCCTAGAGTTAGGAGGGTATTTCTTACTTTTTTATTTCTCTTAAACTTCTCTAATTTCATTTCTTTCCCTCTCCTATTTTTATATCTCTATTTTAAATCATTTTCTTATTTATGACAACTAAAAAAATTAACCTAAATTTTAAAAATAATTATTTTAAATATCCATTTTGCACTGCTTTTGTATCATTAATCACTATAAAAGCATTATTGTCATATTTCTTTATTAAAGAAATTAACTTTTTTAATGATTGATGATTAATTTGAAAATAAAGCATATCTTTTTTATTACCATTAAAATCATCTTTCAAATCAATAACTGAAACTGCATAATTATGTTTTCGAATAGCATTCAAAAGTGGTTTATTATCTTTTTCTATAATAACTTGAACTCCTACAATTCCTTTAATCAATTTTTTTGCCAAACAAGAACCAATTAAAGTACCTGATGCATATCCTAAAGAATAAGAAATAGGAATAAAAATACTTTTAACATTTGTTATTAATGCCTCACGTGCTACAATAAACCAAATAAAAACCTCAACAAAAGCTAAAACAGTTACAATTACCGTCTTTCCTTTGACCATTAACATTGTACGAATTGTTCCAATAGAAACATCTGTAATTCTAGCAAAAAATATTTTTAAACACAAAAAAAATAGTTCCATTTTTATCACCTAAAACTATTTTCCCCGAAATCAAAAAAAATACACAATACCCAGTATTAACAATAAAAGAAAAGTAATTATAGAAAATAAATAAAAAATCCAAATATATTTCTTATCACTTTCCTCTCTTTTTTGAAAAATTTGTTTCTTTCCTCCATATTTTTCACTCACAAGTTCTACTTTATGGTTATCAAAATTTTGTTGCATATATTTTTTTTGTTCTTCAATCTGTTCTTTACTCATCATCATACCACAATGAGAACACAAAAATCCTTCATTAGGCAAAGCTACTCCACAACGTTTACATTTCATATTTTTCACCTATATTCATTGTAACGATATTGATAACAAAAATCAACTTTCTGTCTTAGATAAAAAAATAATTAAAATACTAAAATTAAATAAACAATTTAGACAAAAAACAGAAACATACAAACCAAAAAACGCTCAAAAAATGAAAATATGTTACGATATTATAGCCCCTAAAATAAAGTAAGGTGAATGATATGATTAATTTTATTATTTATGAAAATAACAAAATATGGCAACAATTTTACATAGACTGTTTTCTAAAAATTATCAAAAAAACTAACAAAAAATATACTGTGATAAAATTTAAAGATTACTCAGCAGAAACATTAAAACAAATTGATAAATTAGTAGGGAAAAAAATATATTTTTTAGATTTCTATCTTCCCAGTACAACTGGAATAGAAATTGCCTATGAAATAAGAAGAAAAAATGATTGGTTTAGCCCCATCATTTTATTTATCGCCAATAAAAATGCAAGGATAAATTATGAAACCAAAATATTAAAATTAAATTTATATACTAAAAAAGAAGCAGAAGAATCAATAAAAACAGCATTAAAAATTAATAAAGAACAAGAATCTTTTAACTTTATATTTGATAACAAGTATTATCAAATTCCTTATGAGCAAATTTTATATTTCGAAAAAAGTTTAAATAACAACTATACAAAAATTATTACAACTAACAAAGCTTATAAAATTCATGAAACGATAACAAACTTAACAAAAAAATTTAAAAATATTCCTTTTTTATTTCAAACACATCAAAGTTGTATTATAAATTTACATAATGTCAAAAAAATAAATTTCACAGAAAATATAATCTATTTTACAAGTCAAAAAATAAATTTATTATCTAGGGAAAAGAAAAGAGAGCTAAAAAATATAATAGTAAAAAATATTAGTTAAAACATATAGAAACCAAATTTCACTAATTTTTAGCAAAATATCATAAATCGACATTTTTTTGATTTTTTTATGCTATGATCGTTACATTGAAAGAGAGGTGTTAGTGTTATGCGTAGTAGAGTTAAATGGTTTAAAGATGAAAAAGGCTATGGATTCATCAAATATACTGATAAAGAAGACATATTTATTCATTACTCTTCTATTATCCAAGATGGTTTTAAATCATTAAAAAAAGATGATGAAGTAGAATTTGAACTTATTGAAACTTCAAAAGGCTACCAAGCTATAAATGCAAAAAAAGTGAAAGCATAAAAATAATTAAAAGTACTTGTAAAACAGGTATTTTTTTTGTTTTATAAAAAGGGCAAACTCAAAAAAAGTAGCATTTGCTACTCAAATAGATTATTATTTTGACCATTGCCAATTTATTACTTCTGGAATATCTTGTCCAAATTCTTTAATATAATTATGATGCGTTACTAACATATTACTACAATAATCAGCACAATAAGCACATTTATCTTGATAAGAAGTCAAATACTTCAATGCAAGTAACACTAAATGATAACGATCCACTTCATTTAATACCCTCATATCAAATGGTGTAGTAATAGTACCCTCTTCAATATAACCGCGAACATGTAAATTTTTATTATTACGACGATATGTAAGCTCATGTATTAAATTTGCATATCCATGAAAAGCAAAAACAATAGGTTTATCTTGAGTAAAAATCATATCATAATCTCTATCACTCAATCCATGAGGGTGTATAGTATCAGATTGTAATTTCATTAAATCAACAACATTAACAAAACGAATCTTAACTTCTGGAATATATTCTCTTAAAATTTGAACAGCAGCTAAACCTTCTAAAGTAGCCATATCACCACATGTTGCAAAAATTATATCAGGTTCTGAATTTTTATCATTACTTGCAAATCCCCAAATGCCTATTCCTTTAGCACAATGTTTTGTTGCCTCTTCCATAGTTAACCATTGCGGTTTTGGATGTTTACTAGCAATAATCACATTAATATAATTTTTTGTTTTAATTACATGATCAAAGCAAGAAATCAATGTATTACTATCAGGAGGTAAATAAACACGTACTATACTTGCTTTTTTTGTTATAATATGATTCAAAAATCCTGGATCTTGATGAGTATATCCATTATGATCTTGTTGCCAAACATGACTAGTTAATACAATATTTAATGAAGCTATATCTTTACGCCAAGAAACTTCTTTTGCCATTTTTAACCACTTTGCATGCTGACTTACCATTGAATCAATAACTCGAACAAAAGCTTCATAACTATGAATAAATCCATGTCTTCCAGTCAATAAATACCCTTCTAACCAACCTTCACAAGCATGTTCTGATAAATAAGAATCCATTACTCGACCATCAGTTGACAAAAATTCATCTTGATTTAATGTCTTACAATTCCAAACCCTATCGGTAACTTCAAAAACATAATTTAAGCGATTAGACAAAGCCTCATCTGGTCCAAAAATTCTAAAATTTCTTTTCTCAGCATTTAAAGAAATTAAATCTTTTACATATTTACCTAATTCTGTCATATCCTGAGCTTCTACACTACCAGGTTTTTTAAAATTTATTCCGTACTTACGATAATCGGGACACTCAAGCGGAATTATTAAAGAACCACCATTAGCATGCGGATTTGAACCCATACGTTGAAAGCTTACCGGAGCCAATTCTTGTAATTCTAATTTAAACCTTCCATCTTTATCGAAAAGCTCATCAGGACGATAACTTTTTAACCAAGACTCTAATCTTTGTAAACTTTCTGGATGATCTTTTGTAACTTCAATAGGGATTTGATGTGAACGAAAACTATCTTCAATTTTTTTACCATCAATTTCTTCAGGTCCTGTCCATCCCTTTTTGGTACGTAAAACAATCATTGGCCAGATGGGTCTTGATGCATCATTTGTCTTCCTAGCATTACATTGAATTTGTTTTATTTTCTCAATCACAGTATCTAATACAGTAGCCATATCTTCATGAATTTTTTTAGAATTCGATCCACTTACATAAAAAGGCTCCCACCCACATCCACGTAAAAATGCATCTAATTCCATATCACTTATACGTGATAAAATCGTTGGATTAGCTATTTTATAACCATTCAAATGTAAAATAGGTAACACTGCTCCATCTGATATAGGATTTAAAAATTTATTTGAATGCCAACTTGTTGCCAATGGCCCAGTTTCCGCTTCCCCATCACCGATCACACAAGCAGCAATTAAACTTGGATTATCAAATACTGCTCCAAAAGCATGAGCTAGACTGTATCCTAATTCTCCCCCTTCATTTATAGAACCAGGGGTTTCTGGTGTTGCATGACTGCCAATACCACCGGGAAAACTAAACTGACGGCAAAGTTTTATCAATCCATTTAAATCTTGAGTAACATCTGGATAAAACTCTGTATAACTTCCTTCTAAATATGTATTAGTTACAAGCGCTTGTCCACCATGTCCTGGACCACATACATATATCATATTTAAATTATATTTTTTTATAACACGATTTAAATGCACATAGATAAAATTTTGCCCAGGCACTGTGCCCCAATGGC
Source organism: uncultured Bacilli bacterium (assembly GCA_947631105.1). Classification (GTDB taxonomy): domain Bacteria; phylum Bacillota_I; class Bacilli_A; order RF39; family UBA660; genus MGBC108787. The sequence continues at coordinate 4,593 of CANRKD010000045.1, forward strand.
CCACTAATTTTGGTTTTATATCATCAAAAGATAATTTTTTTCGTAGAAGTGGATTATCTTTCAAATATAATTGTGCAGCACTTAAATAATTAGCAGCTCTAAAATATGCATCCATCTTATTTAAAGATTCATTATCTAGCGTTTTTGTTACCATTTTATCAACCCTATTCTTTTATTAGTATAACCGAAAAATTCAAAAAAAAGAAGACTAAATCCACATTAATCTTCTTACTTTTTTGTATTTCAAAATTATTTTACCTTTAACTGAATTGCATCTATTTTTTTACCAAATATACCGGCGTATCCAGAAGAAGTATCATCAAATTTATCCACCCAAGGTAACCAAACATTGCCAATCAAATGAACACGATACATAATTGAAACATCTTCACTCATTATTTGTAATCCATCTATATCTTTTTTAAGATTACCAGCATAATCATCACGATTAGTAACCAAAGGAAGCCATTTATTATTTATTTCATGAACACGATATTTTATAGAACCTTTAGTCAAATTTACATATAGACCTCCAATTGGATTTCCTATATTACCAGCATAGTCTGTATCATTTGTAACATTACGTAACCACTTATTACTTTTGTTATCATATACTTGATATATAACATCTATTTGCTCTGTTAAATTTGGTAAATCATTGTCAATATAAATAGTTGGATTAATACGTACATCATTAGAATTTCTTACTTCAAAATGCAAATGTACTCCATAGGCTTTTCCACTTTTACCCATTGTTCCTATAATATATCCACGTTTTACTCGGTCATTTTTTTTAACAAAAACTTTATCTAAATGTGCATACAATGTATACATACCATTATTATGCTTAATTTTTACATAATTGCCATACGATGCAGTACCAGAAGCATTTATATCATTGCGTTTACCAGTACTAATAGCAACAACTAAACCATCACTATGTGCTATAATTTCGGATTGTTTATTTTTTTCTTTAACTAAATCTATGCCTTTATGAGTTAAAGAATATTTTTGTATTATTTGATTTACAGAATTATTTAGTACTCTACTCAAAATAATTCCTCCTTTTACTATAAAATATGAAAGAACATTTTTTTTGTATTTGCATATACACAGATAAATTTTCCATTTACTTGTAAACAAAATATTTTATCTTAAAACGACATTTTTTTTATATGATTTACAATATATTATAAACTTATGAAAAACGAAATTTATGAAGAAATGAAAAAATTAAAATTAGAATTTTATAAAATACAATGTAAAAATTGGATTAAAGGTAATGGATCTAGCTTTAAATCTATCGGTGAAACTTTTGAAGAATTATTGCACAAATCTAAAGATAATGATATTTTACCAGATTATAACGGAATTGAGTTAAAAACTAAAGCTGAAAAAAGTCAACCTTATATGGGATTATTTTCCATGGCATTAGATAATCGTCCTTTAAGAATGAAAAAATTATATGAACTTTGCGGATATCCATCACGCAAAAATAAAAATTATAAAGTTTTTTATGCTAAAATTTTTGCTAATAAGAAAACCAATATTGGCTACAGATTTTCTTTTCAATTAAATGTCAATTTTGAATTAAAAATTATTCAATTACTTATTTATGATTATCATACTTTGTTAAACGAAGATATGTCATGGTCTTTTGCAGAATTAAAAAATAGGTTAGAGCATAAATTAACTTACCTCGCTAAAATAAATGCAAAAAAAGATAAAATCGATAACCAAATATATTTTAAATTTACACAAATAAATTTTTATAAATTAAAAAATTTCAAAACATTTTTAAATTTAATTGATAACGGAAAAATCCGTGTAAATATTAAATTATCTTTTCATGAGAAAGGCAATTTATTAGGTGAAATTTATGATAAAGGAACTACATGGGAAATAAAAGAAGATGACATAGAAAAACTTTTTCAAAAAATAATATTTAAGGATTAAAATTAAAAAAAATCTCTTCATTAGAGATTTAAATAACATAAATGGTCGAGAAGACAGGATTTGAACCTGCAACCCCTTGGTCCCAAACCAAGTGCTCTACCAAGTTGAGCCACTTCTCGAAATAACTAATTATATTATATCATTTTTACATTAAAATGTTACAATAAATTTATAAAATGGTGCACCCAAAGGGAGTCGAACCCCTAACCTCTAGATCCGTAGTCTAGCGCTCTATCCAATTGAGCTATGGGTGCAAATAAAAATCACTATAATTATAATATATGCCTAAAAAAAAATCAAGCACCTTCTAATCATTAGATAATCTTTAAATTTAAATATTAATTCTTATACAATAAAAAAATTGAACAATATTTTTAAGCATTTAAATTTAACATTTTATTACTTGTCTAAAAATTTTTTCATTTTATTTATTTCATTTTGTTCCATGGAACGTTCTTTAATTTCGGATACTGTTAATTCTTCAATATGAATAATAGAATTCAAACATTTAATCATTATCTTTTCTTTATTATTATACAATAAGGATACTTCTAATTTATCATTATTTTCTAGAATTATATGCACTTTATTATCATTTTCTATAATTTTCATTTAATCTTCCCTTTCAATATTTTCAAATAAAGGATCTGAAAAAAAATCCTTTAAAGGAATATCTAATCCCTCACAAATTCTTATAATTGTTAACATTTTAGGATTTTTAGATTGACCATCAATTAAACTTTGTACAGTAC
>CANRKD010000046.1 GCA_947631105.1 uncultured Bacilli bacterium
GGACCTCGTAGGACTCGAACCTACGACCGCCCGGTTATGAGCCGGATGCTCTAACCAACTGAGCTAGAGGTCCATTGACTTTTTAATAATATCATAATATTGTATGCCTTGCAAGTTTTTTATGGACATTACCCATAAAAAAAATAAGTATTTCTACTTATCTTGTAACATGTTTAATAAATCAATTTTAAATTTATCTTTGGTAGCATTTGCCTTAGAAATCATAACTCCTTTGTATGTTGTTAATTCTGACATATGACCTTCTAATAAAATATCTTTTGGAGTAATTGAATCTAGCATAACTATCTCTTCTTTTTTATAAACCGTATATACTAGTTTTACTTCTCCATGAATTTGAACAAACATCTTATCACTAGGTAACTTTAATTCATAAGTTTCTGTACCGTTCTTTTTATTTTGCGAAATCAATTCTCCTAAAAACTTCCCATTCCTTAAAGCTGGATAATATTCAAAATTTAATTTCTTAAATGCTAACATATTGTATTTTTTTAAAGCTCTTTCTAATTTACGATATTCATTTTCATCAATATAATCTAAAACATAACCTTTCATTTCTAAAACCCCCAATTTCTTTTATGCATTAATAATAGCACAAAAAGTTACAAATGTCAAATTTATGTCTAATCTTCTTTTGTTCTGTGATTATATCATAAGTTTTATTATTTGTCAAATTTTATTTAAAAAATTGTTTAAAGCATATTTTTCTTTTTTAATAGTATGGCAATAATAATAGAAATTATAATAGATATCAATAAAATGATTATAGCCGCATTAGGTTCTTTACTAATACTTCCTAAAGGAATATTCATACCTAAAAATGACGAAATCATGGTAGGTATTGATAAAACTATTGTTATACTTGCTAAAAATTTCATGGCTATATTTAAATTATTAGAAGTAATTGTTTCGTAAGTTTCCATTATTGAAGTTAAAATATCTTTATATATACCACTCATTTCTATAGCTTGTTTATTTTCAATAATAGCATCTTCTAGTAAATCTAAATCACCTTCATATAAAGGTACTATTATTCCTTTTGATAATTTTTCTAAAACAGCATCATTGGCTTTTAATGAAGTTATAAAATATACAAGCGTTTTTTCAATTTCTAACATATCAACTAGATCTTGATTATTAGTTGACTTTTTTAATACTTTTTCTTTTTCTGCTATATCAGCATTTACTTCTTTTAGTTCTTTCAAATAACTACTTGCCGTTTTTAATAGTATTTGAATTAAAAATCTTGTTTTTTTAGCTGTTCTAAATTCTTTAATTTTCCCTTTTTTAAAATCATTTAACATATTTGTTTTTTTTACCGATACCGTAACTACAAAATTATTATCTGTTATAATTATTCCTAAAGGATATGTCTTATATTTATAATCCTCTCCCTTAGTGACATATGGTATGTCTATTACAATTAATGTTGCATTTTCTTCACGTTCTACACGAGGAAGTTCTTCTGTATCTAATAATTTAGTAATTAAATCCTTATCAATTTTTGTTTTCTTCACTACTTTAATAATTTCTTCTTCTGAAGGTTCAACTAAATCTATCCAGCAATCCTCTATCATTTTTTCTACTTTTTCTACTTTTTTTTCAGCAGTACTTGTTTTATAAATTTTTAACATAGTAAATCACTCCTTTACGAATTTTTCTATTATAACAAAAAACAAGGATTAATAAAACACTCCTTGTTTCAAAAAATTATTTAAGATTTTTTTATTAACAATTCAACAACTGTAACTCCTTGATTCCAATAATCTACATGAAAATTTTTAACCTCTTTCATTTTTTTTAAATGATAATGTATTTCTTTCTTTAAAATGCCACTTCCTTTTCCATGTATTATTAGAACCACGGTATTTTTTAATTTAATATTATCCATAATAAATTCTTTTATAACTGTATAAACAGTGTCTCTGGTTTCTCCATGAACATCTAAACTGGGATATTTATTTAGAGGCAACAACATTTGAATCTTTTCCTTCTTCTATCGGAGATGATTCAGTAGAGGAAACATTTAGTTTTCCAAATTTATTTTCATAAAATGATATGATATCACTTAAAAGAGGTATGGACAAAGTTGCACCAATAGTATTTTTAGCGAAACTTGAAGCAATTGTAGCTAATTTTAACGTCACTTCTATATCATATTGATGCGTTAGACCATATGCTACACTTGCAACAAATATATCATGTGCACCTGTTTTATCCACCACTTCTGTTTTAATACTTGCTAATACTTTGATTTCCCCATTATTTTGATAAATAGTTCCTTTTCCAGGCATTACAATCATTAAATTTATATTTGGATATCGATCAGATATTTTTTTGTATATGGTAGACATAGTCATAGGATTATTAAAATCTATTTTCATGCCAGTCATTGCTTCAGCAACTTCTTGAGAAGAGACAACATATTTGGCATATTTGAAAAAATCCAATAAACTTTGACGTGGTGTTTTAGCATTCAATATCGTTATACCATTCGAATATTTATTATAAGCATAAACAGAGGCATTGTATTCATAACCATCTGATACTACACAATCCATAGCTTGATCATATTCATATTTTTTTATATTAAATTTATCTGTTTCTGTTGTAATCGTTGTTTTAGAATTATTCTGTTTATTCGAAATAATATAAGAAGTTGGAGTTTTTATATCGTAATTTGTTTCTAAATACGTTGTCTGAACTCGATTTTTTTCCATATCTTTTCTCATACTATTACCAAATTCATCATAACCTACTACTCCTGAAATATAAGATTCTTCATTCCATTTAGCTAAAGCATAAGCAACAATACTAGCAGAACCACCAGTACAATTTATCAATTCTTTGGTGATTGCTTTGCTTCCTTCAACAGGAAAATTATCCATTAAAATATTAATATCATAAGTCAAATGACCAATACTTAGTACTTTCACTCTTATCACCCTATTCTTTTGATTATTATACTATACTTTTAGGATTTTAAAAAGCCTTATTTATTTCAAAGTAAATTTAAGATTTAATTCGATTTCAGTTTTTAGATTCAATTGCAGCTCTTGCTGCAGCTAAACGAGCAATTGGTACACGATATGGTGAACAAGATACATAATCCAGACCTATTTGATTACAAAATTGGATACTTGCTGGATCTCCACCATGTTCTCCGCATATGCCAAGTTCAATATTTGCTCTTGTTTTTCTTCCTTTTTCAATAGCAATTTTCAATAATTCTCCAACCCCTTTTTGATCCAATTTAGCAAAAGGATCAGATTCTAAGATTTTTTTATTGTAATAAATATTTAAAAATTTACCAGCATCATCACGACTAAAGCCATAAGTCATTTGAGTTAGATCATTGGTTCCAAAAGAGAAAAATTCTGCATGTTTGGCTATTTCATCTGCTAAAATAGCCGCTCTTGGTAATTCAATCATTGTTCCTACCATATATTTGATAGTACAATTATTTTCCTGCATGATTTGTTTTGCTGTTTCATCTACAATAGCTTTTACAAATTCTAATTCTTTTTCATCTCCTACTAAAGGAATCATGATTTCTGGTTTTACATTTATTCCTTCTTTTTTAACATTTATAGCAGCTTCAATTACAGCTTTTGTTTGCATTTTAGCAATTTCAGGATAAGTTATGGCCAAACGACAGCCTCTATGTCCCATCATAGGATTGAATTCTTTTAATTCTGTGATTCTATTTTTTAATTGTTTAATGTCTATTTTCAAACTGTCTGCTAATGCTTTAATTTCTTTTTCTTCTTTTGGTAAAAATTCATGTAAAGGTGGATCTAAATAACGGATAATAACAGGATATGGAGCCATAGCTTTATATAATTCTTCAAAATCTTTTCTTTGATATGGCAAGATTTTATTTAATGCTTCTTCTCTTTTTTGTTCGTCTTCTGCTAAAATCATTTTACGAAAATTAAAAATTCTATTTTCTTCAAAAAACATATGTTCTGTTCGGCAAATTCCGATACCTTCTGCTCCTAATTTACGAGCTACTAAAGCATCTTTTTTTGTTTCAGCATTAGCACGCACTTTTAAATTTCTAGCTTCATCTACCCATTGCATGAATAATTCAAAATCTCCACTAATCGTCGCTTCTGTTTTAGCTAATTTTCCTTGATAAATTTCCCCGGTATTACCATTCAATGATATTTCTTCTTGTTCCTTTAAAACTAATCCATCTTTAGTAATTAAAGTTTTATTTTTTTCATCAATGGTTAAATTTTCACAACCACAAATACAACATTTTCCCATTCCTCGAGCGACAACTGCAGCATGAGAAGTCATTCCACCTCGTATAGTTAAAACACCTTGAGCATAATTCATTCCTTCAATATCTTCTGGACTGGTTTCTAGGCGAACTAAAATAGCATCTTCTCCTTTTTTAGAAGAAGCGATTACATCTTGAGCATTAAAATATATTTTGCCAACTCCAGCTCCCGGAGAAGCTGCTAAGCCTTGACCAATTTTATTTCCCTTATTTAATGCTTCTTTTGTAAAAGTTGGATGTAATAAAGAGTCTAATTGAGTTGGCTCGACCATTAAAATAGCTTCTTCTTTTGAGATTAATCCTTCATTCACCATATCAACGGCAATTTTTATAGCAGAGGGAGCAGTTCTTTTTCCATTTCTAGTTTGTAAAATATACAGTTTTCCATTTTCGATTGTAAATTCCATATCTTGCATATCTTTATAATGTTTTTCTAAATTCTTTGCTATTGTTTTAAATTGATTATAAACTTCTGGTAATTCTTCGGCTAATTTATCAATAGTTTGAGGTGTTCTAACACCTGCTACTACATCTTCACCTTGAGCATTCATTAAATATTCCCCATATAGTTCATTTTCTCCAGTTGCTGGATTTCTTGAAAAAGCAACTCCCGTTCCTGAATTTTTGCCAAGATTTCCGTAAACCATTTCTTGGACATTTACGGCTGTTCCCCAACTATCCGGAATACCATTCATCTTACGATAATATATAGCTCGAGCATTATTCCAACTTTTAAAAACTGCACAAACAGCTTCTAGTAATTGTACCTTTGGATCACTTGGAAAATCTTCTTTGACTACTTCTTTATATATTTCTTTAAAATCTTTCGCTATTTTTTCCATGTCATCTTCGGTTAACTCAATATCATATTTCTTATTTTTACTTTGCTTATATTTTTCTAAATGTTTTTCAAATTTATCTTTTGAAGCACCTTTTACTACATCTGCAAACATCATGATTAATCGGCGATAGGAATCATAAACAAATCTTTTATTTTGATTTATTTTAATCATTTCTTCAACAATCGAATCATTCATTCCTAAATTTAATATTGTATCCATCATTCCAGGCATACTTGCTCTTGATCCACTTCTTACACTTACCAGTAAAGGATTTGTTGGATCTCCAAATTTTTTATTCGTTATTTTTTCTAAATTTTTAATACCCTCTAATATTTCATGTTGAATATCTTGCGGTAACTTTTGTTGATTATCATAATATTTTTTACATACTTCTGTTGAAATAGTAAATCCACTTGGCACTGGTAAACCAATACATGTCATTTCTGCTAAATTGGCTCCTTTACCTCCAAGCAGTTCACGCATATCTTTATTTCCTTCTTTAAATAAATAAACATTTTTTGCCATTTTTAATCTCCTTTATTTTATACTTTTATTATATCACCAAAAAAAAACACAGCAAATTTATGCTGTAAGTTTTACAAAAAATATACATCTATGCTTATTTTCTAGGATGTGTTTTTAAATAAACATTTCTTAATCTTTCATTAGATACATGTGTATATATTTGAGTAGTCGAAAGAGAAGAATGACCCAACAATTCTTGCACACTTCTTAAATCTGCGCCATGATTTAATAAATGAGTAGCAAAACTATGACGAAATGTATGTGGAGTAACATTATTTTTAATGGCTAATTGCTTGATAATTTCATCAATGATCTGAGCAATCCTTCTGGTAGTTAATTTTAAAGTAGTTTTGGAAACTAATAAATAATCACTAGATTGATTTTTAAGAAGTTCTACTCGATCTTTTAAATATAATTTTATGGTTTGTTCCGTATATTCACCATAATAAACTATTCTTTCTTTTGAGCCTTTTCCCATTATACGAATACTTCTATCATTAAAATCTATATTTTTTAATTTAATATTCGTAAGCTCACTAGCTCGACATCCTGTGTCGTATAAAAGTTCCATGATGAGCAAATTTCGATTAGTATAAATATCTTTTTTAAAATTCTTATTTTCAGAATATTCTAAAATATTTTCCATATCTATCTCAGACAAAAAGTTAGGTAGTTTTTTTTCTAATTTTGGATTATGAATACTATTAAATATATTTTTTCCTATTTTTCCTTGTATTACTAAAAAATTATAGAAACTTCTTAGCGCACTTAAATTTTTAGATATACTTGAATTTTTATATTTTTTATTATCTAAATATTTTAAATAATTTCTAATATTATCTTTATTTAATTCTAAATAGTTTATATGTTTTTCTTTAATAAATCTTTGATACTTTTTTATTTCTATTTCGTAAGAAGATATGGTATTTGGACTATAATTTAATTCTGCATATAAATAGCTTAAAAACTTTTTAATACTATCTTCCATAGCGCATTTCATCTATTTCATCAGGTATATCAAAATCATTTAATTGTTCTTCTTCATCCTCTTCTATAGAATTTGGTAAATCTTTTGTAGATTTTCTTTTTTTAATTGCACTACCATATAATCCCCTTAATTCAAAATCATCCATATCCTTTAATTCATTATATTTTTTTTGAGGATAAATTTCTAAGATAATTTGAATCATTTTTTTACGTAATTCAAAACTTATGCTATATTCATAGTTATCTATATCGTATTCTGATTGTATTTTAGCCATATTTTCACCTTGTATAATCAATCTTATAGAAATGAGTTAAATTTTTATAGATTGATTAATTCCTTTCTATTTATATTTTTCGAATTATTATATTTCTAGAAGTATAATAATTCTCGCACTGTGGATTTGTTTCTATTTTCATACGGCTTGACTGTTCT
>CANRKD010000047.1 GCA_947631105.1 uncultured Bacilli bacterium
TAACAGAATTTCAAAAAGAAGTATTGTATTTACGTCATGGAGAAAATTTAGATCAAGTAAAAAAATGGCCAAAAGTACCGGAAGGTAAATCTAGAAATTATTGGACTGTTAGTTATCGTAATTTAAGAAGAAAAATTCAAAATATCATGACGAATAAAGAAGAGTTTGAAGGAAAATCTAAAAACAAACAAAGTGAAAAATATGAAACCATAAAAAAATTGAAAGTGGCTCAAAAAGAAAGCAAAAAATTTTATTTACAAAAAAAACGTCTACAGTTGGAACACATGAAATTGAATTCTTTATTTTTAGAAATTTATTCTGAATTTAATTACTTATATGGTATGTTTATTGATTCTCAAATTTTAGAAGAGATTATTTTGGAATCTATTATTTCAAAATTTGAAAATATGAAAAGTTCTTTTATTATAATTCATATGGAAGTAGAAAGTAAGATATTAAAAACACTTGCCGAAATATATCGAAATAATGCCGATAATGAAATTGGTCTTAATATTTTATTACGTTTAGAAGAAGTGTATGCTCCAAGACTTCGAGATCGTTTTACTAATACTTATAGATTAAATAATATATTTTGTTATTTATCAGAAAAAGATATTTCTGATATTATTGAAGATTCAATTGAGCATTATGATGGAAGACTTCCATTTTATACTCAGATTTCTTTAGTTTTGAAAAAATATTATTAAAGAAAGTTTATTCGAAAGAATAAATTTTTTAGTATTTAAATAAATAGACTTTATTTGGAAAATTTAGTAAAATTGTTAGTAAGGTGATGATATATTTATGTTTAGTTTTATACAAGGAAAGATTGTGGAAATTGAAAAAAATTATATTACTCTAGAAAATAATGGAATAGGTTATCAAATATATGTAGCTAATCCATTTAGTTTTTCGATGTATGAAGAGAAGAAAGTTTTTTTGTATACTCATATTCGAGAAGATGAATTTTCTTTTTATGGATTTAATTCTATGGAGGAAAAGGAATTATTTTTACGTTTGATTAATGTAAAAGGGTTAGGTCCTAAAATGGCATTACCTATGCTTGCTACTGGAAGTGTTATGGGTATTGTTGATGCTATTGAAAGAGAAAATATATTATATTTAACAAAATTTCCTAAAATTGGTGAAAAAATAGCTAGACAAATCATTTTAGATTTAAAAGGAAAATTAGCGAAGAATAATGAATCTACAATGCAAGATTTTGAAGAAGTGATTGAAGTTTTGGAAAGTTTAGGTTATAAAACTAATGATATTAAAAAAATTTTACCTCAATTAAGCCAAAATGACAAAATTGAAAATCAAGTTAAGGAAGCTTTAAGATTATTATTAAAATAAAAAGAAAGGATGTTAATAAATGGGTGAGCGAATTATTGATGCAAATGAAAAAAAAGAAGATTCTTTTGATTTAAATATTCGACCTTCTTCATTGGATGAGTATGTTGGTCAACAAGAAATTAAAGAAAATTTAAGAGTATTTATTAAAGCTAGTTTAATGCGTAATGAGCCTTTAGATCATGTTTTATTATATGGACCACCTGGTCTTGGAAAAACTACTCTTGCTCATATTATAGCTAATGAATTAGGTACCAATATTAAAACTGCAAGTGGTCCATCTATAGAAAAAACTGGAGATTTAGCAGCTATACTTTCGACTTTAGAACCTGGAGATGTATTATTTATAGATGAGATTCATCGTATGCCTAAATTTATCGAAGAAGTTTTATATCCAGCAATGGAAGATTTTGAAATGGATTTAATCATTGGTAGTGATGGAAAGTCTAGAAGTATAAAAATTGATTTACCACCCTTTACCTTAGTTGGTGCAACTACTCGAGCTGGTGATATTTCTAGTCCTTTAAGAGATCGTTTTGGTATTATTTCCAAGCTAGAGTACTATAAAGAAGAGGAATTAGAAGGAATTATTAAAAGAACCAGTCATGTTCTTGAAATGCCTATTGAAGATAATGCTGCTAAGGAATTAGCTAAACGTTGTCGTAAAACACCTCGAATCGCAAATCGTTTATTTAAAAGAGTACGAGATTTTGCTTTAGTAGAAGGGGAGAGTTTTATTAATAAAAAGTTAACAATGAATTCTTTAAATCGTTTGAAAGTAGATGCATATGGTTTAGATAATGTAGATATTGAATATTTAACCTCATTAATTGAAAAGTTTAATGGTGGGCCAGTTGGTGTAGAAACTATTGCAACTAGTATTGGAGAAGAAGTATCGACCATTGAAGATGTTGTAGAGCCATATTTATTACAAGAAGGATTTATTAAAAGAACTCAAAGAGGTCGTGTTGCTACAGATAAAGCTTATAATCACTTAAAAATAAATCATAATGACTCTTTATTTTAAAAAGTTTAGTGTTTACTGTATAGAGAGGTTCTGGAAATGAAAAAAGAAATAATTATTATTAATGGAACTGGAGGAAGTGGTAAAGATACTTTTGTGAAATTTGTAAGCAAATACGCTAAAGTACTTAATTTTTCATCCATAGACAAGGTTAAAGACATTGCTACAATAATTGGTTGGGATGGTTCCAAAACAGAAAAAGATCGTAAATTTTTAAGTGATTTGAAAAAATTAACTACCGAATATAATGAAATGGCTTTAAACAGTATTTTAGAAAAAGTTCAAGATTTTTATAGTAATGAAGATGAGATTATGTTTATTCATATTAGAGAACCTGAAGAAATTGAAAAAACTAAAAATGCTTTAAAAACAAAAGTATATACTCTGTTGATTCAAAGAGATGGATATTTAAATATAACTTCTAATTATTCGGATGCTAATGTAGATAATTATTCATATGATTTTTATATTACAAATAGTACTTTAGATAATTTAGAGAAACAAGCAGAAGAATTTGTAAATTCGTTATTCGCGATAAATATAAAAAAATAGAAAATAATTATAGTAGAAAGATGTGATTTCTAGATGAATATAGAGGAATTTAACTATGATTTACCTAAAGAACTGATTGCTCAAACTCCCTTAAAAAATAGAAGTGCGTCCAGGCTTCTTATTTTAAATAAGGAAACAGGGAATATGAAAGATACTATTTTTTCGTCTTTGCCTGATTTTTTAAAAAAAGGGGATGTATTAGTCCTTAATAATACCAAAGTAATACCAGCACGTTTAATTGGAAAAAAAGAAGATACAAATGCAACTATAGAATTATTGCTTTTAAAAGCAATGGAAAATGATACTTGGGAATGTTTAGCACGTCCTGCTAAACGATTAAAAGTTGGTACGAAAGTTATTTTTGGAGAGAATGATTTAGTGGCAGAAGTTTTTAAAAAATTAGAAAATGGTTTGATATATGTTAAATTAATTTATAATGGTATTTTAATGGAAATTTTAGATAAATTAGGACAAATGCCACTTCCGCCATATATTAAAGAAAAATTAGAAGATAAAGAAAGATATCAAACTGTATATGCAAAAAATTTAGGAAGTGCAGCCGCTCCAACAGCAGGGCTACATTTTACTAAAAAGTTACTAAATGATTTACAAAAAAAAGGTATTATTATTGCAGAAGTGACTTTACATGTTGGATTAGGTACTTTTAGACCAGTAGAGGAAGAAAATATTTTAAAACATAAAATGCATTCTGAATACTATGAAATGAATGAAAAAACCGCAAAAATTTTAAATCAAGCAAAAGAAAATCACCAAAGAATTATAGCTGTTGGTACTACTACCACTAGAGTTTTGGAAACTATAGTAAATAAATATAATCAATACGTTGCGTGTAGTGGAGATACAGATATTTTTATTTATCCAGGATATCAATTTAAAGGTATTGATTGTTTAATCACTAATTTTCATTTACCCAAAAGTACGCTTTTAATGTTAGTGTCGGCATTGGCGGGAAAAGAAAATATTTTAAATGCTTATAAAGAAGCTGTACGAAAAAAATATCGTTTTTTTTCATTTGGCGATGCGATGTTTATTACAAATGATAATGAAGTTTGATTTTATAGATAAAAAATAAAGAATTAATTTAATAATTCTTTATTTTTTTTTAATGCATAATATTTTAATTTATTTTTTCGTAATTCGCAATATATTTTCCTGTAAGATAACCTTTTTCACCTAATCCATTTTCGACAAGTCTTCTTGAAGAGATTAATTCCCATCCAACAAATTTATAACCAGGTTTTGCAGCAGGGGCAGTAACGTTATGTTCGGTGATATCAGCACGTTTTCCTACTAATAATGTAGAAACTTGTTTACCAGTTGTAGAATCAGTAAATCCTTCACATTTGTTTAAATCACATTCTAATTCTATAAACCAAATATATCCACTATTACCACAATAATCTTCTGTACAATGAATTGTTAAGTTTTTATTTGTAGTATAGAAGTGGAATTCAACTTTATGTTCTTCTGGAACTTCTTGTTTTCCTTCTTGAGCTAATCTTTCTTGTTCAGCTTGTAAAGCTTTATTGATTACCTCCCAATCAGCAGCTGAAAGTTCTCTTTGGTTAGCCGCTCCATTATCTTGATTATTTGTTGTAGTTTTATTGGTTTGAGTATTTTTTTTCTCAACTTTAGTTTCAACAGTTTTGTTTTTTGTTTTATTTTCTGTTTTGGTTTCAGTTTTAGTTTCAACAGTTTTGTTTTCGGTTTTGGTTTCAACAGTTTTTTTCTCAATATTATTTTCAAGAGCTTCTTTATTTTCTATTGCTTTTTGAGCTTCTATTTCTGCTGCTTGTTTTGCTTCTTCCGCTTGTTGAACACTTTTTTTAGCTTCTTCTAATTTAGATTCAGCGGCAATTTTATTTTCTTCTGCTTTCTTAACCAATTCTTTTGCAGCTTTAACTTTTTCTTCCGCTACTTTTTTTTCTTGAGGAGTTTTTGCAGCTTTAACTTCAGCTTCAGCAGCTTTTTGAGCATTTAAAGCATTCTTTAAAGCTTCTTTTGCATTCGTCATTTCTTTTGAAGCTTCTTCTTTTGCAGCATTTGCCTTTTTAACTTCTTCATTCGCTGACTCAACTTTGGCATTTGTTTCACGAACTTGATTTTCTGCTTCTTCTAGTGGATTAGCTTTTTCAAGTGTACTCACTTCATTTTCTACAAAACTTAATTTTTTTTGATCATTTGCCTTAACAAAATTATTATAAGTGCTTATTCCGAAGGTAAAAACACCAGCTGTTACTATACCAGAAACTAAAAATAATTTTTTATTAGCTTTTACTGATAACTTTTTCATTATTAACATCCTTTCATATTTCTTTTTATGGCATCATTATATCAAGTTGTATATGAAATGTAAATAAATAAATTGTTTTATTTTATTTTACTAAAAATACAATTTAATATTATACAATTCATTTGTAGTGCTGTTGTCTATTCTATAATAGATTATGATTATTTCTTCTTTTAGGTAACAAAAAAGAAATAATAATTTATTTCTTTTTTACCTTTGTAGTTTTTGGCTTTTTTAATTGATCACGTATTTCTTTTAATATTGATAATTCTGTTTCTATAGTTTCAGTTTGTTCTTCTTGTTTATGTCCTAAATTTGATAAATGATTTACAATTTTAACAAAAATGAAAACACAAAATGCAATAATTAAAAAATCAATGATATTTTGTATAAAAAGTCCATAAGTAATTTTGGCTTTTCCAATTTTTATGGCTAAATTGCTAAAATCAATTCCTCCTAATAGTATACCAATAACGGGCATTAGTATATCATTTACTAATGAAGAGACAATTTTGCTAAAAGCACTACCAATAATAACACCAACAGCTAAATCAACAACATTTCCACGTGAAATAAAATCTTTAAATTCCTTAATCATATAATCCTCCACATGTATTATATCATGCATGAAAAAATTTCAAAATAAAAAAGAAATTTGTTATAATGTTTATGGAAAGAGGTACAATATGGAATATTTAGATATTTATGATGAAAATGGTAATTTTTTAGGTCAAGAAACGCGTAAAATTGTTCATGAAAAAGCATTATGGCATAATACAGTTCATTGTTGGTTGTATGATAAAGATGGAAATGTTTATTTTCAAGTTAGAGAAGATAAGAAAAAATTATATACAACAGCATCTGGACATGTTCAGTCTGGAGAAACGATTCAGGAAGCATTTGGTAGAGAAGTAGAAGAAGAAATAGGATATGAAATAAATTATAAAAATGCTAAACTTGTTGAAATAGTAAAATTTGTATTAGATCGTGAAGAAGAGGATGGCACTTTTTTTAAAGATCGTGCTTTTGCAAATGTTTATGCATGTGTATTTGAGGGATCTTTAGAAGAATTAGATTTTGATGAGAAAGAATTAGATGGTATTGTAAAAATAAATGCTAAACAAGCATTAGAGTTACTTCAAAAAGAAGATGGAACAGTCACTGCTACCAAATGTTTTAAAGAGAATGGTAAAATAAAAATTTCGGAAATTTCTATTCATTTTTCTGATTTTTTAATAAATCGGGGTGAAACGGGAATAGGAAAATATGGTAAAGTTTTAGATTTTATAATTAATGAAATAAATGAAGGTAATTTATGATTTTAGTAATAACTG
>CANRKD010000048.1 GCA_947631105.1 uncultured Bacilli bacterium
AAAAGAATAAATCATTTATTAGACTTTTACAATATAATGAATATAATGGAATGGATATGGGATGGACTTTAACAATGTTCAGTACAATTGCTTCAAATCAAAGATATTTGTATGCTAATAACACAAGTGCCATGTCCCATTCAGCATATCATGAAATTCGGCCAGTTATTACTGTAAAAAAAAGAAATGCTACATAAAAGTATGAAAAAATTTATAAAGAAAATATCCCAACAAAATGAACAGTAGATAAGATAAAATTCCTGAAATAGACATTATTGGGCAAGGAAACAATAAAATAGCACTCATAAAAACCATTCCTAAAATAATATTAAAAAATCCACAGTGATATTTTTTTAAAACATAATTTGAAAATTTACTTCCTAAAAAAAATCCTACACCATCACCTAATAAATAAAAAGTTAAAGGAATTAACAAATATAAAGTAGAAAAACTTAAATGGGCAAGAAAAGATTTATACAAAAAATAGGGTCCTAAAAGCATCATAATCATGGAACCTGAAATACCAGGAATAATGGTAAAAAATCCATCAATTATACCACAGAAGGCAAAATAAATTAGAAAAAATAAGGTGATTTGAGGATAATCTAAAATTACTTTATCTGTATTTTGCGAAAAACAGCTGAGAAAAAAAATAATAAAAATACCTAAAAATATAAGTAGGAATTTTGGCTTTATTTTTTCTTGAGAAATTAAGTGAGGTAGATGAAATAAGATACAACTGCTAAATAGTATCATCGTCCCATTGGGGATAAAATAAAACATTAATTCAATAATTCGAGCAAACACTACTGTTCCCATTATAATTCCTAAAACGAATAAGAAAATTAAAAAAAGATTTTCTTTTTTTCTAAAATTACTAATTGCTGAGGTTACTGTTTGATATTGATGGGATAAAACTAAAATAGTTCCCCCACTAATTCCTGGTATCAAACTCGTAATACCTACAAGAAATCCTGTAAAAAAAATCATAAATTCACCCCTAAATTTTATGAAAAAAACATGTATTAAAGAACTCATAATTTATAGAGAGGTTCTATAACTTTTTTTTGCTGGTAAATTGTGATAAAATCTAAATATGGTGGTTTTATGCAAGTGGAATTATGTAATGATAATGTTGAGGTAATTATAGAACGGAAAAAAAATAAAAACATTTATCTACGTTTTAAAGAAGATAAAAAATTATATATAACTGCTAATTCTTTTGTCAGTGAAAAAGAGATATATAAATTAATCCAAAAAAATAAACAAAAATTAGAAAAAATGTATGAAGCAATGCAAAAAAAAGTTCAAAACGATTTATTTTTTAACTATTTAGGAAAAAAATATGTAATATTATATGATGAAACATTAAAAAATACATATATAGACCATGAATTTATCCATACAAAAAATCTAAAAACCTTAGAAAAATTTTATAAGTCAGAAATAATGAGAGTATTTAATTTAGAAATAGAAAGAATAAAACCATATTTTCCTGATATTCCCCAGTTTACTCTCAAAATCAGGAATATGAAAACAAGATGGGGCGTATGCAATCGTAAGAATAATACAGTAACTTTAAATAGTGAATTAATAAAAAAAGATATTGATTTATTAGATTATGTAATTATTCATGAATTATGTCATTTCTATGAAGCAAATCATAGCAGCGCTTTTTGGAATCATGTCAGCAAATTTTATCCTAAATATAAAGAAGCTAGAAAGCGATTAAGGAGTTTTTAAAATGATTATAGAATCTTTAACAAATAACCATGTAAAAGAATGGATGAAATTAAATTTAAAAAAATATCGAGATGAAACAGAACTTTTTATTATAGAAGGAGATCACTTAATTGAAGAAGCAGATAAAAAAAATTTAATTAAAGAAAAAATTACTATAGATAGAAATGAATCCGCTGATTTTTATGTTACTCCTGAAATTATGAAAAAAATTAGTAATCAAAAGAGTATTTCTAAAACGATAGCCATTTGTTATAAAATACCTAGAAGAAATATAACAAATCATATTCTAATATTAGACGGAATTCAAGATCCTGGAAATTTAGGGACTATTATACGTAGTGCTGTAGCATTTAATTTAGAAACAATTATTTTAAGTGAGGATTCTGTAGATTTATATAATGATAAAGTAATTCGAGCATCAGAAGGAATGATTTTTCATGTTAATGTTATCAGAACAAATATTGAACATTTTATAGATCAAATACAGGAAGAAGAGTATGTTGTTATAGGAAGTCAATTAAAAGAAGGAAAAAATTGTAAAAATTTAAAAGCTCCATCTAAAATAGCTCTTGTCATGGGAAATGAAGGCAATGGTATTCAAGAAAAAATTTTAAATAAATGTGATGAGTATGTAAGTATACCAATGAATCATAATTGTGAAAGTTTAAATGTAGGAGTTGCAACTAGTATTCTACTGTATGAATTATTTAATAATGAAAAGAAAGAAAAGAAAAAATTATGAAATATATATATATTGGAAAAATAGTAAATACCCATGGTATAAAAGGGGAATTAAGAATTTTAAGTCATTTTGATAAAAAAGAATATGCTTTTGTTCCTTCAAAAACTATTTATATAGGATCAGAAAAAAAAGCGGAAATTATTCAAAGTTTTCGCCATCATAAAAATTTTGAAATGATTACCCTAAAAGGTTACACAAATATTAATGAAGTTTTAAAATATAAAAATCAACCAGTATTTATTGATCGAGAAAGTCTAGAGTTAAAACCAGATGAATATGTCCTAGAAGAACTTATTGGTTTAGAAGTATATGAAAAGAAAGAAAAACTAGGCGATTGTATTGAAATCGTGTATAATAATAACAATAAACTTTTATATGTAAGAGGTACAAAAAATTTTTATATTCCAATAAATAAAGTTTATATAAAGAAAGTAGATTTAAATCAAAAAAGAATTGAAGTGGAAAATGCTAAAGGATTGATTTTATGAGAATAGATATTTTAACTTTATTTCCAAAAATGTTTGATGGTTTTTTAAATGAATCTATTATTAAACGTGCAATTGAAAAGAAATTGGTGGAGATTCATATTACAAATTTTCGTGATTTTTCGAAATTAAATAATAATCAGGTGGATGATACTCCCTATGGAGGGGGACAAGGAATGGTCTTAATGGTAGAACCAATTGTTGAGGCAATTGAAAGCCTTAAAACACCTGAATCTAAAGTTTTATTAATGTCTCCTCAAGGAGTTTCTTATTCTGAAAAAAAAGCCTTTGAATTAAAAGAAGAAAAACATCTCATTTTGATATGTGGACATTATGAAGGATTTGATGAAAGAATAAAAAATTTTATCGATGAAGAAATCAGTATAGGAGATTATATTCTGACAGGTGGGGAAATTCCTGCTATGGTAATTAGTGATAGTGTGATTCGATTAATTGATGGTGTTATAAAAAAAGAATCTTATCTAGAAGAATCTTTTTCAAATAATTTATTAGATTTTCCGAATTATACAAAACCACGTAATTTTCGTGGAATGGTTGTTCCTGATATCTTACTTAGTGGAGATCATAAAAAAATCGCTGAATGGCGTAGGAATGAACAAATTAAAAATACAAAAGCAAAAAGAAGCGATTTATTAAATTGAAGGTGATTGTATGGCAATTTATATGATAAAAAGAAAAAATAAAAATAAAAGATTAGCAAAAAAAATAAAAAATGAAATAGGTTATGAATTTAAACCAAATATACATAATAAAGAATTAATTCAAATAAGTAATTTATTTATTTTAGATGAAAAATTAGTGCATAATATTTTATTAAAAAAAACAGAAAATGCTTTTCGACGTTTAGCATCGATTACACTTTCAGTTGTGGAGGATGAAGACGCTACCAGTGCAGATGCAATTATTGCTTTAGATGAAATTGCCAAACAAAAAAGTATCTTATTAAATAAGTATCAATTGTATTTAAAAAAAGAAGAGCAGGAAAAAATGTTAAAACGTTTAAAAATGCTAGAAATAAAATTAAAAGAACGATTATTGAGTTTGGAAAATATAGAGGAAGAAAATTTTACAAGATAAAATTTGTAAATAGATAAGAAAATATTTGCAAAATATACATATATTTGTTATAATGAATCTGCTTTTTGAAGCATGTAATCCGCTGAAAGTATTTTTATGATTGCAGAAGATAGTTTTAAGAGAAAGGAAGTATATAAATGGCTAATTTAGTAGACAAAATTAACAAAAAGCATATGAATCCAAATATTCCAGAATTTCGTGTTGGTGATATTGTTCGTGTAGATGTTTGGGTAAAAGAAGGAAAAAAGGAAAGAATTCAAGCTTTTGAAGGTATTGTAATTGCCAGAAAAGGTTCTAGTGTTTCTGAAACTTTCTCTGTACGTAAAAAAAGTGGTGGTGTTGGGGTTGTAAGAGTATTCCCAATTAATGCTCCAACGATTGATAAAATCACTGTTGTTAAAAAAGGTATGGTGCGTCGTGCCAAACTTAACTTTATTAAAGATATGCGTAAAGAGTATAAAGTTAAAGAAAGAAATGATTCCGTTAAAGAAGCAGCTTAATGCTTCTTTTTAGGTTTCAGAATTATATATCTTGTTGTATAATATAATTGGAAGGAATATTATTTATGAAAGAGAAAATTATAAAAAATATTAAAGAATTATTACCATATATCATTATATTAATCGTGATTTTATTAATTAGAACATTTATTGCTACACCAATTAAAGTAAATGGAAGTTCTATGTACGAAACTTTAAATGGTACAGAATTTATGATATTAAATAAGTTAGGACACATTGATCGTTATGATATTGTGGTTTTAGATACAGATACAAAAGACGGCGAATTAATTAAAAGAGTTTATGGCTTACCCGGAGAGAAAGTGGCCATAGAAAATGGCAATATTTATATTAATGATAAAAAAATAGAAGATAAATATGCTTATGGTAATACCAGTAATTATGAAGCAATTACTTTAAAGGATGATGAATATTTTGTTTTAGGAGACAATCGGGTTGTATCAAAAGATAGTAGAATTATAGGTCCTATTAAGGAATCTCAAATTAAAGGAACAACTAATTTTATTATTTACCCATTTAATCGTTTTGGAACTGTAAAAAAATAATTATTCGTATGAATTCTATTTGTACTACAATCGATTATATGTTATGATAATTACAAGTAAATTTTATATTTTTTAATAGAAAAAATAGAAGTGAAAGGCTCTGATAAATATGAAGAAAAATGAAAAAAAAGATATATTAAAGGGAGAAAAGAAAAAAAGAATTAAATTAAAAAAGAAAACCATTATTGCATTAGTTATTTTTGCTTTGGCAGTTATTTTAGTTGTTTTATATTTTGTAAACCGAAATTTAGTAAAACATCAACCTGAAATAAATATTGATGAATCACAAACAGAAGAAGTTACACAAGAAAAAGATCCAAAATTAGAAGAAATTCAAAGTTTATATAATGAAAATAACGATTTAGTCGGATGGATTCAAATTGATGGAACTAAAATTGATTATCCAGTAATGTATACAAAAGATCAAGATTATTATTTACGTAGGGATTTTTATAAAAAGAGTTCTACGGCAGGAACATTATATGTTGATAAACATAATACAATGAACCCAAGAGATATTAATATTATTATCCATGGTCATAATATGAGTAATGGAACAATGTTTGCAGATTTATTAAATTATAAACAACAAAGTTATTATGAAGAACATAAAAAAATAACTTATTATACGTTAGAAGCCAAAGAAGAATATGAAATTATAGCGGTCTTTTTATCAAAAGTATACAATGTAACAGATAATGTATTTAAATATTATAAATTTTATGGAGAACAAACGGAAGATACTTATAATGATTATATAAAAAATATTAAAAAATTAGCGCGTTATGACATAGCAACAACAGCAACTTATCCAGAAAAATTAATAACTTTATCCACATGTGAGTATTCACAAGAAGATGGTAGATTAGTAGTAGTTGCAAAACAAATCAGTTAAAAAAGATATGGAAAAACATATCTTTTTTATGAATTAATTCTATTTTTTAGCACCATATTTAACAAATTGTAAAGAATAAAAGATTTAAGTAAAAATATTTAGAAAAGATGAAAGGTGAATGATTTTGAAGATAGCAGATTTAAGAAAAACATATGATAAAATGCAAATTAAATATGGTGCTAAAGAATTAGATTCTATATATAATGGTGGTTGTGAAAAAAATCCTGATATTTGTTTTGTTTTTATGAATCCTACTGGCAAAA
>CANRKD010000049.1 GCA_947631105.1 uncultured Bacilli bacterium
TAATCTTTTAAATTACGTTACTGAAAGAGAATATAAAGGCGATGAAAATACTTTCACAATTCAAAGAGAGAATAGAATTATTTTAGGTGAAGGGCCAGATATTGTTTCTGAAAATGATATACCTAATAATTTTAAAATTATGACTGTCTTTGGAATAGACGAAAATTTAGTTGGAAGTAGTATAGATAATATACTAATTACAGGTAAGTAATGGATTTTCAAGCAAAATTAGAGTTAAATTCCATAGACACAATGATTAAAGATTTGAATTTAGAGGAAGGTGGTTCTGTACAACGTTTTTTTACTAACGAAGTATGGAGACTATCGGATGACTATATTCCTTTTGATAGTGGTACTTTAAAAAATAATTCATCTATGAATTTAGATGGAACTCAAATTATTTATAATAGTCCGTATGCTCGTTATCAATGGTATGGAATGCTTATGGTAGATCCAGATTATTTAGTTGGAGGTTTTCCACTAACTAAAAATGGAATACAAGTCGGATTTTTTTCAAGACCTGGTGTTCCTAAAATATTAGATCCAAGTGGTAGAGCTCTAAACAATTTTGATGGTATTCGTGGATCATATTGGACAAGTAGAATGTGGGCTGATAGGCAAAAAGAAATTGAAATGGCAGTACAAAAATTTATTGGAAGAGGTGGAAAATGATAAATTCATTAAGAGAGTATTTTTTGAAATGCCCTAGTTTTGAAAAATTAAAGGAATTAGGAGTCGATATGTTATCAAAAGACACTAATGTAGCGACTATTGATAAAACTCCTATAAAACCTATTTTGAAGACTAAAATAAATGGCGATACTGAAAGACAAGCAAGTTTTATCATTAGAGCTCATTTTAATCATTCAAATGAACTTCAAAACAAACTAAAAAACAGTGAGTTTTTTGAAGATATTGCTGAATGGATAGAAAATCAAAATGAAGAAAAAAAATTTCCAATTCTAAAAAATAATCAATATGTTACTAAAATAACAATATCTTCTAGTGATTATTTGGTTTCAATAGATCCAACTTTAAGAAAAGCTTGTTATCAAATACAAATTATCGTTGAATATATGAAAAAAGACGTAAAAAATCCATTTAGGGATTTTTTTGTATAGAAAGAAGGTAAAATTATGAAATTACACTTACAACTTTTTGCAGAAGCTAAGACTGGGAAAGCTCAACGTAAAGAATCAATTCTTTTTTATATTGATAATCCTGGAGAAGGAGAAACTTTTGAAGCAATTGGTAAGGATAATGATGAATTAAGCCGTACTATGAATTATGAAGCTGATTCTAAAGAAAATGTTTTAGGTGAAACAGACGTTACGGTAAAAAAAGGTCCACAAACAACGAGTGTAGACCCTTGTTATTATACACGTGATGGAAAATTAGCTCAAAAATTATATGAAATTTATAAATATGATAAAGAATTAGATGATGTAGTATTTGAGTTTATGGAAGTTTCTGTATTTAAAGAAACAGAAGAACCAGCTGGTGAATATGAATGTTTTAGACAAAAAGCCGCTATTTCACTTCAATCTTGGGGTGGTGATACGGCTGGAGTTGGAACTCCTTATGAATTAAATTGGTTAGGTCCTAAAACTCACGGAACATTCAATCCTAAAACAAAAAAATTTACAGCAACAGTAATTGAATAAAAGTGGGAGAGGTAACTCTCCCTTAAATTTTTTATAGAAAGGAATTAAATATGGCTATTATAGTAAAAAATAAAAATATTAAAGAAACAATAGAAGATGAAAATGGTAATGTCTTAGGAGAAATACAATATAATCCTGAAGATACTACAACATATTCTAAATTATGTAATATTTTAGATGATATTTTAAAAATTAATTCTAAATTAAAAGAAGTGTCTGGAATTAAAAATTTTTCAGAAAAATTAAATTCAATAGACGAATTTGAACAACACAGTGAAGACTTTAATAAAATTAAAGAAGCTTTTAATTTTTATGATGAACAAGTTGATAAAATTATTAAAGAAATTGATAACATATTTGGTAAAGGAACTTGTGAAATTATGATGGCAAATTCAAAAGATATAGATTTATTAACACCATTAATTGAAGGAGTTTTACCAAAATTTAAAGAACAAAGAACAAAAAAAGCTCAAAAATATTTAAATGATAGTAGTGTAGAACAGTTAGATGTGATGGAATAATGAATCCATTAATCGATAAATTTCCTACAAAAATAAAAATTGAAAATAATATATATGACATAAATTATGATGTTAAAAATTGTATAAGAATTATTGAAGCATACGAAGATGAAGATTTAACGATACAAGAAAAGCATTTAATAATGATTAAAAGATTATATAAAAAAATTCCTTCAAATATAGAACAAGCCATAATTAAAGGAATAAAATTTTTAAATTGTGGTGAAGAAGAACGAAGTTTTAAAGAATTACCAAGATTATATTCTTTTAATAAAGATGCCAAATATATTTATTCAGCTATGAATCAAACCCATAAAGTAGATTTATCTTTAGAAAATATTCATTGGTGGAAATTTTGCTATTATTTTTTAGACCTTGGAAAAGATACAACTTTTTCAAATATTTTAAATTTAAGGCAGAAAAAAAACAAAGGCAAACTTACTAAAGATGAGAAAAATCTATTTATGGAATCACGAGAAATATTGGATCTTAATTATCAAAAAGAAGATTCAGAAGAAGTTAGTAAATTTATGGAAATATTTAATGGAGGTGATGACAAGAGCAATCAGAAGGAAGAGTTGTAATAGATACAGAATTAAGAAATAAAAAACTTATTGATGGATACAAAGGCATAAGTAAAGAAACTGACAAATTAATAGCCCAGTATGACAAAAAAATTGATAAGATAAAAAAAGAAGAAATAGCACTTGATAATTTAAAAGCAAAATATAATCAATTAGCTAGTAGTAATAAAGCTCCTGCTTCTTTAACTTCTATGGAAAGCCAATTAAAGAAAAATGAAAAAGAAGTAAAAAATTTAGAAAATCAATATAATGATGTTATAAATAAAATGGAGCAAAAACAAGTTGATTTAGAGTGGGCAAGAAATGCTGGAGACATTACTCAAGTATCATCTATTCAAGTTGAACAAAGTAATTTAGATTCTCAATCTTTGGATTTAGCTACTAAACTAGAAGATGCACGTGATGAATCTACAAGATTAAAAAATGAAATTGAAAGTTTAAAAATGAATCCACAAGTTTCAATGGAAGCTCAAAATTTAAAAGCTAAAATTGATGAAACTGAGCGAAGTTTGGAAGAAACTAAAAGCGATGCAAGTGGATTAGCTCAAGAAATTCAAAAAACAAATCAATTAAATTTAGATAATATTACAAATAGTATAGATAGCTTTGGTAAAAATATTGCTAATAATTTAATAGGAAAAAAAGGATTAAGTAGTGGAATCGATTCTATTGGAAGTAAAATAACAAAATTAAGTAAAAAAATAACAAGATTAGCTTTAACAGCAATGGTATTTAGATTGATTAGGCAATCATTAACTGAATTATCTAATGGCTTTATGTCTTTATTAAAAAGTAATGATGATTTTTCAAATAGTTTAAATCAAATTAAAGCTAACTTAATGACAGCTTTTACTCCAATTTATAATGCAATTTTACCAGCTATTAATACTCTTATGGATGCACTATCTAAAATAACTGGAACTATTGCAACATTTGTTTCAAGTTTATTTGGAAAAACCGCATCACAAGCAAAAAAAAATGCTAAAGAATTATATAATCAGGCTAATGCAACAAAAGCAGTAAGTGAAGCTCAAGAAGGATTAGCAAGTTTTGATAAATTAGAAGTTAATCCAGCAAATAACGAGAATAGTTCTGGTGGAGGAAGTTCTAATCCTATTGATTTTAATAGTGACACAAAAGTAGATAATGAATTATTAGATTTTCTAAACAAAATTAAAGAACTTATTTCAACTATTGATTTTACTAATTTATCTAATTCATTTAATAACTTTAAAAATTCTTTGAAAGGTTTTGGAAGCGGAATAGTACAAATTTTAATTGATTTTTTTAATAATTTTTTATTTCCTTTGACAAATTGGACAATAACTGATGCTTTACCTCATTTTTTTGATGCAACAGCAAATGCAATGAATAAAATTGATTGGGAAACAATTCAAAGTTCATTAAATAATTTATGGGAAGCTTTATTGCCTTTTGCTATTAATATTGGCGAAGGACTGTTATGGTTTTATGAAAATGTTTTATTGCCTTTAGGTACGTGGACAATGAATGAATTATTACCAGCATTCTTTAATATTTTAAGTGGTGCTTTAAACATAATTAACCAAGCAATTACTGATTTACAACCAATATGGCAATGGTTTTGGGATAATGTCTTAGCACCTATTATTGATTGGACTGGTGGAGTAATTGTTAGTGTACTGCAAGGTATTGGTGATGCTCTAAATTGGATAAGTGAAAACGAAGTTGCTATGACTATATTAGAGAGTTTAGCAATTGCTATAGGTTTAATAGCTGGAGCAATTGGAATTTATAATGGAGTAATGGCAATATGTAATGCTGTTACAGGCATTTTTAGTGGTATAATGACTGTTTTAACTAATCCTATAACATTAGTTGTTGTGGCTATAACAGCATTAATAGCTATAATAACATTACTTATTAAACATTGGGATGATGTAAAAAATGCTGCAAGTGCTTGTTGGGAATGGATTAAAGGAATATGGAACACTGTCGCTACTTGGTTTAACGATAATATTATTAAACCAATAGGCGATTTTTTTAATGGTATGTGGGAAAGCTTAAAAAATGGTGCTAAAAATGCTTGGGAAGGAATTAAGTCTGTATTTAATTCAGTAACTACTTTTTTCAAAAATATTTTTGGAAATGCTTGGAATGCAGTTAAAAATGTTTTTTCAGCTGGTGGACAAGTATTTAATGGTATTAAGGAAGGTATTATAAATGCGTTTAAAGCTGTCGTAAATGCTTTAATTCGAGGAATTAATACAGTTGTAGCAATGCCTTTTAATGGTTTAAATGATATATTAAATACTTTACAAAATATCAGTTTTCTTGGTATAAGTCCTTTTTCTTGGCTATCTTGGAGAGTTCCAGTACCACAATTACCATATTTAGCAACAGGAGCAGTAATACCACCTAATGCAAAATTTACGGCTGTATTAGGCGACCAAAAGCACGGAAAAAATTTAGAAGCACCAGAGTCATTAATTAGACAAATTGTACGTGAAGAAAGTGGTGATAAAGAAGTTATATTAAACGCAACTTTCATTATGCAATGTGAAACAGAAGAAATTGGAAGGGCATCTTTAAATGGAATAAGATTATTAGAAAATTTAGAAGGTGCACCATATTTTGTTAGGTAGAAAGGAGTGTAAAAATGGATAAAATTAAATTTTCAACTATTGATGGTTCTAAAACTTTTGAATTTCCTTGGGAATGGGTTGAAAAAGGTGGATTAAAGCCTAAAACAAATGATATGGAAGCTACAGCAAAACGTGGTCGCCTTAATGCTTATTTATATCGTAAAAGACAAGCTCAAATACCCGATCATACTCTTCAAGTAGTAAAATCTTTATATAGATTTCAAATTTTAGATTTGTTAGAAATAATAAAACAAGAAGAGCTAAATGTTTATTACTTTGACCATTGGGCAAATAAATTTGTAACCACTAAATTTTATGTTCCAAAGCCGGATTTATCAGTAGAAAAAATTCCATATAATAATGATACTGGTAATATTCTTTATGCTCCTTTTTCTATTGAATTTATAAGTTATGGTGATGTTTCGTGATAATAAGTAATATTGAAGATAATCACATACAATCATTGAAATTAACTGATGATATTATAAGTGATAAACAAGTAGTAGGTTCTTTTGTAAAAAATACAGGAGAACTTACTATTTTAAATTTAAATCATACCTATGATAATTTGGAACATACATATATAAATATAAAGAATTTTGGCTCTTGGTATATTGAAGAATTAAAATCAGATGAAGAGTATATTTCTTCAACTTTAAAATTAAATGATATAACTCAAAAATTTGATGAACCATATCAAGATACATTTCCATTTCCATCCACGATGAAGGATTGGGCAACTTGGATAGGCGAACAAGTAGGAGTACCTTTAAAAGGTGATTTTTTAAATAGTGATATAGTTCTTAA
>CANRKD010000050.1 GCA_947631105.1 uncultured Bacilli bacterium
AACAAGAGAAAAAATTGCTTTATCTCTTGTAATTTCAATAATTTTATAAAAATTGCATTTTACTATTTAACTAACTTCTTATATTTTTGAACAAAAATAAACTTTTTACATACCTTATAAATAGGAGTGATGATATGTTTGATAAATATTCTTTAAAAAATGGGGAAAATTTAGAAAGTGTTGCTAAACGTTTTAATACAAATGTTGAAACTTTGAAAAATATCAATAATATTTATTTTGAAGATCAATTAAGAGAAGGATCGGATATTATTATACCAATGAATAGTGAGCAATATTTTAATTATTATGTAATTGAAAAAGGAGATAACTTATACGAAATAGCGAGAAAATATAACATCAACCCAGAGCTATTAGCAAGCATGAACGGCTTAAATATGGATGATTATATTTATCCAAACCAAGAAATATTAATACCTAAAAGTGGGTATAGTTATTATATTACGAAAGAAGGAGATACATTAGAAACTGTAGCAGATATATTCAAAATTAATAAAAAAGAACTATTAGAAAACAATCCCGTTATATATTTATTGGCAGGACAAATAATGGTAAAAAAAATTAAATAAAATATGACCTTTGCATCATATTTTTTTTGTGTTACAATCTAATAAAAAGGAGTTGATTAAATGATACTAAGAAAACCATATGCTTTTTTAATTAAACATTTTCGTATAATTCATCTATTACTCCTTATTCCAATTGGTTATTTAACTAATAAGACTTTTAAAATTGTAAATTTTTTTAGAAGTTATGTTGCTAATAACTATTCGACCAATTTATTTAATATTTCTGGTCAACACATTAATATATTTATGTATTTATCAGTTATTTTTATATTAATTTCTGTTTTAGCAATTTATTATTTAATGCGTCAAAAGAAAAAATCTACAAAATTATATTTTTTTACTTTAATATATTATATTTTTCTTTTTATCATGATAGGTGTTACTCATAATATATTAAGTGGTATGGAACGTGATGTAATTAGTGCCCAAACAGCAAGAGCTTATCGTGATATTTCTTTAGTTTTATTTCTGCCACAATATTTCTTTTTCATATATACATTGATAAGAGGTATAGGCTTTGATGTTAAACAATTTAATTTTGCCAATGATTTAAAAGATTTAGAAATAACGGATATTGATTCCGAAGAATTTGAATTTTCTGTTAATTTAGAAAGTTATAAAGTAAAAAGAAAAATAAGAAGATCTATACGAGAACTTCGTTATTATGTGAGAGAAAATATTTTTATATTTTCATGTATTGCAGTAATAGTTGTAATTACTATAGGAACCCTTATTTATATGCATTTTGAAGTTTATAATAAAACTTATCATGTAACAGATAGAATGACACACGATTATTTTAATATTGAAATTCAAGGCAGTATGCTAACCAATATGGGCTATGATGGAAATATAATAAATAAAGATAAGTATTATTTAGTATTACAATTATTAATTGAAAATCGAACAACTAATAGTTATGAATTAGACTATACAAATTTTAGATTAGTTGTAAATAATAAAGATATATATCCAACCTTAGATCGAGGAGAATATTTTATTGATTATGGCAAACCATATTATAAAGAAAAAATAAAAAAAGAAAGTTCAAATACTTATACTTTAGTTTATGAATTAGATAATAGTGAAATTAAAAATCAATATGATATAAAAATATTAGAAAGCTTAGACTATGGTGTAGGGGAAATAACACCTCATTATAAAATTATAAATGTTAAACCAGAAAAAATAATGAATATTGAAACATTAGATGAATATGAAATGGGTAAAATATTGAATTTAAAAAATACAGCCTTAGGATATACTACATTCAAAATAAATAATTACCAAATTACTAATAACTATACCTATGACTATGACTATTGTTATAGTAATAATCGTTGTACAAAATTAAAAGATATTGTTGCTGCAGACGTGGCAGGAACCATAGAAAAAACAACATTATTAGTATTAAATATGGAATATAACTTAGATAAAACAACCATATATGCGAAAAATATTAAGTCTGATACCAAGTTTTTTGATAACTTTTTGTCTATTGAATATCAAAAAGGTGATACCAAAAAAATATTAAATTTAACCAACAAAACGACAGATAAAATGAAAGATACTTTAGTGTTTGAATTGCGTGATGAAGTAAAAGATGCTGACCATATTAATTTATTAGTAACTGTTCGTAACAAAAGATATTCAATAGTTCTAAAATAATTATTCTATCATCCCATAACGTCGTTCGCGTAGTTAGCCCGTTTTTGTAGAGTGTAGGGGAGAAAAATACAATATTATTAACAGTAATAGCAATAGCGACATTGTTAGTAGCAGTAGTAGGAGCGACATTTGCGTACTTTACAGCAACAACAGAGTCAAGTGGATCTGCATCAAGTACAGAAATCAAAACAGCCAATCTTGGAGGAGCAA
This sequence comes from uncultured Bacilli bacterium, assembly GCA_947631105.1. Taxonomy (GTDB): domain Bacteria; phylum Bacillota_I; class Bacilli_A; order RF39; family UBA660; genus MGBC108787. Next base: position 2,466 of record CANRKD010000050.1, read on the forward strand.
CTGTAACGTTTAAAGGGGAAGATAGTAAATATGAATTATTAGATTACCCTGGAGGTTTGGGAGTATATGGTTCTTCTGCAACAATTGCAAAAACTAAGGGTGATACAGATACAAATAATTATAAAGCAACATATAATTTACAAATTACCTATACAAATGGAACAGGAACAGATTTAGACTGGGAACTTTATGTAGTAGATAACCTTCTTGAAGATGCTTTAGACGCTCAAGGTACAACGATTTGTCAAAAGAAGTCAGAATCAGGAACTGCTGGAGAAACCAAATATTGGTATGCAGATGGTACAGGTGTAAGTGAAGGTCCGAACAATGATAGCTGTACAGGTTCAGCAATTGTTAAGAAATTAACAGACGAATTAAGTGGTAAAAAGTTAGCTTTTGGTAAATTGAAAGCTAATGGCAGCGCTACAATTACAAAAGATACTACCGATCAAGTTACTTTAGATCCAACAGAAGGCGAGAATTTAGCGAATAGGACATTAGAGACTAATGGAACGAAAACCAAATATTACTACTTAATCGTAAAATATCCAAATAAGCCATCAGAAGACCAAAGTAAAACAGATGCTGGAAAAAATATTAATGTTTCATTATCAATTAAGCAAGATTCAGTTGAAACAACATTAGCTGAATAAAAATAATGAACTAAAAATGTAAATGGAATAGTTTAGAATAGAAACTATTCTTTTTTTAGTCATAAATATTTAGAAAATTAGATTATTCCTACAACAAATTTAAATTTTAAACCAAAATTTATAAAAAAATGAGTATAAAAACCTATTAACAAAGAATGATTAAAAAAGAGGTAGGAAATATAAAAAGGATCCTAAAACTTTTGAATTTGTTTAATAGACATTATTGTTTTATAATCAATCTTTTCAATATATTAAATAATTTAAATTTAAATTATTTTTAATAAATATCAAATATATCAAAAAAACTAACATTTCTGTTAGTATTTATTATTCTCGAAAAAATCGAGTTTATTATCATAATGGAGGGCCTAGTCGGATTTGAACCAACGATCAGGGAGTTGCAGTCCCACGCCTTACCACTTGGCTATAGACCCATCAATAAAAATACTATTTTATTTTAATATACTTTATAATAAAAGTCAATTTATACAATATATTATATGTATTAAAGAATTAAAAAGAACATTTAAAAAAATTTACTTTAGTATATATCTTTAGTTAGCCCGTTTTTGTAGAGTGTAGGGGAGAAAAATACAATATTATTAACAGTAATAGCAATAGCGACATTGTTAGTAGCAGTAGTAGGAGCGACATTTGCGTACTTTACAGCAACAACAAAAACAGATGGAGAAGGAGCAAGCGCTAGTATTACTACTAGTAATTTAGGAGGTACTAATTTTAATTTTAATAGTGCTGCCAGTCACTATGAATTATTAAATTATCCAGGTGGACTTGGAATTTATGGTGCAACAGCAGAACTAAAAAAAGCAGAATCAGTATCAGATACTAACGATTATGAAGCAACTTTTGATTTGAAAATTACGTATACCAATAAAACAAATACAGATTTGGATTGGGAACTATACGTTGTAGATGATGAAGTTACTTTAGATAGTGGTGAATTTGCAGCTACTACTACTTGTGAGTTGAAAAGTGCACCAGGAGAAGCCGGAAAAACTAAATATTGGTATGCTGATACTACTGATGCAGAGACTGATGATCAAAGATGTGATGCAGAAGCTATAAAAAATAAAGTTACTAGCGATTTACATGGAGAAATGATTGCTCATGGACAATTCCCTAATGTTTTAACTAATAGTGGGGAAGGTACAATTGATAAAAATACTGAACAAGGAAATTTACTGACTGATGCAACAAATAATTTAGGAAATAGAAAATTGTATACAAAATCTGCTGAGGGTAAAGCTAGTAAAAAAACATATTATTTAGTAGTAAAATATCCAAATAAGGGAGATCAAAGTACTGATGCTGGTGCAAAGATTAGTGTTAATTTAGCAGTAGACGGTACTCCACAAGCTGTTTTAGAATCTCAAGCAGAATAAAAAAAATTACCGAAAGGTAGTTTTTTTTATTCTGCTAAATGCAACAATAAAATACCACATATTAGATAAAAAAGTAAAAACATAGTTGAACAATATTTTATATTTTTAAAAATTGTTCATTTTGCTGAGCAAAAAATTGACTTATTTCAGATTGTTCAATATAATTAAATTAGGTGATTATAATGATAAATCGAAGCCATTATTTAGAACAAATAAGAGGTTTTTATGATTCTGATTTAATCAAAATCATTTCAGGTGTTCGTAGATGTGGTAAATCTATTATTTTAAAACAAATCATGAAAGAAATAAGAGAGAATACTAAAAATATTATTTACTTAAATTTTGAAGATGAAAGTGTAATAGCAAATATTTATGATAGTCAAAGATTAATTGAATATGTTAATAACAATAGACACGAAGGTAAATGTTATGTGTTTTTAGATGAAATTCAAGAGGTAAAAGGTTGGGAACGTGCGATTAAAACATTAAGATTACACAATAATTCTGTTTTTATAACAGGATCAAATTCAAAAATTCTTTCTAAAGAATATACAGATGCATTTAGTGGCAGATATGTCTCTTTTAGAATAAGACCTTTTGTTTATAAAGAAATATTAGAATACACAAAAGAGTTAAATAAAAATTGTAGTATTTCTGATTATTTAATTTGGGGAGGATTTCCTAAAAGATTTGAATTTGATAAAAATGATATGATTACTTACTTGAGTGATTTAAATGAATCAATCATAGTTAAAGATTTAATTATGAGATTTGAAATAAAAAATGAAGAATTATTTAAAAGAATTGTAAATTATGTATTAGTATCTAATGCGAGAATATTTTCGGCACGATCAATCGAAGGGTATTTAAAAAATGAGCATATAACAGGATCAATCAATACAATAATTAAATATTTAGGATATTTAGAAAAAGCATATGTTATTAATAAAATAAAACCTTATTCTTCTAAAACTAAAAGTGAATTAGCATATTATTTTAAAATTTATAATGAAGATGTGTCATTTAATTCTTTGAGATGCATGAATAACAGATATGATTTAACCCATAATTTAGAAAATATTGTTTATAATGAGCTCATATATATGGGATATAATTTAAAAGTTTTAAATAAAGGTGAAGAAGATAAAGAAATTGATTTTATAGCAATTAAAGAGGGTAAGGAATATTTTATACAAGTTGCATACAGTGTTGAAGATGAAAAAGCTTATAATCGAGAATTTGGAGCATTTGCGATAATTGATAATGCCCATAAAAAAATTTTAATTACTAATGATGAAATCGATTATTCTACTAGTACAGTAACACACATAAAATTAAAAGATTTTTTAGTGATGGAATCATTAGAAAATGCTTAATTATACGTTCGCATAGTTAGCCCGTTTTTGTAGAGTGTAGTGGAGAGAAAAATACAATATTATTAACAGTAATAGCAATAGCGACATTGTTAGTAGCAG
>CANRKD010000051.1 GCA_947631105.1 uncultured Bacilli bacterium
GAAAATGGAATAAAGGAATTGTATGATAATTTTGAAAAAGATAGAGATAAGTCTTTACAACTGTTTGAATCAGTAGGGTTTAGAATTGTTGAAACACAAACTTGGAAAAAATTTGATAAAATGGTAGAAGGTATATTAGTTAAAATTGATTTATAAAGGAAGTGATATAAATGAATAATCGACAAAATCAGGCAAACATCAACTGGTATCCAGGGCATATGGCAAAAACCAGAAGATTATTAATAGAAAAATATGGTTTAATAGATATTGTTTATGAATTGGTAGATGCTCGTATTCCATATTCATCAAAAATTAAAGATATTTATAATATTATTCAAGACAAACCTAAAATAATGATTATGACAAAAAAAGATCTTTGTGATATGAAAGTGACCATGAAATGGGTGAAATATTATGAGAATTTAGGAGCAAAAGTAATCCTTGTTGATTTAAACAATAATGAAGATTTTAAAAAAATTATTGATCTAACTCATGAAATGACAGAAAAAATTCAATTAAAAAGACAAGGAAAAAAAATGAAAGAAAAAGAAATTCGTGCTTTAGTTGTTGGGATACCCAATGTTGGTAAAAGTACATTAATTAATAAAATGGCTAATAAAAAAGTAGCAGATGTGGGTAATAATCCTGGAGTAACGCAACATTTAAAATGGTTAAAGACTCCTTATAATATTTTACTTTTAGATACACCTGGTATTTTATGGCCAAAATTAAGTGAGAACAATGTTGCCTTTAATTTAGCAGCAATGACAAGTATTAAGCAGGAAATTTTACCTATCGATGAAGTAGCTGTATATATACTACAAAAATTAGCTGAATATTATCCCGAAATATTAAAAGAACGCTATCATTTAACTAATGCAAAAGATATCGAAGAAGCATATAATACTATTGGTAAAAATATGGGGGCTATAAAAAACGGAGAAGTGGACTATGATCGTGTAAGTAAAAAAATTGTAAATGATATAAAAATGGAATATATTAAAGGAGTAACATTTGATCGTTAATGGAAGATTTATTAAAATATGAAAAAGAATTGTACCAAAAAGGAATTCATCTAATAGCTGGTGTGGATGAGGTAGGAAGAGGACCACTGGTTGGGCCTGTGGTTGCTGCTGCAGTAATTTTACCTCAAGATTACTATTTAGAAGGTTTAACTGATTCTAAAAAATTAAGTGAAAAAAAAAGAAATTTATTTTATGAAATTCTTTTAAAAGATGCAATTGCTATTGGCATAGGAGAGGTATCTGCTCAAAAAATAGATGAAATAAATATTTATGAAGCTAGTAAATTGGCTATGAAAAAAGCAATAAAAAATTTGAATATCGTTCCTGAACATGTTCTAATTGATGCAATGCCACTTGATTTAACGATGCCTTCTACAAGTATTATTCATGGTGATGCCTTATCATTATCTATTGCTGCTGCAAGTGTAATAGCTAAAGTCACCCGTGATAAAATGATGTATGATTTACATAAAATTCATCCAGAATATCATTTTGATAAACATAAAGGATATCCTACGAAACTTCACTTAGAATGTTTAGAAAAATTTGGCCCTTTAGAAAATTATAGATTTACATATAAGCCGGTTCGTGATTTAATATTAAAAGGTGGCGAAGTAAAAAATGAAAAAATTAGGGAAGAACAAACTATTTAAAAATTATATAGCTTTTATTATTCCTTTATTAATATTAGAAATATTATTTAGAATATTATTGAAAATGCCTATTTTAGACTGGGCAATGTTTCGTATTTTAATTGGTTGTAATATCATAGCACTATTTGTTGGATTTTTATCTTTATGTTTTAAAGAAAAGATAGGATCTATCATTAGTGGAAGTTTATTACTGATTGCTGTTTTGTATGCCATTATGCAAGCTGGTTTTGAAAATTATATTGGTGTTTATGTATCGCTAGGAACAAGTAGTCAATTAGGGGCAGTAACAGAATACATAAAAGATTATTTTGATTCTTTTAATCCTCTATTTTATACCTTATTTATTCCTTTTGTACTTTTTCTTATATATAAAATTATTTTCGAAAAAATGATTTTTAAAGAATATTTTAAAGTTCTAGGAAATCAATTTGAAAAAAGAGCTAACAGAAAAAATGTAGGAATAAGTGTATTATTAATAGTCCTTCTTAGTGGTTTGTATTATGTAACATTGGATATAAAATTTATGCAAAACGAACTCCAATTAGAAACGACTTCTGTTTTATTTAAAAATCCCAGCAATCCAAATATTAGTGTAAATCAGTTTGGGATATCTGTTTTTGGGCTTTTAGATGTTAAAACAACGCTTATAAAACCTAATGAAGAAGAAATAGAAATTTTTTCTAAATCAGAAGAAAATGAAGAAGTGACAGATTATTCAAGAACATTTGATGATAGTAATTGGATTGATTTAAATAACAAAACAACAAATAATAATTATAAAAATTTGAATAATTATTTTATGAGTCGTGAAATTACAGATAAGAATGAATATACGGGACAATTTGCTGGAAAAAATTTGATTGTTATTATGATGGAATCTGTGAATGAAATTTTTATTAATCCCGAATATTATCCAACATTTTATAAACTTTATACTGAAGGTTGGAGTTTTCAAAATTCTTATTCTCCTAGAAACTCTTGTTCAACTGGAAATAATGAAATGAGTGGAATGTTAAGTTTATTTAGTATATATCGATCATGTACTGCCAATAATTATAAAAATAATCAATATGATGAAAGTATTTTTAACTTATTTAATAGAGCAGGATATCAAACAAGTTCATATCATGATTATACCGAAAAATATTATTATCGTTCAACAATTCATAAAAATATGGGAAGTGGAGCATATTATGGTGTAACGGATCTAGGAATAGATTATGACGAACAGTATAAAGAATGGCCAAGTGATGTTTTACTAATGGAAGAAGCAATGAAAAGAATTGATACAGATCATCCATTTATGGCTTGGATTACAACTGTAACCTCTCATCAACCATATTATTTGTCAAGTGAAATGGGAGATAAACATTTATCTTTGTTTGAAGATACAAATTATTCTACATCATTAAAACGATATATGTCTAAATTAAAAGAATTAGATTTAGCCTTAGAAAGATTATTAGAATTGTTAGATGAAAAAGGTATATTGGATGATACGGTTCTTGTTTTATATGGAGATCATTATCCATATGGATTAAATACTAGTGATATTAATATGGCATTAGATTATAATGTAAATGAAAAAAATAATGTAGATAAAACGCCATTTGTAATTTATAATACTCAAATTAATTCCCATTCTTTTGATCAATATACATCTTACATGAATATTCTACCAACAGTTGCAAATCTCTTTGATTTAGATTATGATCCTCGATTATATGTAGGAGAAGATATTTTATCTCCAGATTATATTAATTCTTATAAAAATAGAGTAATATTAGCAGATGGATCTTGGGAAAATAGTAAAGCATCTTATAATGCTACAAATGGAAAAATTACATATTTTACGGATGAAGTATATGATAATCAAGATATTATTTTATATAATCAAGAAATCAATAATATGATTAAAATGAGTAATTTAGCAATTACAACCAATTATTTCAAATATTTAAGTGAAGGTTTAAATGCATATCAAGAAAATATAGGCAGTTAGAAAGGGTGTTTTATGAAAAAATTAGTCATAGTTGAATCACCAGCCAAAAGTAAAACAATTGAAAAATATTTAGGTCATGACTATAAAGTTGTATCTAGTAAAGGTCATATAAGAGATTTAGCAACTTCTGGAAAATTTGGTTTAGGAGTGGATATTGATAATGATTTTACTCCTAATTATGTGCCAATTAAAGGAAAAAGCAAAGACATTAATGCTTTAAAAAAAGATGTAAAAAATAGTAGTTATGTATATTTAGCAACTGACCCTGATCGTGAAGGAGAAGCAATCTCGTGGCATTTAAAGGATACATTAGATATTAAAGATAATTATAGTCGAGTGGTATTTAATGAAATAACCAAAGATGTCGTTTTAGATGCTATTCAAAATCCTCGTAAAATTGATGAAAATTTAGTAAAAAGCCAAGAAACACGAAGGATATTGGACCGTATTATTGGTTTTCGCCTAAGTAAATTAATGCAATCAAAAACTGGTGGAAAAAGTGCAGGAAGAGTTCAAAGTGTTGCTTTAAAATTAATTGTTGATCGAGAAAGAGAGATTGAAAAATTTATACCAGAAGAATATTGGACTATTAGTGCGGATTTTAATGATTTTGAGGCTAATTTAGAAAAATATCATGGTAAAAAAATTGAAATTAAATCCAAGGTAGAAGTAGATGAAATTCTTGCTAAGTTAAGTAATGCCTTTAAAATAGATTCTGTAGAAAATAATGAGACAGAACATAAAGCAAAACCAGTATTTAAAACTTCTACTTTACAAAGAATGGCAGCAAATAAGATTAATTTTGCACCTTCCAAAACTATGCGAGTGGCACAAAAGTTATATGAAGGTATTGATATTGGCAATGAAACAGTAGGATTAATTACTTACATGAGAACGGATTCAGAAAGAGTTTCTAATAGTTTTGTTGCAGAAACTTATGAATATATAAAAAAGAATTATGGAGCAGAATATATTGGTAGAGTAAAATCCGGTAAAAAAGATAAAAATATGCAAGATGCCCATGAAGGTATACGTCCTACAAGTATAAACCGAACTCCACAAAGTGTTAAAAAATATTTAACTTCTGATGAATATAAATTATATAATTTAATTTATATTCGTGCTTTATCATCATTAATGGCTAATGCTAAACTATTATTAACAACTGTTTTATTAGAAAATAATGGTTATTTATTTAGAGCTAGTGGTAGTGTATTAAAATTTGATGGTTATTTAAAAATCTATCATGAATATGAAGATCAAAAAGATACAATTTTACCAGACTTTGCTTCTTACAAAAGCAATACAGTAATTGCTAAAGAGATTAAAAGTGAACAACATTTTACAAAACCAGCACCAAGATATACTGAAAGTAGTTTAATTAAAGAAATGGAAAATTTAGGAATTGGTAGACCTAGTACTTATGCTACAATTTTATCAACTATTAAAGAAAGAGGATATGTTAATTTAGAAGATAAAAAATTATTTCCAACTACAATTGGAATAGAAACTACAGATAAATTACAAGAATTTTTTAGTGATATCGTAAATGTAGAATATACAAGTTCAATGGAAACCGATTTAGATAAAATAGCCGAACAAAAAGCAGACAATATTAAAGTTTTAAAAGATTTTTATAATAAATTTGAACCTTGTGTTGAAGAAGCATTTGATAAAATGGAAAAAAAGGAAGCAGAAAAAACCGGAGATCAATGTCCAGAATGTGGGAATGATTTAGTATATCGTAATGGGAAGTATGGCCGTTTTATCGCTTGTTCTAATTATCCAACTTGTAAATATATTCAAAAAGAAAGAGAACAAAAAGAAATAATGGATTGCCCTAATTGTGAAGGGAAAATTATTGAAAAGAAAACTCGTAAAGGGAAAACTTTTTATGGTTGTTCCAATTATCCCACTTGTAAAGTCGCATTATGGTATAAACCAACTGGTGAAAAATGCCCTAATTGCGCTAGTTTATTAATGCAAAAGAAAGATAAAATTGTATGTTCAAGCTGTGATTATGAGAAAGAAAACTAATTCTTTCTTTTTAATTGAACGTTAAAAGTTATATTTGAATATCATAATATTAATTCAAAATTAATAACGAGAAAATATATGAATTGGTAAAGATGATCATAAATTAGTAAAGTTATGTTAAATATATCGTGATATTGATATTATCCTTAATATACTAATTAGTCTTGTATATGTTATAATATAAAAGAGGCTAACTATAAAAAGTCAAGTACTTTTTAATAGTGTGTCATAAATGGAAAAGAAACCCACGCCAAAAAGATTTC
>CANRKD010000052.1 GCA_947631105.1 uncultured Bacilli bacterium
CTAGAGGACAATTTATCTTCTCGACTCCATACCTCCCCAAATAATACATCATCATTTAATTCTGCAAATAAAGGGGCAATATTACCTAACTTTTCTCTGCCTGCTGTTTGTTTTTCTATTACTCATCACCTACCTAATCCAATCTATTATATCACTCTCTGATACATTGCTTGAAAATATTCTAGCACTTATAAAGTTAAGGTGACTATAAGTATTTTTTAACGTATCAAAACTGTTTATTACACTAGATCCACCTGATGTTGCAAAGATATATATTTTTTTATTTTCAAAATTGTTTTCTTCAATAAATGTATTGATAATTCTAGGAGCTAAATCCCACCATACAGGAAATCCTATTAAAATAGTATCATAATCACTTAAATTCAAAACTTTATTTTTTACTTTTGGTCTTATTGATGGATTCTTCATCTCAACAGATGATCTACTTTCACTATTATTCCAATTTAAATCTTCCTCTGTATATTTATTTACAGGCTCAATTTCAAATAAATCTCCCTCTGTATACTCAGCAATTTTACTTGCTACTCCTTTTGTTATTCCACTAGCTGAAAAAAAACTAACTAAAATTTTACTCATAAAATCATTCCTTTCTTTTCATTAAATTTTTTTAGTACCAATCATGTTTTTCATCTCTATCCAACTCATTTATTTCTTTCATTTCATCATCAGTTAGTTCAAACTCATAAATATCAGTATTTTCTTGAATATGATTTGGATTAGAAGACCCTGGTATTACATCAACACCTTTTTGTAAATTCCAACGCAAGATAACTTGGGCTGATTGATACATTATGGGTATTTGATATTTTAACTATTGTTTACTTCTATATCCCCACAATCATTTTCAATTTTTAAATTAACATCAGATTTATTATAATTATTTTTAATTTTTACTTTCCCTAAATCTGTTTTAGCGTCAATAAATAATTCATTGGTATTACCAATTTCTATATCACCATAATCATCTTTAATGTAAGAATTTTTCTTTAAATTAATATTATTCACTTCTATATCTCCACAATTATTTTCAAGATGTAAGTAATTATCAACTGACTTAATTTTTATATCTCCATAACTATTTTTTATTATTGCATCATTTGTATTAGAAATTACCACATCTCCACAATCTTCATTTATGGTAGAGACATTAGATTTTTCAATTTCTGTATCGCCATAACTATTATCTACTTTAATAATATTACCACCAAGTATTTTTACATCTCCACAATCTTCTTCAATATCTATATTAGCATTTAAAAATTCATCAATAGAAATATCACCATAATTATTTTTTATATCCATCTTTCCATCATATTCTTCTGGTAAATATATTTCTATCTTAGCTGATTTTTGCTTAAAACAAAATCCAATACAGTTTTTTTCATTTGTTTTAATATTTAAAGTTTTAAAATTCGTTTCAACATCAGTATAATCTTTTTCACCATAAATTACAGCCTTAATATTTTTCGTATCAGATCTTTTTATAAAAATTTCACTTGTAGTAGCATCTATTATAATTTTATTAAATTTTTCTTCATAAGTCTTATTCAATATTAATTCATTACTAGTTTGTAATCCTATTTTAAAACCTTTAAAATTAAACCCATTTTGTAAAAGACCAATGAAAAATATTAAAAGGACTATCATCATAACTGATAGTATAATAATTAAAGTTATAATCCATTTTTTATTTTTCATCTTTAGAACTCCTTAACATAAATATTAATTTTAAGATTTCATTAAATAAGCCAAATATCACCCAAATTATCCAGGTTAAATGCCAAGCCATCGTTTTAAAACTAATTATTACATAAATAATAGTAACTAGTATTGCTACCACATCTGAAATTTGATTTCTTAATTTATCTGCTTCAGTTTCTTTAGGCGTTTTTATTTTTTTGTATCTAATACATACATAGATAATTATACCTGTTGCAAACCCACAAATAAGTAAAAATATAGCAGATGCCAGTATTGGATTCATATTCCAAACTGGAATTGAAATCATTATCCATACAACTGTCAAAAAATATAATACAACACTAATGGCTATTCCTATTGCTTTTTTACTTGCCTTTAGTTTTTCTTCTTCATAATCAATAAAAAATTCATTATTTTTAGAAGTTTCCTTTTCTTTTAATTCAATAAATAATTCATCAGGAGTAATACCATACAATTCACATAAAGGAACTACTTTATCAAAGTCAGGCATACTTTGATTCGTTTCCCATTTTGAAATAGTCTGTCTTGTTACATTTAATTTTTCTGCTACTTCCTCTTGAGATAACTTTTTATCTTTCCTTAGCTTATATAATCTTTCACCTAAATTATTCACTTTTCTCACCTCACTTCTAAAATTATACATTTTATTTTAGTTGCAATCTACCTGTTTGAGTTGGAAATTTGTCAACTAATATTAACATAACAATAATTAATGTATTAATACACCCAACAATATAAAATATTGCTGTTTGTCAATTTGATAAATTCTGTCTTTGCAATTACTTGAACTCCTAATTCAAATACATAATAACATAAAATATGCTTCTATTTTTACTAATTTTTATAGGATTTGTTTATCATAAATATTATTATTTTTGTAATATCTTTTATTAAATACTTCCACGTGAAAACTTTACATTTTTTTAAATTCAAACTATAATATTAATGTAATTATGGATGGTTTTATGAGTATGAAAAAAGTTAATTTTAATAGGAATATCACAAATGAAAATGAAGAAAGATTTGTGCTTAGATTTGTGGGAGTTGAATCTCGTTCAAATATTGATAAAGAAAAAATAAATAAATTGCTCGATAATTTTATTCATTCAAAATCTCATACTAATATGTTAAGGAATGTTGCATTTATTAGAACAATATTAAAAGAATTTGAAGAAAAACTATTAGTTATTGAATATAGTGATAAAACTTCTCAAGAAATAGTAAAATACGATAATGGAAATTTGCTTTTATTTAATTGTAAAAACGATAATATGGAAAGTAAAAATTCAATGATTGCAGAATTTACTCCAAGGAGAGGATTAAATGTATTTTTGTCTGACCATGATGAAGATAGTATTATAGATTATCCAAATTATGATCGTATCAATCAACAATTTAGTAAATTGATGGAGCACATTCATCTATTAAAAAATGCTAAACCAATTATTTTAGATAGAGATTCAAAAGCTTTAATAGAAATATATAAATTATTTTATAACGAAAATCCTGATTTTAGTCTTGCAAATATAAATATTAGAGTGCAAACGATGATGTCTATTTTGGCCCAATTTGGAATAACTCTTGGAAATGATTATTCCTTCAGCTTGCTAGGAAAAAGTAAAATACCCAAATCTTTATATCTTGAACAACTTGTAAACAAATTATTTCCATTAGGAGAAATCACTGATATTGATGATCCAATTAAATTTGCAGATGAGGCAAAGAAAATTATAAAGGTTGTTGGAGAATGTGTTAGAGAAGTAATTCATGATGGATATAATAAGGATGATGCTTTAATTACAATTAGCAAAGTTATTCATGCTGGAAGATATAATCTTTCTACCAATTCAAATGTTGAAGAATTAAGTAATTTTGCTAATCGTACGCAAAATGAAGTTGAATCTAGTATAAGATTAATTAAACGTATTGACGAAAAATTAAACAATGATAAATAAAAGAAGATTTTAAGTATAAGTTACTTAAAACCTTCTTTTTCTATTGTACTATTTCCTTTTACATAATTTGAGTTATCATTACTTTTTTAATTACCACCTATATTATTTCATCTATTAAATTAGAAACACTTTCATATTCCTTTATAGCTAATTCCTTTAACTCATCTACTGCATTAATTATTGCATATCCATTAAAATTTTTAATCATTTCTATGTCACTATAACCATCACCAATTGTATAAATATTTTCTTTTAATATATTTAATCTATCTAGTAACAAATTTATAGCATTTGATTTATTAGTTTTATTTGAAATTATTTCTACTGAATTTTTTGTAACATAGTATGAATTAACATAATTAGAATATTTATTATTTATGATGTTATTCATAAACATTGCTTCTTCTTTTGAATTATATATAACGCCTATCTTTGTTAAATCCCTATGTTCAAAATCCACTCTACTTTCTAATTTACTACAACAAAAATATTTTATTGATTTTTCTAATTGTAAATCTTCTTTGATTTTATTTATGATTTCATTATTTATGGAAAAGTTTGCTAAAACATTACCATTTTTATCTAATATCGTTGCCCCGTGATTAATAATTACATAATCATATTCAAAATTATACAACTCTACTTTATTATGAAAATCAAAATAATTTCTACCTGTAGCAATTACAAATATATTTCCTTCTTTTCTAAATTTAGAAACTGCTTTTTTATTCATTTCAATATCTTCATCATTCAAATAAAAAGTTTGATCATAATCACTGACTAATATCTTTGGATTCAATATCAACACACCTTTCTTGTTAATTAATTAAAAATTTGCTTATAGTGATTGTGTTTTTTAAACTATCAAATATATTAATTTAATTTATAAAAATTTTAACATAGATTTTAGTATTTTAAAACTCGGATCATTTCCATCATATTGGTACATTTGTACAAGGGGTTTTGCACCTTAAATCTTAATTTATCTCACGTTAATTTTTTAAAAAGCTTCTCTTAACTCTCCACTTGTTTAAAATTTAAGCGTTTTTTTATTCGTATAAAAAATAGTCAAACTCCTATTCTTGATGCAAAAAACGACAATACTACCAAAACTGCTCCATTACCAATTATTATTTTTTTATTACAAGCAAATTGTTGTTTTATCTATCATTTCTTTTCATATTTTTTTCTAAAATTCTTTTTTGCTAAATATTTTTTCTGATACTTTATAAGATATATAAACCATAGTAATAGCTACTATTATTAAAATTATTATTAAATAATCTTCCAAAAAAGCTAAAGATTTGAAAACATTTGATAAATCTACATAAGTTGCCAGTAAACTACCAATAATAACTATACCAAATACTAATAAAAAAATACCAATTCTTGCTTTTTCAACGCCAAATTTATAAATAATCGGATACATAATTGTTAAAACTAATAATGTTCCAAAAATTGTACCAAACATAGTTACTAATATTTGTTCATAGTTAATTGTTTTGGTATTAACATACGAGATAATGAAAGATAAAATAACTGTGATTATAGAAATAATAAGAGTCATTAAAATGGTTGTTATATATTTAGATTTTACACTATTTTTTCTTCCATTAGGTAACGTAATAGAATAAGCATCCCATTTATTATAATTATCATAACTAAATGATGAAATCATTATCATTACACACATAAATGGTAAGATAAATGATATATCCATTTTATCCATTAAACCCATTATTGTATATACAACAAGTAATACTCCTAGTAATTTAAAATTACTTTTAATCATTGCTAAATCTTTTTTTATAAATCCTATCATTATTCTTCTCCCTTAATCATTAAAACCATAAGGTCATCTAAAGTTATTTTATCAATTATAGAAATATTATATTTAGTT
>CANRKD010000053.1 GCA_947631105.1 uncultured Bacilli bacterium
TAGCAGGAGGATACACAGTAAAAAGTGTAAGAGAATATTTTGATAAGCGTACTGTTTGTAGGAAGTGTCTCAGCAGCTGCAGCAGTTCCAGAAGTAGATACAGTTGGATTTGGTAAATTAACTCTAGGAGCAACAGTAGAAAGTCAAAATGAAAATGAGAATAAAACAGGACATACAAGAACAACAGAAATAGGATATAAAGATGTTAATTTAACATTAGATAAAAAAGGAGTAGGAAAAGTAACAACACAAGTAGATGCTCCAACAATTATGTTAAAAGATACTGATAAACTTGGTAACTGGGCAGTCAGATATAGTATAAATGGAGAAGATCAAGGAGAAATTAAAACTGGAAATAATACAAAAAAAAGTAGTACTATTTCAATTACGGGAATGAGTCCAAATCCACAATTGCCAACAGAAGTAACAGAAGAGGAAGCAAAAGCAGCGATAGCAAATGGAAGTGGATATATAACAAAAATGTATACAGTAGAATATTCAATATATAATAAAGATGATACAACTACAGGTACATATAATTCAGCAAAAGGAAAAAATACAACAAGTCCAATAGCAACAGTAACAGAAGTAATAACAGTAAAAATCAATGTAAATAATTTAACATTAACAGCAAGTAATAAAAAAGATATAGTATGGAATGCAGAGAAAGCAAAAGAATATGCAGCACAACTAGCAGCAGAAAAAGAAGTACAAGGAACAGTAGATCAAAAAGAACAATTACAATAATATATAATGTAGAATTTGACTTTAAATAAAAAGGTTTCTTTAAAGTTATTTTTAAAGATTGTAGTATTGTTTAATTGATATATTAATGTTTTTTTCTGTAAATATATTTTATGTTTTAGTTAAAAGTGAAGAATAAACTTGAAAACAGAAAAAAGATCTACAATAATCCATAATGCAGAAATTCAACTTGTTTAATTTAAATGCTAGTTATCGTTAGTTATTAGAAGATGCTAAAATAATAATGAGATGATTTGATCATCTTATTTTAATTGAGTATACATATACATTATGCTATTATTTGAATATAGAAAGGTTTATTTATATTAAATATGAAAAATAGAATTATAAAAGGATATATACAAATTTTTTTATTTTTAAGTATTTTTTTCATGATTATGTATTTTTTATTTAGAGCTAGCTATGTATATGAAATTAATCAAATTAAGAGTTACCAACCGTTAATAAATGATATAGGAAAAATCAACAAAATTAAAATTAATGTTTTATCAGGTGAAAATAAGTATAAAATTTTTACAGAGGATTTAGTATATATTGTTCAAATAAATATTAGTAAAAATCAAATCACTGGTTATAAAATAATAGAAAGGATCAATAAAAATGAAAAGTAAAAGAATTATAGCAGATATTATTGATTTATTCATTATGAATAAACTAGCAGATTTGTTTTTTGGAATAATAGATATAATTTTTAATAGATTTATAGATATAAATTTTGGTTTATTTATATTTATTTTATGTATGATGATTGGATTTATAATTCTTATTTTATTTTTTACTATGAAAGATATTATTATGAAAAATAGAAGTATTGGAAAATGCATTATGGGCTTACATTTATATGATGAAAATAATAAAATAATTGAAAATAAAGAATTATTAATTTATAGAAATTTATTAAATATAAAGCATTACTTTCAATTTGTATTAAGTTTATGTACTATATTGATTACAAATAAAACTTATAGTGATAATGAATTAAATATTTCTATTAAATAATTGATGAAAATAAAAGGTGGTAATCATGAAAAAGAAGCATAATTTAAAGAAAATATTGAAATGGTATGGTATATTTCTATTTTTTTGGAGTATATTAGCACTTATTAATCTTAATAGTCGAGCTAATTGGTTTGGTGAGGTATATTTTCCTTTTGTAGCTAATTATGAACCTTTAACAAATGAAATAGGTGAAATCAAAAAATTAAAACCAGGATTATTCAAATATGGATATGATGATAATAGACCAGTTTTTAAAATTACAACAAAAAATAATAAAAAATATAAAATTGTTTTTACTGTAGAACATATTGATACAAATACTGTGGAAATAAAAAAATATGACATTATAAAAAGTTATTAAATTAATTTGTCAAGGATGTTTATGAAATTGTTTAATTTCAGAAAAATTTTAGGTTATTTAATAAATTTTTTTTATTGGTTATAGTCATAATCCAATTGGATTAATAAATTAAAAAAATAACTTGGAGACATATCCTTTTATTTTTATTAATTAATATAATAATAAGTATTTTATTAAAATAATATAGCAATTATCTACTTTTAGAATTTATTATACATTAATGAAATGGCTATAATGATAAATAAATTACACTAATTTTACATATTTACAAATATCTATCATTGATTCATATGATTCACTAATAATAAGGATGGGATGTCTTTCATGAAAAAATTGTATTTAATGAAACTAATAAATAATGTTTAAAGGAGTCTATGCATGAGAAAATTTATAGCTTTTATAAGAAAAAATGAAATAATTTTTCCTATCATTATATTATTGGGAATAGTTATATTTATAATAAATAAAATTATATTTCTTAGTCCAAGTGAAATCTATAAAGAAAATTGGGGTATCGATATACCAAATCCCAAAAAAAATAAATATGTAATAAATGTGGATAGTATAGATGCGACTATTTTAGAAGTAATGTATTATTCGACTGATGATATAGAAGAACTGAAAGATAAAGAATTTTTTAAAAAAATAGAAGATAATGAAGAAGAATTTTTTAGAAAATATGTTACTTTAATTAAATGTAATTTTATGGAAAGTTTAACAAACGAGCAAAAAGACATTTTTAATAAAACATTAACTGAAGATGTAATATCAAATAAAGATAATTATTATGCTTTATTAGAAAAAGATAAACAAGGATATAATTTTACGTTTTTAATATTGGACATAGAAAAAAATATCATGTATTCAATAATAATGACTTCTTAATTAATGTATAAAAAAGGACTTTAATGAAATGAAATAAATCATTGCAGTCCTTTTTTCTTTGTATTTCAGAAGTTATTAAATTAATTAAGTAAATATTTACTTGGATAAATAATAAATAAATGAGATTAATAGTAATTCAAATTATGTGAATTTTTTACTAGAGACAGAAAAATTGCTCTTTTTTTATGTTTTTAGATGTAATGAGTAATTATGTAAATTAATGTTAATTTTTTAATATCTAAGCATATTATAAATATAAGTAATTATAAATTTAATTAGGTTTATAATTACTTATATTCTTTATAAAATAAGTTAATATTTATTACATTTGTTGACATCGTAAAAATCGCTGTAGTTATCAACAAAAAAATATAATAAATGGAAATATTTTCAAAAAAATTGGTATTGACAAACTTTTTTATAGAGGGTATAATGACGTTAAGTATATGAAAAAGGGAAAATTGTGCCAAAAAAACTTTTAATATACTGTATAATTAATTATATTTTAGGAGGAAGAGAAATGAAAAAAATAATAGCATACGTAATGGTACTATGCGCGAGCGTACTGTTTGTAGGAAGTGTCTCAGCAAAAGAAGCAATTCCAGAATTAGATAGTGTAACGTGGGGAACATTTACACCAGATACTAAAGGAACTGTATCAGATAAGAGTGAAACAACAGAAAGTAATAAAAAAACAACAATGATTACGTATAAAGATATTGATTTAACACTAGATGGACGTGGATATGGAACAATAACAACAAAAGTAAATGCTCCAACAAAAATTACATTAAAAGATGCTAGTGGTTTAAGTAATGTTAAAGTACAATATAGTGTAGATGGAAAAGAAAAAGGAGAAATTTCAGGGACTGCTTATACAGATCCTAATATTACAAAATTAACTGCAGCAAATCAAACATTGACAAC
>CANRKD010000054.1 GCA_947631105.1 uncultured Bacilli bacterium
TTTTTTATTCTTTTCTCATTTTTTATTTCTTCCACTTTAAAAGGAGTGATCCTTATTTTTCACTCTTTAGTACTGGATATAAACTTTAAATATATGTACCATTCTTTACCTCAAAAGAAAATATTAATTTTTTATTTTGCATATTATTATTTGTTTTTTCATCAATCCATAATTTCACATTATATTCCTTATCATCTGCTTTTAAGTTATTGCAATCTATTATAAAATGATAATTAGAAGCATCTTCTTTTAATTCTAAAGTATTTAAGGCTTGAATTTCATCATTTATTGCAATATTTAAACAATTAAAGTCTAATGTTGAATCTTTTGATATTGTTAATACCAAAGTATAATTTTCTGCAGTCCAACTTTCATTTGTAACTGTAATTTTGGAAGATTTTATTTTTGTTAGCGCTTCTTCATTTGTAATAGGATAACTTTTTATTTCTAGTGGTGAATCAATTCCAATGCTTGTGTATAGCAAATCCATATTATTTACATTTGCTAAAACTTTTGTATCACTTTTTTGTTGCCATGATAAATATATAGGAAGTGATATCACTATTAAAACGCATAACAAAATAATTTCCAAAATTTTTGTCCAAATCACTTTATTAATTCGTCTAGATACCATAATTTCCCCCTTATTGAAAGGGTATTATAACAAAAAAAAGACAATATTTCAAATATTATCTTCTGTTTTTTGATGTTTTCTTTTTCGATTTATTTTTATTGACTTTATTTCGATTTTTTTGATAGAGTTCCATATTATGTTTTTCTTCTTCTTTTTTTATACGTTCAAATAATTCTTTTTTACGTTTTTCTCTTTCTTCTTGCTCTTTTTCAATTTTTAGTCGTTTTATTAATTCTTCTTCTCGTTTTCTTTCTCTTGTTTTTGGATCTTCTTCCTTTAATTTCTCTAATAATTCTTTTTTACGTTTTTCTTTTTCTAATCTTTCTTTTTCAATAGCTAAGCGTTTTATTAACTCTTCTTTACGTTCTTTCTCTTTTTCAGTTTGTTTTTGCTTTTCTATTTTATTTGATTCATCAATTTTTTCAATTTTATTCTTAACTCCTACTAATTTGAAGATTTTTAATATATCCGAAATAATGATAAATAAAGCTGGCACCAAAATGACAATAAACCAACCGCCTTTATTTGCTAATAAACTTTGTAATTTTCCCAATTTAGGAATACGTAAAACAACTTTTCCTATAACATTATTATATTGAGCAGGAGAACTATCTGGGCTCAAATTATTATCTCCTTTTGTTTTATAAGTTACACCATTTTCATCTTCGCCAATTTCAACAACACGATGAGTAATAATCATTCCTTTAGATATTGAGCTAGTAGAAATAAATGTAATAACATCACCAACTTTTATTTTCTGAGGATTATTTATTTTTTTTGATACTATTACGTCACCAACATTAATATTAGGGGTCATACTAGGACTAACAATCGTATATAAAGATATGATAGGTTCAAACTTTCCATCATTAAGTTCTGAAATTTTATTTCCAATAAAATAGTAAGCTAAAAAAAGGGACAATAAAATTAAAATGACTAAAGCTGTCCATGATATAACAGTAGATAAAAATTTTATGATGCCATTAAAGCCACTATAATTGCTTTTAACTTTCATATCATTGACCCTTTCTACTCTTTTTTATTATAATCCAGTCCGTATAAAAATACAAGAAAAAAACTCATTCTTTGAGTTTCTAACTTGCTATTTCTACATTAATTTTTGAATTAAAAGATTTCCCTTGATCTACATTTTGGTTAATATCTAGATTCTTAAAATTATATGTGACTTTATAATTATAAGTTTGACCGGCAGGAATTACAATATCTTGGAACATATATCCATCTTGTGATGGAGCCTGTTTATTTGTAATAGATGTTGGTTGATTATCTCTTGTTACAGTATAAGTAAATCCTTCTTTAATTGTAAAATTATTTGAAACATTTTCCCATTTAATATTGTATTTTAATGTATATCTTGAAGTATTATGAATCGTAAAATTAATACTATCTGACCATCCTGGAACAATATTATCAACAGCTATCTTATTAATATATGTAATTTTTAAAATAGCTTCTTCATTTTCTTCTGGTTGTGGATTATTATTACCACCACCAGTATTATTACCTCCAGTATTATTACCATTGTTATTACCATTATTGTTATTATTATTGTTATCTGAACCTGAATTATTATCGGAAGATGTATTGCCATTGTTGCTGTTATCTCCAGGTTCTTTTATATCAAATACTACATCATTTTTATTCGTACAGTTTGCATCACAAGTTCCATCATTATTTGAGTCTATATTTGAATCCGGCTTACCATCGTTGTTCGTATCGATATTTGTATCTGGGAATCCATCATTATCTGTGTCACAATTTAAATCGCAAATCCCATCATTATCCGTATCTTGATCTTTTAAATTTGTATCCGGTTTGCCATCTCCGTCTGTGTCTATATTGATATCTGGAGTTCCATCATTATTCGTATCGATATTTGTATCTGGTTTGCCATCATTATTCGTATCGATATTTGTATCTGGTTTGCCATCGTTGTTCGTATCTACGTTAACATCTGGTTTACCATCTCCTGTAGTATCCACATTTAAATCTGGTTTGCCATCATTATCTGTATCTACATTTACATCTGGAGTTCCATCATTATTTACATCTACATTTAAATTTGGCATACCATCATTATTGGTATCACAATTTAAATCACATATTCCATCTCCATTAGTATCTTGATTTTTTAAATTAGTATCGGGCTTACCATCACCTGTAGTATCCACATTTACATCTGGAGTTCCATCATTATTTACATCAATATTTAAATCTGGTTTGCCATCACCTGAAGTATCTACATTTATATCTGGCTTTTTATCGCCATCCGTATCTATATTTAGGTTTGGTTTACCATCTCCTGAAGTATCTATGTTGATGTCTGGTTTATTATCGCCATCCGTATCTATATTTAAATCAGCTGACTTATCATTATCGTAATCAATATTAATGTCTGGTTTATTATCGCCATCCGCATCACAATTCAAATCACATATTCCATCGTTATCTGTATCTTGATTAATCAAATTTGTATCTGGTTTGCCATCTCCGTCCATATCCAAATTGAAATGAGGAATACCATCTTTCATATAATCTAGATTTACATCCGGTTTGCCATCATTATTCGTATCACAGTTAACATCACAAATTCCATCATTATTAAAATCAATATTTAAATCTGGTTTGCCGTCCCCATCTGTATCTTTATTTAACTCAACATTTTGCCTTGTAGTATTTGTATATATTTTATAAAAAGAATAAGTTGCCCCTAGTACAGATAGAAAAATAATAATTAAACAAAAAAATACTATAACCAGCCTTTTTCTTTTAGCTTTTTCTTCTTCCTCTGCAACCAATATATCATATTGTTCTTGAAATTCATCTAATTTATCATCTTTTTTATCCATATCTAAGATTCTCCTTACTTTAAATTAGTATACCATAGTAAAAATGCGAAAACAAGTAATAACCTATCTTCTATTACATAAAATTTCTTTTTTTATAAAAAAAGAATAGTTCTTATTCGAAACTATTCCACTTATATTTTTAGTTCATTATTTTTATGCAGCTAATTTCGTTTGAACTGAATTTTCTTCAATTGATAATGAAACATTAATATCTTTTCCAGCATCTGTTTTACTTTGGTCTTCTGAT
>CANRKD010000055.1 GCA_947631105.1 uncultured Bacilli bacterium
AAGGATGGTATTTAGGTGAAACTAAATATGACTTTAGTAAACCTGTAACAGGTGATATTACTTTAACTGCTAAATGGGTTGAAGTTAAACCAACTTATAATATAAAAATAACTGTAAAAAAAGACGCAGAAACTGGAATGTCTTTAAATGCTTATACAGTTGAAGTCACTAAAGATGGTAAAAATGTAGATTATACAAAAATTACATTTGATGGTACTAAGATTGATTTCACACCAGGACGTGGAACACTTGGAGAAAATCAAGTTAGTCAACTTACAAATGGTGGCACAGCTACAATTATATTAAGTGATGGAACAAAAGTTGAAAACGTTAATGTAGAAATTATAAAAAAATAAAAGAAAGGAAGTTAAAATAGAAAATGAATAAAAAATTTATAAAATTATTCGCTGCATCTGCTTTAGCATTCTTTGCTTCAACTACATTAGTTAACGCAAAGACTTATACTAGTCTTGATGCTTTAACTAAAGATGTTGAAACTTGGAAAGAAAATGAAACTGGTGAAGAAGATACAGTTGGATATATTTTTATAATTGGTGAACACGTATTTACATCAAACTACGTTGAATCAATAAATGATCTTATAAGCTATGCAACAGCATGGCAAACTATTCCAACATCTAGTAAACCTTATATTATTGAAATAGATAAATATTCTGATGGTTGGAATTTAGAAACACAAACAAATTTATTCAATAATGGTGTAACATTACCTGAAACTTTAAATATTCAATATGTTGATATGGAAAGATTTGGGGATAAAGTAGCTACTAATTATGATGTTAATACATTTGTAGATGTAGCAAATACTCACGTAAATAATACAGAAAACACAGAAATATATGGAAAATATGAATTAAATTTTGATGAAACAACTGGTAAAGTAACATTTACTGCTATAGATCCTAATTTACAAATTGAATCAATTAAAAATTCAGGAATTATAGCTGAATTAAGCAGAATTTTAGCAACAGGAAATTATACTGAAATCAAAATTACTGATTTAGCAGATAGTACAAAAACTGTTTCATTAAATGCAAATGCTACTACTGAAACTATTGCTACTGAAATTAATAAATTAGTAAACGGATCTACTAGTTTAGCAGATCTTACAAACAAAAAATTTAATGTTGAATTAGTTCTTGCAGAAGAAAAAATTCCTGAAGATAATAACTTATCAGAATTTGAAATAGATTTTGTAAGTATTGCAAAAACAAATAAATATTTTGAAAATAGTAATGGAGGTGCAATTTACAAATTAAGTTGTATATCATCTGAAGATTCAGAAAAATGTAATGTTGTTATCAATATTCTTAATTCAAGTGCAAATATTAATGCTTCTCAAAACGGATTAGATGTTTTAGCTACTATTATTAAAAATGCATTAAATAGTAAATTAGTTGAAAGTGTTAATCTACAACTTGGAAATACATATAAAACTTTAGAATATAGCGAAGTTAAAGATGGTTTGGTTAATGATATTAGAAATTATTTAGACATTGTAGCTGATACATATGCAGATTTAACTAAAGAAAATTTTGGTGACATTGTAATCAAATTTAACTTAAAAGATGGTGTCATTTCAAATTATGATTCTAATGTAAGAACAGAAGAATATAAATTTGAAATTGGTGAATATGTAAATACTGATGATATCGTTGATCAAATAGTAAATGAAAATAATAAATCAAATTTAGGTAGTGTTTCTGATAGCAATGAATTCTATAATTTATCTCGTGAAGGAAATAAATTAATTTTCAATGTTAATTTACAATCTAATGGCGAATTATATAGATTCCAAACTGTAACAAATGGTCTTGAAAAAATAATTTATGATTCAAGTAATGGAGTTATCAAAAATAATGAACAAATATCAAAAATAGTTGTTATAGATAATAATACAAATAATGAATATGAATTAAAAACTGGAAAAGAAAGTGGTAATACTTTAACAGAAATTTTAGCAACAATTTTAGGAGTTACATCTGCTAATGGTACTAAAGTATCACCTTCAATGTTAAAAAATTTGGATATTAGTATAAGATTTGAAATTGCTACAGATAAAGAATTAATTCCGGGATTAAATGGCTATGGAGTTTATACTAAAGATAGTCAATATGCTACATATGATGCATCATTTAAAATAAACGGTTTCAATGTTAAAGATATGATTACAAAAGGATTTAAAAATGATGAATATCTTACTTTAATTGAAACAGATGAAGAAAACGTATATGATTTAAATGTTACTTTAAAAGATGTTAACACAACATTAGAAGAAGCTGATTTATTAGGAAAACTTGGATGGTATGTTGGATTATTTAAATCTATAACAATTACCGTTGATGAACAAGAACCTGTAGAATTGGATTTAAGCGATGTTGATGCAGCTAGAAAAACTATTGATGAAGTACTTAAATTAACAGATTCTAGTACTCTTGAAGATTTATACAATAAAGAATTTACATTACAATTAGTATTAGCCGATGACGTTAACTTAAAACTACCAAAAACATTTGATGACAATACTAATAGAGTTACAGATTATACGGTCAATGTTAAATTAACATATGCTAAAGAAATTGTTGCTGATAGTAATAGTATTCAAAGTGCTTTAGATAATGATCCACAAGTTATTGAATTAGATGAAAATGGTACATATGGTGCAAGTTTAACTATTGGTAATAACAATAATAAAAATGATAATATTGTTATAAATGGTAATGGCGCAACAATTACCGGCGATGTTATAGTAAAAGCTAATAATGTTACATTTAACAATGTAAATATTACTGGTAAATTATCTATACCTGAAGAAGGTTATGCCGATAAAGTTGATGAAATAACAATTAAAGGTAATGGTAACACTACTATTACAGGTGCTATTGACATTAAAAATAATGCAAATGTTACTATTGAAGGTATGAAAATTGTTGGAACTAATAAAGAAATTGGCGTACTAGATACTGGTAATGTTGCTAAACACGCTGTAATTTCTTCAACTGGAACTGGTAAATTCACTTTAAAAGGTTCTGAAGTAAGCTATACTGGTGGAAAGGGCATACCAGAAAATGGCTCAAATACAGACACATATGTATATTCATTAGTTTACATTGATGGTAATGCAGAAATTACTGGCAATACATTTAATATTACAAATGTTAAAAATCCAATAGAATATAAATATAATGCAAACAATGCTACTAGTATAGTTATTGATGGAAATAAATTTACTGGAAGTAACTATGTTAAAGGTGATGCACATAATGTAATATCATTCTATGGTGCAGCCGAAGGCTCTGTTATCGAAGTAACTAACAATACATTCGAATATGCAAATTGGGCTGTTAGAATTAGTAATCCTACAAGCTCAACCAATGTTAAATATATTATTACAGGTAATAAGGTTACTAAAAATACTTTTGAAGAAATTAAACCTGAACGAAATCCACTTGCTCTAGTAGGTGTTCAAGAAATTAGTAGTGGCGATTTAAAAAATATCACAATAGTTTATGATGAAAATACTGCTGAAGGATATTTAGATTACAAAGTAGACGAATTACCTTATCATACTTCTGAAAGTTTGGAAAAAGGTGAAAGTGCTTTAATTTATGCTTATAAGAAAAATGGTGATATTACAGATAACTTACCACATTTACAAACATATGAAGAATATCTTGAAGAACAAAATAAAGTTCAAGAATAATCAATAATAAATTATTAGTG
>CANRKD010000056.1 GCA_947631105.1 uncultured Bacilli bacterium
TAATTTCATTTTCTTTTCCTCTCCTATTTTATATTTATTATTTTAAACTATTTTCTTGTTCCTGACAACTAAAAAAAACACTTTGAGTTATTAGTGTTTCATTAGTTTTGTTAATTCATTTAACATATCAGAATCTAAAACTTTTCGTACATAAATATCTAAACCTTCTAATTCTTCTTCAAAGATAACTGTTTCTTGATTAGAATCATTTTTAAGAGCTAAAAAATACTTTTTTCCAGAATTCATAGTTTCTTGAATAATAGTATATTTCTCACCATTTTCAAGTGTTATTATTGTATTTAATTCTAATCCCATACTTAAACACCACTTTCTTTTTCAGCTAAATTTTCATCTAAATAACTTCCAATTACAAATGGATTATCATCTTCTCCATCAATAGACTGGATATCAACAACTTTTATCCTTTCACTGGTTTTATCTGCTTCCAACTGTGGCAATTCTTGCATAACCAAATCTTCATCTAAAGAATCTGCATCTTGAACAACCTTCGGCATAATATTATTAGATGTATTTACCTCATTATTAGGCGTAGATCTTAAAATAATTTCTATTTCATCAAAAATTTCATCAGGAGTTTCACTAAATTTTTGACGATGATTAATAGATTTTACAATATCATCCAATTCTTTTAGTTTTATTTTATCATTTTCGATAGCTAAAACATCTTTAGCAGTACTTGCATCTGTAAGAATCTCTTTTAAAATTTCAATCTCATGTTTATTTTCTTGAATTAAATGCTCATAATATGCAATATCATTTACTTCTTTTTCATAAGTTCTTTGAATTAAAAACTTTTGATCTTTTCTATAATTTTCAATAATCATTTGAATATTTTCAAAATCTTTTTGTTTCCTTTTAAAAGCAGAATTTAAAACTGCACGCCTTTTTGGGGTTTTTTCTTCTCCATTAGCAATAATTTCTTCATAGGCGGATATGCTTTTTTCTAATTCACTGGCTAATTCTATAGTTTGATTTAATTTTTCCGTAAGATTTACAAATTCTTGAGTATCCAAAGTTTTAATTTCTTCTTTTAATAAACGTATTTTATCTTCAAAATTCTCAATTTGAATTGCTAAATATTGTATTCTTTGAGAAATAGCGTCTGATTCTTCAATGCGATAATCTTTAGAATCAATTAATGCTGCAAATTCATCCCTCTTATTACTTGCTATTTCCAATTCTTCTTGCAATGCATTTGATAAATCTGCATTATTTGGCAAATCCATGTAAGGTTTAGATTTTACTATTGTAACTAATTCTTTTATTTTAGAAATCGATTCATTTTGATCATTAGAAAGGATTAACTGTTTTGCTTCATCAGCAATCATAACTGGATCAGTTATAATTTCTAATTTCCTTTTATCTAAGTCAGCAAGCTGATTTTTTATTTTTTCAATTCGATCTTTATCAATTTTTTTTAACTCTTTATCGATATATGAAGCTGGATTAACTAAACTTGCTTTAGTATCTTGAAGGCGATTTTTATCGCCGTCTAATTTCGTTTGAATTTCTTCTTTTGCCATATACAAATAATTTAACTTATCTAATACAGTCTCATATTCATCTTCAATAGTTTTTAAAGTTTCATTTAACTTTTCAATTCTTTGTTTTTCAGAATCTAAAATTGATTTATATCCTTCCAAAGAAGTAGCATCTTTGATAGTTGCAACACGTTGTTCCAAAACAGAAATATAATCATTACAAGAATTAATTTCTTCTTTTAAAGAGACTATTGTACTATGCATTTTCGCTTCTTCTAAAACAACCGAATCAATTTGCGTTTGCAAATCTTTGACAGAACCTTCTTGTTTTCTGATTTTGGCTTCCAAACTAACTTTAATATTTTCATCTACTTGCTTTTCACTAGCCTTAAAGTATTTATCATTAATTTCATCATTTGTCAAAAGTGATAGCTCATTTTTTAAACGATTACTTTCCTTTTCTATTTCTTGTAACTCAGCTTGTAAAGTTTCCACATTTGTAGATGTCCCTGCCATATCTACTAAAAGATTTATTTTTTTTAAAATATCAGCTTGCATACCAGTAGCACTCCTTTTATCCTTATTTATCATTATCATAATAACATAATGATTTTAAATTTGCAATAAATGATTTATTTAGGATATAGGACGTATCAAAGAATTATCCACTGGTAGTATTTTTCCATATTTTTTTACTTCCTATCTTATATTAACTTTCTACTGTTATTTTATATGGATTTGTTTTTTCTCCTGTTCCACTTTCATATTTTACTTCTCCTTTCAAGTTAAATACAGGGCGCGTAATATATGAATAATGGTCTGCATCACCAAAATAAACTCCTCCCGCGTTCATACGTACAAAAACGTATGTATGGCCATTTACTAGATGGTGAGTTATTAACCACTCGTTAACACTAGGAATAGAAATTTTTAACCAATTATTTCCTCCGCAAGTGGAAGTATCACTGCAAGAATATTCTTCTGATTCATTAGCAAATAAATAATCACTTATATACATAAGTCCAATATTCCTTACATCATATATAGCATTATCATTTTTTGCAATTATTCCTCTTTCTGCATTATAAACATTCTCAAAATTATAAGTATGCGCTGCCTGAGCTGGAGCACTATATCCTCCTAAATACCACTTAGTAGGATCTATATATTGATGATAATCACTTATTTTTTCCCAATATGTTTGATTTAATGTTTCTTTATTTAATGTACTTTTTGTCCAATCATTACTTTGATTATCTGTACTACCAGTCCAAATATATTCTCCATAACTTGTATTTTTTATAAGTTTTACTCTATTTTCATATGCTCCTTCTGCATCTTTTTGAGTGGGTATGACTCCTATAATTCTATAGAGCTCATCATCACTACATTCTCCATCACTTTCTAAACATACATAATTATTTGGTGTTGCCCCTACATACCTATAATCTGTTGTGGCATAACTTCCTGTTTGGTCTGTAGCATCATGTTCTATCTTTTTTAATGATTGATCATTTATAACTAAATAATTACTAAAATTTTTATCCACAAAATTTATTTCACATTTTATTTTATTTGATTTCTTTTCATTTTTAATATTAACTAATCCCCATAATTCATCATTCCATGTTGCTATTACACCATCAGAACATACAACCTTCTCTACATAATAGTTATTTCCCTGTTCTGGAAAAGGATTATCACTTTTTTCCCCATTTATTGTATACGCAATCTCCATATTTGTTAAATTAAAATGTGGTATTGTTCCTTGCAATACATCATAGCTTTTATTCTCCTGGTATAGGGCATAACTCCTATATAATATTATACCCCCCCCCCAG
>CANRKD010000057.1 GCA_947631105.1 uncultured Bacilli bacterium
AAAGAAAAAATTAGTATCATTAATAATTTCTATTTTATAGAATTACAAATTAAAAAACACACTTTTTAAAGTGTGCTACATACCTTTTTGTATTGACTATATTCTAAAAAAATCAAAATATTTCTTTACATTTCTTTAAAAATTAAATCTTTAGCTTTATAATAATATTCACATCCAGATACTACAGATAAAATACATGCTAAAATAATTAAAATATCTGCAAACGGAATTGAAATAAGCTCAAAAGGCAAATTATAAAACAACATAAAAGAAACGCCTACCATCATAAATATAGTTTTCAACTTTCCTAGTATACTAGCCGCTACAACTTTACCTTTATTTCCACTGGCCATTTTAATAGAATCAACAAAAGTATCCCGAGTAATAATAATAACTGGAACTAAAACACTAATAAAGCCTTTACATGCAAGTATAATTAAAACCCCATTAACCAAAATCTTATCAGCTATCGCATCCATTACTTTCCCAAAATCTGTAACCATATTACGACTTCTTGCTAAATATCCATCTAAAAAGTCAGTAAAAGATGCTATTACAAAACAAATTCCCGCAATGATATATTTAAAATCAACAATTACTTTTCCTGATAAAACATATGTAGGAAACTCTATGCCAAATTGATACCACGGTAAAATTAAAAACAGCAAAGTTATAATCGATAAAATAATTCTTAAAATAGTAATTTTATTAGGTAAATTCATATATTCAACTCCTATTTTACATAACTTATAACAGCTGCTGTTTCATGACCAGTAGTAATTTGCTTTACACTCCAAAAAATAATTCCGATTGCTATTAATATAACAAAAACATACATAAAAATATAAATTTTCTTTGAAGACTTTTTCTCTTCTAATGTATATGGAGAAACAATTTCTTTTTTTTCTTGTTTTGTTTCTTCATGAAGTTTTTTTTCAATCTCATCTACCGGAATTTTTGAAGTATACTCAAACATATACTCATTAAATTCATCTACAATTTTATCTGGATTAATGCCTAAATATTTGGCATAATTATAAATATTTTCTTTCAGTATAAAAATATCTTTAAAACATCCAATATTTCCATCTTCGATATTTTCTAAAATTACTTCTTTTATATCCAAATCTTCGCTAGCTTCCTCTATAGAAACACCAGCATCCTCCCTGGTTACTCGAAAGAGTTCACCAATTTCGTTCAAGATTTTCACTCCTTTTTCATTAAATAAAAATAAATAACGCTAATAAGCCATGTTCTGTACACAATAATGTGTGGCAAATATTTATCTAGATTTCTCTCTTCTATCGCATTCTTAATTATTGATAAAAGCTCCCCTACCAAAATTTGGGTTTCTCACTCGCGGGGTTTACCACGTTCCACCAAGTTCGTTTCCAAACTTGCTCGTCTCTTTGGCACTTTACGAATACTTTTACCATTTCAGGTAATTTTTTCGCCGTCAAGATTTCTCTTGCCTTAGGTTATTTTTTCCCTAAGCGCGATCACTACAATCATCACAGACTGTGTGAGCATGGACTTTCCTCTACATTTTAATAATGCAGCATTTGCCTAAGTGTTATTCATTTTTACCAAACACAATTTTTTCAAGTTGACTTATTCGACGAAGTAAATCAACATTATTTACAGAATTATGAGAACCATCATCTTCGCCTGCTGCATCAAGTCTACTACGCAATTTTTGATATTCTTGTTTTAATTTCATATTTTTTTCAGCTAAAGAACGAATCTCATGTTCCTGTTTTTTAATAATGGAAGTAAATTCAGTATAATCTGCCATAACCATATCTAAAAATTTATCAACTTCTTGAGGACGATATCCTCTTGCATCAATCTTAAAATCTTTATTCAAAATATCTTCAGCAGTCAGTAATACTCTATCCGTATACAAATTTACCACCTTCTTACGTATTCAATTATAATAAATAATAATATATATTGTCAAGTGTCAATACTATGTATATTTTTTGTCAATTTCTTTTTGCTCTTTCTACTATATTTTATGTAAAGTTTCATCTATTTGCTTTTACACGAATTCTACTTTCATCCAATAATAAGCCAGCATGATTTATTTTTTCTATCATTTCATCAAAAAAAATTTCTAAACGAAACATATTTAACACCACCTAAATCAAATTTTACTAAATTAAAATAAAAAAGGAATATATTCGACAGAATATAACATAATATTTTTTTTAATGATACTTTCTTATATATAGTAAAAATAAAATATTTATAGTATAATTTAAGTAGGTGGTTTCATGAAGTATCCAAACAATATACAAAAAAAAATTCAAAATCCCATATCCTATAAAAATCGAGGAATGGATTTAGAAGAAGAATTAAACCTAAGTAACGAATACTATTTGGAAATAGATAAAGCACTTATCTATAAAAAACCTACTCCTATTGGGATTACTACTGTTTCTTATAGCAAACAAGGAAAAATTATTGAACGAGCTTATTTCAAAGAACCATCAACATTAGATTATAATGGTCTATATCGAGGTAAATATATTGAATATGAAGCAAAAGTTACAAAAAATAAAACTTCCTTTCCACTTCATAATATTCATCCTCATCAAATTACACATATACGAAAAGTTTTAAAACATAAAGGAATAGTTTTTTTAATTATAAAAATAAATAATCTAGTATATTTACTAAAAGGTGATGATTTTATAAAATATATTGATACTCATCAAAGAAAAAGTTTACCTTATGATTTTATAAAAACAACAGGTTATTTAATAAAATTCGGGTTTAATCCCCCACTAGATTATTTAAAATTAGTAGATCAAATTTTTTTTAAGGAGGAATAATTTATGGCAAAAATTAAAAATCATATGAAAGAAACTTTTGAAAAAGCTAAAAGTTCAGTAAACAATAATAAAAATGGAAAGAAAAAAAACAAAACTGGAAATAAATTATTAATTGTGATTGTTTTTTTAGGTATAGTAATTGCTTTCTTCCAATTTTTTAAAACGCTCAGCCCAGTAATCAGAATTCGAATTGTTCTGTGGACTCATTCTGTTCTTCCTTTAGCTTTTCATAAGCCCTCGCCGGATCATCGATAAACGGGAGGAGCGCTATCTGGTCTTCTTTAGAGAGCAGTCCCTCAAGGTTGCGCACCATATTCACTGTCTCTTCTTCATCAATTGGAACATTCCTTGTCCACGTCTGGTTGACGTA
>CANRKD010000058.1 GCA_947631105.1 uncultured Bacilli bacterium
TATATCTTTTCTACTTGCTGCTGTCCCTTTCCCTAAATCTCCCATCGAACTATATGCATTTGGTGATAATACATAATATATGTAATACTCTCCGCTTCCTTCTTCTATTTCTTGTACACTTCTTGTTACTTTTCCTTCCACGTATTTTTCCTCTAATGTTCCTACTTTTCCACCATTTAATATTATCTCTTGATTTTCAAATGCTATTTCTTCTTTTATATTTCCTATTGTATTTAATATTACTGCTTCTTTTGCATTATCTATTATTCCTGAATTTATTACTGTTACCATTACTGTTGTAGTAAGTATCACTATTATTACTATCACTATTATTAACACTATTAAACTTATTCCTCTTTTATTTATTTTTCTTTTCATATTTCTTCCTCCATTTCTTTTTTAAACGCAAAAACCAATATTAGAATATTTTACCCATATCCTAACATTGGTCTTATTATATTTTCTATTTTATTTTTTACAGTTTTTACAATTTTTTCCTCTTTTATTTTGCTTTTATTTTCATTTTTTAGTGTGTAGTATGTATGTATGTATGTATGTATAGTGTTTTCATGTTTTTTACCTCTCTTGTTTACATAGTTTTTATCAACTCTTACATACTTATTTTAAATCATATCTAATCTTTTTTCAATACTTTTTATTTAAAAAATTCCTCTAATTTTTATATTTTAAAAACTTACATTTCCACCAAATCTTGCCCTTAATTTAGTTTTTGAATCCGCACTTAAATTTACATTTCCACTTAAATATATTTTTGTTGATGTGTCAAGTTCTAGTAATGCACTTGCATCTATTATCACATTATTTTGTAAATACAACTGTAAATTTTTATTATTCCTTAATGCTTTTAAATTTTCTAAATCATCACTCCATAATGCACTACTATTCAAATTTAAATATGTTAGATTTGTTAATTTTGAATAATTTATCATTTTACTATGTGAATCCATACCGCTCAAATTTAGTGTTGTTAATTGGCTCATATTCTCAAGTACATTCAAATTACTAATTTTATTTTCTTTTACATTTAATGAAACTAAACTTGTAAGTTTTGAAAATGTATCTGGTAATTTCGAAATAGAACAGTATAAGTTTCCAGTTAATACTAATTTAGTTATCTTTTTTGGATCACAATCAACTATTGTTTCTAAATCTTCTTCATTTACCTGAAAAATAGTTAGATTAGATATTATATCTTCTATCTCTGCTAAATTTACCTTATTTGATTTTCCATATAAATACAACTCTTTTAAATCAGTCATATTATTTATTGCTTTTATATTTGTTACACTACAATTACTAAGATTTAAGCTTGTAAGATTTGTCATACTTCCTAAAATTCTTTGACTTTCCTCATCCTCTAATGTTATTTGATTATTTGATAAATTTAAATTTGTTAACTCTGTTAATCCCTCTAAAGGTTTTAATGTTGTTAATTCCAAATAACTTAAATCTAGTTTTTTATAATTTGTAAATAATCCCAACTTATCAACATCAATATATATTGTACCGTCCCTATCCAAGATTTCACCTATTTTGTTTAACGCAATTAATTTTTCTCCAATATAATCTTCTTTATTTCCATATATTTCTGAATTATTTCTTAAATCTAAACTAGTTAAACTTGTACATGAACTTAATGGAGTTATATCGCTTATATTATTATTTCTTAAATCTAAACTAGTTAACTTTATACATGAACTTAATGGAGTTATGTCACTTATATTATTTTCTCTTAGCACTAACGTTTCTAAATTTATACATGAACTTATTGAAGTTATATCATTTAGCGGAGTAGCATATATTGATAAATATACCAAATTTGTTAATTTTTTTACAAATTCAATAGAATCATTTTGAGTACGGCTTATTGATAATCTTGTTAGCTTTTTTAACTCTCCTATACTTTCTATATTTTTAATATTAGTTCTACCAATATTATCAAAGCTTAACTCCTCCAAATTTTTTAATTTACTTATTCCTTTTAAATTTGTTAAACTCCTATTTATATATATCCAAAGTCTTTTTAAATTAGGTAAATCTTTTAAAGTATCCATAATATATTCAAAGTTATCATCACTAACAGTAACATCACCTCGTAATGTCATATATTCAAGGGTTGTGATATTTTTTATTTTATTATAATCATTTATAAAAGTACTCTCGACATATAAATTTTTTAATTTAGTACAATTTTCTATTCCATCTAATTTCTCTAATGTTAATCCGTCTAAAGTTAAACTAGTTAAATTTGGGAAAAATACTAAATCTTCCAAACTTGTTATTGTTGTATCATCTATTCTTAGAGTAGTTTGGCTCTTCATCCACTTAAATACCATATCTTCTTCTTTTGCTCCTGATATTCTTGATATGTAATCTCCAAATGCTTTATTCTTAAACCTTATATGTGTCTCATCTGCTAGTATCTTTTCCTCTGCATTATCTCCAAATTCCTTTCCTTTATTATTTATGTATTTTATATTTCCATATTCATCTATTACAAATATATCTTTTCTACTTGCTGCTGTCCCTTTCCCTAAATCTCCCATCGAACTATATGCATTTGGCGATAATACATAGTATATGTAATACTCTCCACTTCCTTCTTCTAATTCTTGTACACTTCTTGTTACTTTTCCTTCCACGTATTTTTCCTCTAATGTTCCTACTTTCCCACCATTTAATATTATCTCTTGATTTTCAAATGCTATTTCTTCTTTTATATTTCCTATTGTATTTAATATCACCGCTTCTTTTGCATTATCTATTATTCCTGAATTTATTACTGTTACCATTACTGTTGTAGTAAGTATTACTATTATTACTATCACTATTATTAGCACTATTAAGCTTATTCCTCTTTTATTTATTTTTCCTTTCATATCTCTTCCTCCATTTCTTTTTTAAACGCAAAAACCAATATTAGAACATTATCCATATCCTAACATTGGTCTTATTATATTTTCTATTTCTTTTTTTACAGTTTTTACAATTTTTTCCTCTTTTAAATTTCTCTCTTTTTTATTTTTTAGTGTGTTGTATGTATGTATGTATGTATGTATAG
>CANRKD010000059.1 GCA_947631105.1 uncultured Bacilli bacterium
ATTCATTATAAAAAACACTCTTTATTTGAGTGTTCTTTCTTTATTATTTTTTCTATTTCTTTTTATTCTTCTAAAAATTTCTATAAAAAAATAATAAGATAAAATGTTTTTATTTTAACCAAAAAGTAAACAGATATGTAAAAAATAATAGTTACTTTTTTGTTTTTTGTTAAAATTTTGCTCCAAAATTCAACAAACAATTGTTCGAAAAAATGTTGACAAAGTGAATTTAATATAATAAAATGGACTTGTACTTAGAAGTGAGGAGAAATCATGAAATTAACAAAAGATAAAGATAAAGACAAGGACAAAGCTTTAGAACAAGTTTTAGCAGATATAGAGAAACAATTTGGAAAAGGTGCTATTATGAAACTTGGTGAAGAAGAACATATGGAAATTGATGTAACTAGCAGTGGTTCTTTAGCTTTAGATATAGCCTTAGGAGCTGGTGGTTATCCTAAAGGAAGAATTATAGAAATTTATGGTCCAGAATCTTCTGGAAAAACTACTTTTGCTTTACATGCTATTGCAGAAGTTCAAAAAGAAGGAGGACGAGCTGCTTTTATAGATGCTGAACATGCTTTTGATCCTGTTTATGCTAAAAATTTAGGTGTAAATATTAATGATTTATTATTTTCTCAACCTGATACAGGAGAACAAGCTTTAGAAATTTGTGAAGCATTGGTACGAAGCGAAGCTGTAAATATAGTTGTTATTGATTCCGTAGCTGCTTTAGTTCCTCAAGCGGAAATTGATGGTGAAATGGGGGATAGTCATGTAGGATTGCAAGCAAGATTAATGAGTCAAGCTTTGCGAAAATTATCCGGTACCATTAACAAAACTAAAACAACTGCTATTTTTATAAATCAATTAAGAGAGAAAGTTGGAGTTTTATTTGGTAATCCTGAAACTACACCTGGTGGAAGAGCATTAAAATTTTATTCAACTATACGTTTAGATATTCGTCGTGCTGAGCAAATTAAACAAGGAGATCAAGTGATTGGAAATAAAACGAATATTAAAGTGGTGAAAAATAAAGTGGCTCCCCCTTTTAAAACGGCTAGTGTTGATATTATGTATGGAGAAGGTGTAAGTAAAGAAGGAGAAATTATTGATATTGCTAGTGAATTAAATATTATGGAAAAAAGCGGGGCTTGGTATGCTTATAATGGTGAAAAAATTGGTCAAGGGAAAGAAAATGTTAAAATATATTTAAAAGAAAATCCGGATATTAAAGCAGAAATAGAAAATAAAATACGTGAGCATTATGGGTTTATAAAAAAGGCAGATAGTGAATAAAATTTTTGTAAAAACTTTCTATATAAAATTAGAAAGTTTTTTTGTTTTTTAAAATTTTATTGCTAATTTTTTATTAAAACTTTATAATTGATATGTAGATAGATTTATTTATGATTATAATGAATTTGCTATAGATTATTTAAATAATGGAGGAATAAAAATGAATAATAATTTTGTATCCATTATTTTAGCTTTAATTATAGGTATTTTTGTTGGGGTAATTATTATTAAAATAATTCAATATGTAAAATTAAATCAGGCTGAGAAAAAAGTAGAAAAATTATTATTAGATGCAAAAAAAGAAGCAGATACATATAAAAGAGATTCTTTATTAGAAGTAAAAGAAGAAACTTATAAAATGAAACAGGAAATGGAAAATGAGATAAAGATAAAAAAAGAAGAAATTAGTAATTCAGAATCTCGATTGATTCAGAGAGAAAATAGTTTAGATAAACGTGAAGAAATGTTACAGAAAAGAGATACTTTATTGGATGAAAGAGATAATAATTTATTAGTTAAACAAAAAGAACTATCTGAAAAAGAAGTTAAAATGGATGATTTATTAAAAGAAGAAATACAGCAATTAGAAAAGATTGCAAACTTTTCTCGTGAAAAAGCTAAAGATATGATTATGAAACGTGTGGAAAATGATATGTCTTTAGAAATTGCTTCTTATATTAAAGAAAAAGAAAGTGAAGCAAAATTAAAAGCTAATGATAAAGCAAAAGATTTGCTTGTTACAAGTATGCAAAGATATTCTGAAGACGTGGCAAGTGAGCAAACTGTTAGTACAATTACTTTACCTAATGATGAAATGAAAGGTAGGCTTATTGGGAGAGAAGGTCGTAATATACGAACCCTTGAATCGGTGACAGGAGTTGATTTGATTATTGATGATACTCCAGAAGCGATTGTAATTTCAAGCTTTGATCCTTATCGTAGAGAAATTGCTCGACTTACGATTGAAACCTTAATTAAAGATGGTCGAATCCATCCATCACGAATTGAAGAAGTATATAATAAAGTGTCTAAAGATATTAATGAAAAGATTACGGAATTAGGAACTGATACTTTATTTAATTTAGGGATTATGAATGTTGATCCAGAGTTAGTTCATTTAATTGGGAAGTTGCAATTTAGGACTAGTTATGGCCAAAATGCTTTAAAACATTCAATAGAAGTAGCTAATTTAACTGGTTTAATGGCTGCAGAATTAGGGGAAAATGTAAATTTAGCTAAACGAGCAGGTCTTTTGCATGATATAGGTAAAGCGATTGATTATGAAATGGAAGGGTCACATGTTGAAATAGGAGTAGAAATAGCTAAAAAATATCATGAAGATAAAGATGTAATTAATGCAATTGCATCTCATCATGGTGATGAAAAGCAGTTAACTGTTATTTCGACATTAGTTCAGATTGCAGATACTTTATCTGCAGCTAGGCCTGGAGCTAGAAATGATTCTTTAGAAAATTATATTAAGCGTTTAGAACAACTTGAAGAAATTGGTAATTCCTTTGATGGAGTTGAAAAAACATTTGCAATGCAAGCAGGTAGAGAACTGCGAGTTATGGTAAAACCTAGTGAAGTTGATGATTCAACCAGCTATAAAATTGCAAGAGATATTAAAGAAAAAATAGAATCTGAAATGCAATATCCAGGAACAATTAAGATTACTGTAATTAGGGAAACAAGAGCCCAAGAAGAAGCCAAATAAGGTTTCTTTTTTAATAAAAATAAATATAGCA
>CANRKD010000060.1 GCA_947631105.1 uncultured Bacilli bacterium
AAAACTTTTACACAAATCCGCTTTGTTTATTTCTGGATTTTTATGATGTAAATTAATGACTGCTGTCTTTATTCCACTAAAACTAAAATCTAAATTTTCAAAATGTGTTTTAGGAAGTTCTATTGAAGCCTGTCCATTTTTTCCTAATTCGTCAATCTTAGGTCCACCTGGATAGCCTAAATCCATAATTCTTGCTACTTTGTCAAATGCTTCTCCAATCGCATCATCTCTAGTCCTACCTAATACTTCAAAGTCTGTATAGTCCTTTACATGTATTATTTGGGTGTTGCCTCCTGACATCATTACACAAATAAATGGAGGTTTCAAATCTTTATATGTTATATAATTTGCTGCAATGTGTCCCTGTATATGATTAGTGCCAACTAACGGTTTATTAAGTGCATAACTTAGTGCCTTTGCATAAGAAAGACCCACTAATAAAGCTCCTACTAATCCTGGTCCATAAGTACACGAAATAGCATCAATATCTTCAAATTTTATATTTGCTTCCAACATAGCCGTTTTTACTACTTCAGATATATTTTGTATATGATTTCTTGATGCAATTTCTGGCACAACTCCTCCATATAATTTATGGATGTCTATTTGAGTATTTATTATATTGGATAATATTTTTCTTCCATTTTTTACAATAGATGCTGCTGTTTCGTCACAACTTGATTCAATTCCTAGTACATATATATCTTTCATTTATGCTCCTAATCCAATTATCATATTTATTAGTTTTAATAATCCTGAGTTTATAAAATCTATTGCTGGAGTAATAATTAAACCAGCTAATGGAGTTACCCATACTATTATAAAAATTATATATAAAATATACTCATGGTTCATATACCATGTTCTTGCTTTTGATGGTAAAAATGCTAATAATATTTTTGATCCATCAAGTGGTGGCAATGGTATTAAATTGAATACTCCTAATCCTACATTTATAGATATTGTATAAATGATAACAGAATTTAATACACTGCCTGCTGTAGTAAGTAAAAAACTAGTTCCAAAAGCATTTAAAAATCCATAAATAATAGAAAAAATTATTGCAAGAGCTATGTTCATCGCTGGTCCTGCTAAAGATACTATTGCATTTCCTTTTCTTATGCTTATTGTTCTATTAAAATTATTTGAATTAATTTGTACAGGTTTTCCCCATCCAAACCCTGCTGTTAAAAGTAAAATTGCTCCTATTGGATCTAAATGTTTTAATGGATTTAAAGTTAATCTTCCTTCTCTTCTTGGAGTATCATCTCCTAATTTATCGGCTGCAAGAGCATGTGCATATTCATGGAATGTAATTGCTATTAAAATTCCTGGTATTGACAATATTAATGCCCATAATGCTTCTGGATTGCTAAAATAATAACTTATATTGTCTACAATTAGCCATATTAATAATATCATCATCCATGGATTTGAAAAACTGTTAGTAAAAAACATTAAATTCTCCTTTTTATTTTTATATATAGTAGGATTATATCATTAAAGAAAAAAGATTACAATAGAAAAATATTAATAATTCAAATACTACTACGCCATATATTATTTTCACATAAATTAATTATAATATTTTCTACGTCAAATCTATTGTCTTCAATTATGAATTTTTAGAGCATAAAATAAAAGCACCACAGAATACTATGGTACTTTTACTTAATCTTTAATCTTTTACGCTCAGGTATATTTTTTTTAACTTTCCATTTTGTTTGTATTGTTTATGAACAATAACTCCTATGATATCACCAACTGCTACTTTTTGATATAGCTCTTTGTCGCTTATGCAGTACTCTATTCCGTTATACACCAGAAATACATTGAATAGTTCATTGCGATCATAATTTTGAATTATTAAATTTTTCCCATACCGAATAATATTGTTAAAATTAATTCTTTCGGGATGTTCTTTTTTGGTCACTTTTGCTACACTTAGGAATTTCACTTCCTTTAATGGTTTTGAGTAACCCATTTTAATAAAGAACAAGAACATAACTATTCCAGTAGCTCCTGCTACAATCATTATGAAGAACAATTGAAGGAGCTTTAAGTTTGTGTCAGACACCATTGCGTAAATTTTCATTTTGTTGCCTCCTTCTTTGTTTAATCTCTGATGAATTTTGCCTGATTTTTTGTAGTTTAAAGATTATTCCCTCCAACACTTTGAAAGTTTCGTTGCAAAGTTTTCGCTATACTAACGAACAATTTAATTATAACATAGTTGTAAGTTAAAATCAAGATGTTAAGCATTTTAGGGTATTTACATTTTTCTATTTTTTACAATTACTTAATTTTGTATTTTTTGTATTTATTCCCTAATGTTATTGTACTTTTATTTTCTATGATTTTAATTGGTAACAAATATATAGACATATCTTCAGTTACAATAAATAATAAAAAAATATGCTATTGCAATTCCTAAACCAGAATTTCCCTTTTCTTTATTTGTAGAAAATTTCATTATTAACTCCTTTATAAATACATGTTTTTCTATTTTCAAATTAACTTTAGTAAATATGAAATAAAACTCAAACTGTTTTCGTTCGAGTTTTTAATAGTTTGGTGCCTTAGCAAGGGACGTATGCGAAAAACATCACTTGCAAAAACACCTTATTATCCGTTTCAAAATTAATTATAGCAATAGATTACGAGATTTGTATATACAAATGTAATTTTTCTTGCTATTAACTATGTTTTTAATTTAACATAATTTTTTTAATTAGACAATACTTTTTGAAAATAAATTTGACACCAGTGGTAAATTCCTAAGTTTAATTATTTTTAATATTCTAAATGTATCCTATAAACTTTAAAATCCTTTTATATTATTTTGTGAATATACTTTTAATTTTTTCTATTATTCTTTTAAATATAGATTCTTTATATTCAACCATTGCTACTGCATTACTAATATTTTCATCGTTTGAAATAGATTGTTTTCTATTTCTAAAAA
>CANRKD010000061.1 GCA_947631105.1 uncultured Bacilli bacterium
CTAATTTTTCATAAGATTCTTCTCTTTGACTTCCACCCATTAATTCTCCAGCTCCAGGTACTATTAAATCAACAGCGGCGACAGTTTTGTTATCAGCATTTAATTTCATATAAAAGGCTTTAATATCTTTTGGCCAATTTTTTATAAATACTGGCCCATCAAAATATTCGGTTAAATATTTTTCATGTTCCTTTGCAATATCTTCTTTATAGTTTGGTTCAAATTCCCATTTGATGTCTGCATTTTTTAAAATAGTAATAGCAACTTTATGGTCAATTT
Organism: uncultured Bacilli bacterium; assembly: GCA_947631105.1. Lineage (GTDB taxonomy): Bacteria > Bacillota_I > Bacilli_A > RF39 > UBA660 > MGBC108787. Next base: position 280 of record CANRKD010000061.1, read on the forward strand.
GAGTAAATTTGCTAGAAACCAATTTTTTTAATTTCTCTATAAGTCCTTTCTCAACAAAATCATTCAAAAATTGCATTTCATCTGGACACCTATCCAAAACAGTTTGTACTATATACTTTAACATTTCCTCCATTACTTGCATATCACCATTTAAGTCACAAAAAGCCATTTCTGGTTCAATCATCCAAAATTCAGCAGCATGAGTTTTTGTGTTTGAATTTTCCGCACGAAAAGTCGGCCCAAAAGTATAAGTTTTTTTATACGCAGTAGCAAACGTTTCCGCTTCTAATTGACCACTTACTGTTAAATTAGTTATTTTGCCAAAAAAATCTTTAGTATAATCAATTTCTTTTATGTCTTGATTTAAAGGAAGAGTAGTTACTTGGAACATTTCTCCTGCTCCTTCACAGTCATTCGAAGTTAAAAGCGGTGCATGAAAATAAACAAAACCCTGATTTTGAAAAAATTCATGTATTGCAAATGCTGCAACACTACGCACACGAAATACCGCTTGGAAAAGATTGGTTCGAGGACGAAGATAAGCTATTTCTCTTAAAAACTCTCTTGTATGTCTTTTTGATTGAATTGGATAATCTTCTGGGCATGTTCCTAATACTATAATTTTAGTCGCTTGTACTTCTACTTCTTGATTACCTGGGGATTTCACTATTTTACCTTCGATATGCAATGCACTACCTACTAACGTATGACTAATTTCTTCAAAATTTTCTAACTTATTATCATACACAATTTGTAAATGTTTAAAACAAGTACCATCACTAAAATCAATAAAACCAAACTCTTTTTGACGTCGATGATTTCGTATCCAACCATCCAATTTAATATTTTTATTTAAATACTGTTTTAAAGAAGCAAAAAGTGTCTTTAAATCCATTTTATCACCTTATCCATTAGAAACAATGTAATCTATAATTTCATTTTCATCTATTTTTGTTTCTACTTTTGTTAAATTATCTTTTACAGTAATTAATCCTTTTTTTAAGTCTTCACTATTTAGAAGAATTAAAAGTTCAGCATAATTTCGATCTGCTTCTTTAAACTGACTTTTTAAAGATCGTCCCATAGTATCATAATCACAACTTACGCCTGAAATACGCAAATCTTGAGCTAAGCTGATCGCTTTCATTTTTTCTTCTTCATTTACATATAATATATAACAATCTAATGGTCTTTTTTTACTAAAGTGATCATCATCTATTGCGAGCATCAAGCGTTCTATTCCACATGCAAAACCCATACAAGGAATATCTGGACCACCCAAAGTTTCTACTAAATGATTATATCTTCCTCCTCCAGCAATTGTATTTGCGCTACCTAATATTTCCTCAGAACTAGTAATTTCAAAAACCGTATAATCATAATAATCTAAACCTCGAACTAACCTTTCATCTATTTCATAATCTATATCTAATAATTCTAAATATTCAATTACTTTTTTAAAACGTTTCTTTGATTCTTCACTTTGATACTCTAAAATACTAGGGGCATTTTTCAATATTTCATTATTTCTATCCACTTTACAATCTAAAATTCTTAAAGGATTCGTTTTAAAACGGTTTTGACAGTCAGTGCACAAACAATCTATATTTGGTTCCAAATAACTTACTAAAGCATCACGATAAAGTTTTCTATCTTCTTTTGAACCAAGATTATTAATTTTAACATTTAAATCTTTTAAACCTAACTCTTCAAATAATCGATAAGGCAAAGAAATTACTTCTGCATCTATGGCCGGATCGTTGCTTCCCAACACTTCCACACCTAATTGTGTTAATTCTCTATTTCTTCCTTTACCCGGTCTTTCATAGCGGTACATTGTTCCATTATAAAAAAACTTTTTGGGCAAATTTTCTCCATACATTTTATTTTCAATAAAAGAACGAACAACTCCTGCAGTACCTTCTGGACGAAGAGTTAAATCTCGATTCCCACGATCTTTAAAATCATATGTTTCTTTCGTAACAATATCAGAAGTATCCCCAACACTTCGGTGAAATAAATCTTGAGCTTCAAATAAAGGTGTTCGAATAAAATCATAATTATAAAAATCACAAAAATATTCAAAAAGCCTATTTATTTTTTGTAATTTTATTGCATCTTCGTTAATCATATCATATGTCCCTTTAGGTTTCAAAATCATACAAAATTCCTCCTTTAAAATATAAAAAAACCTAATAAACGTAAGGACGAAATATTTTCCGCGGTGCCACCTTACTTTACTAGGTACTCTTAAAAATTTTATCGCATCCAATGCGTTCTATGTTTTGAAAAGGCGTCTTTCAAAATATATTCTTTAAGCGTTCCCACCAATCCGCTCTCTCTTTAAAAGAAGAATATTTTTACTCATCTTTTCCATAGAAATAAATACATATTTATTTTATTACTTTTCTAAAATGAAGTCAATTAAAAATTACACTTTAAGAAGCTAATTTCCAGTGACTTTCACTTGTTCCATCACCACTGGCTGTTTTTAATCCTGATTTTAATATTACTATGGGACGCAAATTATGACAAGATTCCATATCCCCTACTTTATTGAACC
>CANRKD010000062.1 GCA_947631105.1 uncultured Bacilli bacterium
GCTAAAGGCGGCAGACTGTAAATCTGTTCTCATTTGAGTACGATGGTTCGAATCCATCCCTGCCCACCAGATTGATACCAAACTCGGACTTTTATGGTTCGAGTTTTAAAATATTTGAATTTTTGATAAAATATTTATAAATTGAATTTGATATATTTGTCAATTTAGAAAAACACATTTACATATTGAAAACCAATATGCATCTATTATTTAAGTAAGGAGGTTATGGAAAAAATTATGAAAAATTTGTGTTATGAAAGTACAAGTGATTGTTTATTGAAATGTCCATATTGTATTTCTAGTGATAACGGGGTTATGGAAAAAGATCATTATTTAGAGATCATAGATTTTATTGGCAAATTATTACCAGAAAGATTAGTTATTGGTGGCGGAGAACCTTTAATTGATCCACTTTTAAAGGAAAAAATAACATTAATTATAAAAAAATACCGTGAAGCTAATGAAGAACCATATATATCTTTATCTACTAATGCGGCATCTCCTATAACTCGAGATATGTGGTTATTTTTAAAAAATACAATTCAATGTTTAGATATAAGTATTCCATCTTTAACCCATGATATTTATGCACAAATGCGTGGAATAGACTTGCTAGATCAAGTATTAATTAATATTAGAAAAGCTGTTAATTATGGATTAAATGTTAGATTAAGTATTATTATGACTAAACAGAATTATAATGAATTAGGAAACCTACTAAAATTTGCAGCTGCTACTAATGTTAACTCAGTGCGTGTAGGTAGGTATTTTCCGTTTAGAAACGCATATAATGTAAAAGATAAATATGAATTAGATGAAACAACTGTAATAAGAATTATAGATGATATTAATAATGGAAAATATGCAAATATTTATAGTGGTAAAATCCTTCCTCCTATTAGAACACTTTCAATGATGGAAGGGTACCTAAATGTAGATTTTAATGGAATGCTATTTGTACCGAATATAGAAGGAAAACAATTAATTGGTAATGTTGATGATGTTGATATAAGTGCTCTGGAATCATCTTTTGAAGATAGTCAACCTAAAATTTTTATTAGATATAAAGAAAAATAAGTTGTTGGACATCTTTCTTTAGGACACGAAGATAAGCTTTCGCTAAACTCTTTATAAGCCTTGATATAAATTAGATTACAAGACTATAAAAATTTGATAGACACAAAAACTTCAAACCGTTTCAAAAAGAAACGGTCTTTAGTTGCTACAGCTTATATTGATTTATTACATAATAAAACATTTGAGTAAATAGCAACAATAAAAAAGACTAGGGAAAATTTTACAAGTTTCCTAGTCCTTTTTATTACATCAATTACTTGACCTTGTTGCAATTTCTATAATTATAATAGCATATATTTAATACTTCGTCAATAGACATTTTTATATTATCGAATCTTAAAATTTGAAGAAATTGTAGAATATATTGAACTAACTGTAAAAGGCTATTTAAAATGTATGAAATGGAATGATATTAAAGCTATACGTGAATTAGCAGTTGTAAATAATAAGATAGCAGAAGAACAAGCAAGTTTTTTGGAAGATAAGTACAATAGAGAATAAAAATTGACAAAAATTTACAATTTTTATTGCTATTCTTAATTTTTCTTGATATAATTTTAATATAAAATAAAAGGGGGGGAGAGTTAAATATGGAGGAAAATGTAAAGAAAAATAAATTTTATACAAAATGGTGGTTTTGGTTATGTATAGCAACTATAGGAATTATAATAATTGGGATATATTTTTTTATTAATACCATCGAAATAGATAAAATACTACAAGAGCCATTAGATACAGAAATAAAAGAAGGAAGATTGACATATTATATATCTAATATATGGAAAAATAAAGAGGATATAGATGGAAATAACAAGTATAACTATTATTATCCAACTGATGATACGATGTTAATGGTGGTTTACTCACAACTTAATGATTATAGTGTCGATAACTCAAATATAGATGAAGCTCTTAATGAATATTTTTTAGGTATGGGAGTAAAAGACGAAGATTTAATAAGTAAGGATAAAAAGAAAGTTAATGAATATGATTGTGGATTTATTAGATATTATACATATTCAGAAAATAATGTAAAATATGAAGTAATTGCTTATGTTATTTTTAATGATGATGAAATATATTCATTCTTATTTGGACAAGAATATAATTTAAACGAAAAATGCATACAGTTTGTTGAAAGTATTATTTCAAAATCAAACATTGTATTTGAAACAGAAGATGAGAAAGTACAAAAAGTGGAAGAAAAATTAGAAAGCATAAGAAAAGAAGTTGAAAATGAACAAACAACTATTACTGCTTTAAAAGAAAATAAGAAAGAACTAGAAATATACATAAGTGATATCGAGAAATTAAATTTTGAAAAAGAAGAAAATCAAGTTAAAAAAGATGCATGGAAGAATACTATATCAGAAATAATTGGAAAAATAGATACAAAAATTAATATTGCAGTTCCAGATTTTAACACAATGTCCTCTTCTGATGCTGAAAATTGGGGAA